>JAJZZB010000171.1 GCA_021797795.1 Actinomycetes bacterium | reverse complement strand
GGACCGTGCCGTCGACGAGCCGGGCCGTGCGGAGCTCGTGCCACGCGAGATGTGCACGACCGTTCGGCACGATGGGCAGCGGGTGGCCGTGGTGGCCCGGGTCTCGAAGCTACGGCCGCAGCGGAAACACTCGATCGTCGTCATGGACGGAGTATCGCTCCGAATCCACGCCAGCAAACCGTTCATGCTCCCACCCCCGCGCGTCGCCACTGCACGCCACGGCTCAAGGGCGCAAAGGTGCCCTCGGCCGGGCCTCGACCCTCGAGTGAACCGGGCGGGGGAACGGGCCTATGACGGTTGCGGTGAGAGGGTCGGAAGCGCCATGAAATGAGGCACTCGCGACCAATTCGGGCTTCGTCTCCAGGAGTTCGGGCTGGGCGAACTTCGCGGTCGCCTCGTGCACCTCGGCGACGGGAAAGTCACGTCGTTCAACGTAGATCCGCGCAACCTCACGGTGGCGTGGCGAGGGGAGATCGACCTCCCGGGGCATCCGGAAGTCTTTCTCACAAAGAGCCTGGACGATCCTCCAGCCCTCGTAGAAGACTTGCATGAAGCTCTCGTCGTGCGGCATCGGGCAGACGATGAGGTTCCGCTGTTCGTCCCTGTAGATAGCATCCGACCTCCCGGCGCGGCTGGGAACAATGGCAATCCGCAATCCACGAGCTGCTTCAAGCTGATCCCGGTTGATCTTGACGGTAGTTCCCACCCAGTGGTCCGGTTCTGGCGATCCAAGGAAGAGATCGGCCTTCCAGAGACCACGGATGCTCTGAGGCAGGTTGAGCCGAGCGCTTGGGCGACGGAAGGCTGAGGCAAGCGAGCTGAGATGCTTCTTCAGCTTCACAGGTTGACCCCTCGTTCCGGACAGAACCCGCGAGTCGTCCGTGATGTAGTCGAGCTTCGTAGATATGAGCTGCTGCGAGCCAGCCTTTTCGATCGCAAAGAGGATCGATGCAGGTTCCCCGCCCCCGATCCGGCAGACCCGAAGGGCATCGGTAACGCGGTCCATCGCTGTGGGCTCGTGGCGAGTGACTGCGTCGTGTATGACGTACTCGAACGCTATTCCGCAGTCGCCATCACTCCGCTTGCGTAGGAGGCCGAGCAGCTTCAGTGGCAAAGTCTCTCGTTGAAAGTGAGCCGCGTCAAGCACCTCCGCTGAGATCGATTGGAGCACTGCCACCACGATGGGTCGGGTGACGGCTACGAGGGCACCAACCTCGTCGTCGACGGCGCTTCGCTGGCGCTCCTCCCGAATCTCCATCAGGAACCCCCCGCATCGGCGATTCTCCTCGACGCGGAGTCTTGCAGATGTCCCTTGGCCACGTCTCAGGTTCCTTGACGAGCGGCATCTCACCACCGAGAGCTGACACGTCACGACACTCCACCTCTCGCTTCGTTTCGTGCGCGATCCGGCATTGGAATCGGGGTGCCGCTCAGCCGTTGGATCGCGAGGGCGACGGCTCCAGGGTCGACGTCCGCTCCCAGGAACCGCCTGCCCGTGGCCATGCACGCGACCCCGGTCGTCCCCGACCCGACGAACGGATCGACGACGAGCTCGCCGGGCTTGCTCACCATCTCGAGCAGCCGCTCGAACGGACCCACCGCCTGCTGCCACGGATGGTCGTCCGGTCGCTTCTCCCCTCGCCCCGGCGCCCACAGGGCGTCGACGATGGTCGTGCGCACCACGTAGGGCCCGTTCGAGAAGAACGCCACCGGCCTCCAGCGCCCGAAGATCATCTTGCGCCGGAAGATCGTGTGTCGGCCCGGGAGGAAGATGGCTCCCGTCCAGACGTACTCCAGGTGATCGCCGAGCCGGTCGAGCTGTTCGGGAAGCGACACCTTCCCGCAGTAGGCGAGGCAGATCCGTCCAGGCTTGAGCACGCGGGCGGCGAAGGCCGACAGCTCCGAGTACAGCGGCACCCCCGGCGTGTTGTAGGGCGGGTCACACACGATCGCGTCGACGGAATGGTCGGGCACGTCCGCCAAGACCTCTCGGAAGTCGCCCGTGCGGATCTCCCACCCGGGGCCCTCGATTGCCTCGGGCACCTCTTCGGCACGGCGCCGGGCGAGCGCGGCGAGGCGCGCCTTCTCCTCGGACCGGCGGAGATCGGTGCCAGGTGCCTCGTCGCCGAGCGCCACGAGAGCCGCTCGTGCCCGGGACTCGTCTCGCGCAGAACGCACGAAGATGGAAGGCAAGGCCTTCGGCCGCCGAGACGGGTACGTGCCGCCACCCTGGCGGTCAACCCGCTCGGGGATTGTCGCATTTGCGACAATCGAAAGGTCACGGCGGGCCGTCTCGTGGTGGACGCCGACCACGTCGGACACCCGCCGGAGCGACCAGCCCCGCTCCCGGAGATGGGCGACCACCTCGGCCCGTTGTTGGCGGTTCAGGTGCCTGCGGAAGAGGTTGCTCGCGATGAAGACCGCCTCCCGTTCCTCGTCGGACGAGAAGCGCCGCACGTCGCGGGGGTAGTCCCGGACTCGAGTCCCTTCGGCTCTCAGCTCCGTCCACGCCCTCACCCTGTGCCGGCCGTCGACGATCTCGCCGCTCCCACCGTCGATGATCGGCGGCACGAGGATGCCGTGCTCGGCGATGTCACGCTTGAGCGCCTCGTACTCTTCGTCTCGGAGATCGGGCAGGACGTCGTAGATGTCGGGCGTCGCCGGCTCGCGCTTTTTCATGGACGGATGCTCCCTCCATTCGCCAACGTCTGCACATAGCTCGCAGGGGCGATCTGGGGGCCGAGCACGAGGCGGGCCATCGCACGGGCGGTCCGGCTTCTCTCGGGGAGCAGGCGAAAGCCGTCCATCCGCCGCAGGCCCGAGGCGTCGAGCCCGGCGAGCGCGACGCCGGCCGCCAAGGCGTCGGTCAGCTCGAGCACGCATCCCAGGCCGACCGTCTCGTCTGTCGCCGCGAAGAGAACGAAGCCAGCCAGCCCAGAGAGCACGTCGGGCCAGGCGTCGAGCCACGCGTCCGATGTCGGCCAGCCGAGCTTCTCGGGGTCGAGGACCTCTGCACCGGGGAGGAGCTTCCCGAGCCTTTCGACGAGGCGCCGGGCATGGGCCGTCTTGTACGAGCTCATCGGGTGTGCGACGTAGATCCGCGGCCGCGCGGGGCCGGGGGCGGTCTTCGCCCCCGGCACGACGCGCTCGCGCACGGCCATCAGAACGGCTCCTCGTCGTCGGTGACGTCGTGGCCGTTCGTCGTGGCCCCAGAGCCCCGGCCCACCCGCTCGACTCTCACCGTCGCCCACCGAAGAGACGGGGACAGCTCTTGGGCCATGATGCGCTTGGTGGTCCGCTCCGCTCCGGTGTCGTCCTGCCACCGCTCCCTTTCTGCACGGCCGACCACGACCACGCGCATGCCCTTTTCCAGGCACTCTGCGGCGTGCTCGGCCACCTCGCCGAAGCACGTCACCTCGTAGAACTCGGTCACCTGCTCGCCCTTCCAGTCGCCGGGCTTCTTCGGCCGGCTGACGGCGAGGCCCACCCGGGTGAACGCGGTGCCGGTCGCTGCGAAGCGGAGCTCGGGGTCCCGGGTCAGGTTGCCGATCTTGGTGACCGACTCGGCGATCACCTCGCTCGTGCGCTCTCCCTTGTCGTTTCTCGTTGGAGCTCTCGTCGACATCTCGCTTCCTTTCTCGGCGGGGACCGTCCCCACCGCTGACCGTCCGTGTGGCCCAGGCGGTCAGCGCTGGTGGCGAGCCCGATGCAGCAGCTCAGGTGCTCACGGCTCCTCCCTGCGGCGCCGGGCCTCGGTGAGATCGAGGAGCCTCGGTGCCGGCTCGAACGGGGCCAACCGGAAGGCCCGAGCGCCGTGTGGGCCTTGGTCTTCCGAGACGCAACCGGTCGCGACGGCGGCGTCGAGGAGCGCACTCGCCACGTCGCGGCCGACCCTGAGCGCCTGGGCTGCGTCGGCCACCGAGGACCACGCGCCGCCAGAGGAGCCCAGCCGATGGACGACGTCCTCGACGCTCAGGTGGGTCTTCGCCACGTCGCTCGTCGCCGAGCCCTCGGTCTCGGGCGGGCCGAGGACGATCCGAGCGAGCGAGCCGCCCTCCACCTCGAAGGCGACGCTCGCGACCGTCGCGCCGACCTGTCCGATCGCGCCGTGCCGGTCCTTTGCAACGACGAGGTCCGCTATCCCAGAAGACGTCCGGGAGAACGGGACGCGTGGCTGGAGGACGTACGCGGCACCGTCGATCGCTGCGAGCTTGGCTCCCGATCCCCTCGGCCAGCGCCCTCGGGTCGCTGCGTCCTTTGCGACGTGGTCGACAACGAGGACGGCCGCTCCGGCCCGGGCGAGCGGTCGGGGGAGCTTCTGGGTCCACGCGGCGACCTCGACCGAGTCGTTCTCCGAGAGGCCCTCTGCTGCGAGGGACTCGGCGACGCTGTCGATCACGACGAGCCCGACGCCGTCGTGGCACACCAGCTCTTCGAGCCAGGAAAACCCCGTCGTTCCGATCGGCCCGGACACGTTGAGGTAGGCAACGCTGCCGAGGGCGGCCGGCTCCAACCCGAGCGAAAGGAGCCGGCCGACGACCCGTGCGGGGGCGTCCTCGTAGTCGAGGATCACCGCGCGTCCACCGGCGTTCACGACCTGGACGACGGCTGCCTGTGCCACCCAGCTCTTCCCCCCGCTCGGCTCCCCCGAGATCGCATGCACGGCCCCGGGGTAGAGGAGGAAGGCGCCGTCACTGCGTCGAAGAAGGGTCGGCTCGGGCAGGCTCTCGCCGCCCGCAAGCGCGGTGAGATCGGCGCGGAGGAGCCCGCAGTCGGCCGGAGGGAGCTTCATCGTCCACCCCCGATCACCCGGGCGCGCTCGCTCCCCGAGCGTTGCCGATGTCGTGGGCACCACGCTGCGTCGGGGCGGCTCGGGGCCCCTTCGCACCCCGGCCAGCGGCAGCGACGCGCGCTTGACCTCTCTGCGAGGTCGAGGAGCTTGGGCAGCGGGTCGGCACCGATCCGCGCTTCCAGTGCGGTCATCGCCCGGCGCGCGGTCCCCGCTGAGGGACGTCTGCCGGAGGAAAAGGCACGGACGGTCCGCTCCGGGATGCCGCAGAGCTCGACCATGAGCGGCGCACCGAGCTTCACGGCTGCAGCGACGAGGACAGCGGCTTGGTCGACGTCTGCGTAGACGGGTTGGTCCGAGCCGTCGACGAACAAGGTCCCCGACTTGCCGACAGAGCGGGCAAGCAGAGGATCGAGCACGACCACCTCTGGAACCTCGTCGCCCGTATGCCGTGCCCACTCGACGGCTTGTGCGCGGAGGGAGTCGACGACGAAGGCGCCGTGGGCCTGTGGGTCGCAGTTGATCTCCCCGGCCCGGTTGCTCCGGGCGTCGGAGAAACCGAGCGCGCGCGGATCGGTGATCTCGCCACCGGGGTCGCAGGCGACCGGATGGCAGTCACCGTAGGAGGAGATGGCCTCGACCACCCGGGAGAACGGCCGGCAACAGAGCGCCTCGGGCATCTGGGCGATGGCCTCGGGCGAGGAGAGCTGGTGACGTTCGAGCACCGGCCAGTCCGGGTGCGTCGCCTCCCACGACAGGACAGGGAGCAGCCCGTCGCCTCGCTCGGCGTGTGCCCCGGCGATCTCGGCGGTGAACAGGCGGCGGCCGTCGGGGCCTCGGGCCTCCAAGCCGGGTGGCGGGACGAAGCCGCCCAGCACCGGCTCGGTGTGAGCGATGACGTTGCCTGTTTCGTCGCGCACGACGTACTTCTTCGGGCCGACGACGTAGGCCTCGCCGACGGCTTCGACGTCGAAGAAGGGCTCGCCGTCGCCGAAGGGGTCGAGATCGTCGAAAAGACCGAGGAGGTTCTCGACCTCCTCTCGAGCGAGGACCCGGAGGTAGGTGCCGTCGGCAAGCTCAAGCTTCTCCATGTCCACCCCCGAAGTCGGCGGGGAACATCGCCCCGTCGGTGTCGCGGTACAGGGCGCCCGAACCGCAGAGCTCGAGCTCGTGCTCGAAGAGCGCCAGGAGCAGCCGACAGCCGGCCGCGACGCTCGACGCGAGCGGCGGGAAGCAGTACGGCCCTGGGCGCTCGACGCCGTCTGGTGCAGGGTCGAAACGGGCGGCGTTGCCGTAGACGAGGCTGTTGACGATCACCCGGATCGCCGAGGCCAGACGCCGGTCGC
>JAJZZB010000170.1 GCA_021797795.1 Actinomycetes bacterium | reverse complement strand
CGGTGACGAACCACGTGGAGGTGCAGGGCTACACCGACAACGTCCCGATCACCGGAGGACCCTACGTGTCGAACTGGGAGCTGTCCGGGGCACGGGCCGCCGCCGCGGTGGTTCGCCTCGAGACAGTCGACAGGATCACACCGAACCGGCTTTCGGCGGTCGGGTTCGGCACAACGCATCCAGTGGCTTCGAATGCCACCGCGGTGGGTCGAGCGCAGAACCGCCGTATCGACGTCGTCGTCCTCGCGACAACAGTTCCGGCGCCCGGCGCGACATCCACAGAGAAGGCGATCGCTCCGTGACCATGCCCGCTCCTCGGCCGGGGGCCGGTCCATCCGCCGGACCCGTTGGCCCGAAAGCCGCAGACAGGTCTCCGGCGAACCCGCCGCAGAAGAGCAGGAAGAAGGTCGTCTTGGTCGTCGCTGCAGCGGTCGTCCTGCTGGGAGCTGGGTACGTGCTCAAGTCGAAGCTCCTCGTGCCCCACTACCGGCCAGGCGAGCCGGTCCCCGCCGGTCAGGTGCTCGCGCTCGGGACGTTCACGGTGAACACCGACAACGGGCAGCTGGTCCAAGCCGGCATCGATCTGCAGCTGACCAAGCCCGCGAGCGAAAAGGCGGTGGAGCAGGACGAGCCAGAGCTCAAGAACGCGGCCATCGACGACCTGTCGAGCTGGAGCTCTCAGCAGCTCCTGAGCGTGGTCACACGTGGGAAGCTGCAGCGTCAGCTGCTGGCCTCGTTCCAGAAGGTGCTCGGCACCGTCGACGGGGCGGCACCGCAGGTGACCGCCGTCTACTTCACCAGCTTTCTATTGCAATGACGGAGAAATGGACACGAAGGGCTTCACCGTCGGCTGGTTCGTGCCGATATGAGCACCGTGGACCCCGTGGACACCAGGCTCCTCGAGCACCTGTCCTCGCGCATCGAGCGGCAGCTCGACGCTCTTCGGCACGCCTGCTTCAGGTTCGAGGTGCTGCGAGCGGTGGTCACTGCGGGCAAGCAGGAGTGGCTCCCGGAATCGAACGCCGACCTCGCGCAGGCGTTGGGTGCGTTGCAGCAGACCGACCGGGATCTGCGCTCGTCTCTCGTCGACGCGGCGGTGAGCCTCGGGCTGTCCTCCGAGTCGACGTTGCGGGAGGTCGGCGTCGCTGCTCCGGAACCTTGGGATTTCGTCTTCGCCAGGCACCGTGAGGCCATCGAGCAATGGGCCAGGCAGGCCAACGAGCTCGCTCGGGCCTGCACCCAGATCCTCCGCAAGCTCCTCTCGACCCTCGACATGGCCCTCACGATGATCGGCGGCGAGGCCCCGATCGGCTACGACGAGACTGGAGGCGAAGGGCCGGTCACCGGCAGTATCGGGCTCGTGAACACGAGGATCTGACCATGACACAGGGGCTCAGCATCGCCGCGTCGTCGATCGCCGCTGAGACGACCGCGATCGACACGATCGCGCAGAATGTCGCCAATGCGCAGACCCCCGGCTACGTCGCGGAGACGCCGGTCCTGACCACCGTGCCGGGCCCTGGCGGCACCGGGTCAGGCGACGGCGTAGAGGTCAGCACGATCTCACAGGCGACGAACGCCATCCTGTCCACCAACACATGGCAGGCCCAGGGTGCGCTCTCCAGCGTGAGCGCCCTCCAACAGACGCTCAGGTCGGCCGAGACCCTCTTTCCGATCAGTGCCCAATCCCAGACGACATCGGTCACATCGGGCAGCAACATCTCCGAGGAGCTGTCCGCGTTCTGGAACAGCTGGGACTCGATCGCACAGAGCCCGTCTGCGAGCGCGCCGCGGATCCAGACGATCGACAGCGCTCAGAGCCTCGTCGTGAGCCTGCGGCAGGCCGCTTCCCAGCTGACGGAGATCACGTCCAACGTCAATGCCGAGCTCTCGGATCAGATCAGCCAGGTGAACACCCTGTTGGGGAAGGTGGCATCCTTGAACCAGGCGATCACCCAGAGCGTGAACCCTGGGAACGCCAACGAGCTCGAAGACCAGCTCCGGCAGGTCGTCGGGACACTCGCACAGCTCTCGGGCGTGAGCGCCCGCCTTCAGGCCGACGGGACGGCGACCGTCTCGATCGGCGGGGTTACGGTCGTCCAAGATGCGACCGCCGTCTCCTTGACGCTCGCCAAGCAGGGCACACCTCCGAGCAACGCGATTGTGCTCGCCACATCGCCGACGGTCGAGGTGCCGGCCACCACCGGCTCTGTCGCCGGGCTGCTCTCCGCGGTCAATCGCTACCTTCCCGCCTATCGCGCGGAGCTCGATGCCGTCGCCACAACGCTGAAGAATGACGTCAACGCGCAACTTGCCAAGGGTTACACGGCGACAGGGACCTCAGGTGCGACACATCCTCTCTTCGTGGGCACAGGGGCATCCGGCCTCTCGGTGGCGGGCCCGGTCGTTGCCGACCCCACCCTCCTGGCCGCCTCGGGAACGCCGACACCATCGGCTGCGGTCAACAACGGGGCCAACGCGCAGGCGATGGCCGAGCTGGCGACATCGCCGACAGGGCCGGATGCGACCTACCGCACCCTCGTTCAGAACATCGGTACCGACACCCAGAGCGCGAACAACCAGCTCGCGGCGGCCACAGCGGTCGCCACCCAGGCCAAGACCGCCCTCCAAGCGGTGAGCGGGGTCGACATCACAGAGCAGATGACCCAGCTTCTCACCGACCAGCAGAACTTCGAGGCGTCGGCGAAACTGGTCAGCATCGTCAGCGCGACGGTCCAATCGCTCGAGCAGGCGATCGCATGAGCGCTGGCGCCGCGCCCATCGTCGTGACGCCGAGCGTCCTCGCCGGATCTCTGGAGCGCGCCCTGGGCTCCGACCAGGTGCAGATCGCGACCTCCGAGACACAGATCGCGACGGGGCGAGTGGTGAACCTGCCGTCGGACAACCCCGCACAGGCTGCAGACATCTTGCAGCTCGAGGCCGCGGTGTCCCGTGCCCGGCAGTATTCCGCGAACGCCCAGGACGGGGCGAGCCGGCTGTCGCTGGCGAACGCGACGGCGGGCTCGGTGATGCGCGTCCTCCAGCAGGTGGTGAGCACACTCGAAGGGCTCACCGGTGATCAGACGACGGGGAGCCAAGCGACGGTGGCCGGCGTCACGACGGCGGTCGAAAGCGCCCGGACCCAGCTGATCGACCTCGCCAACACCCTCTACGCCGGCCAGGCGATCTTCTCGGGGACCGGCACACCCAGGCGGGCGTACGGGCCGACAGGCACCTACGTCGGCGCCGGCACGGCGCCGACGCGGACGGTGGCCCCCGCGACCCAAGTCGCCGTGTCGGTCACGGGACCCGCGGTCTTCGGCCCGACAGGGCCGACAGGTCTCCTCGGCAAGACAGGGATCCTCGCCACGATCGCCGCCGACTTGGCAAAGGGAACATCCGCATCGGTCTCCAAGGCCGCGACCACAGGGCTCAGCTCGCTTGAGACCGCCATGAGCAAGGTGGAAGCCCAGGCGGGGCAGCTCGGGGCCGATCAGCAGGCGATCCAGGGGTTCGCCGAGCAGGCGTCTGCGGCCGTCACATCGTTCGAGCAGGAGCTCTCGGCGGCCCAGGACGTGACAATGGCCCAGGCGATCACGAACCTGCAGGCGCAGCAGACCGCGTACAAAGCCGCGCTGTACGTCACCTCGCAGCTGAACGCAGTGTCGCTGCTCACGTATTTGTAGGAGGAGAAGATGGCCGTCGAGACCTCACCGAACAGCCCGTCGCTCGAGGAGCACGCAGGCACGGAGCACGCAGACGGGGCGCCTGGCGGAACGGTGCTCTCCTTCGTTCGTCCCATCGTCGCGTTCGAGCGCTCCCGTCGCTATGTCGTGAGACCCCTAGGGCCGCACTACGAGCCCTTCGCGTCCCTGGTGTCGCTCGACGTGCCCGGGCTGAATTTCGTCGTCGTGCCCCCGGGGCTCGTCTTCGCCGACTACGTCTACATCGTGCCCGAGCGTGACGTGGTAGAGCTCCGGCTCGGTGAAGTGGCGGATCCCTCGGAGATCCAGACCCTCGTGATCGTGCGCAGGCGTGACGTGCCTTCTCCCGTCGTGAACCTGCGTGCGCCCATCGTGATCAACCGCACGCTCCACCTCGCCTCCCAGGTGGTGCTCGAGGACGACTGCGGGTTCGGCTTCATGGTGCCGGTGGATGCCGGGAGCGCCCGCTGGACGCCCGAGAGCCCCGATGGGCACGCCGACGGGAAGGACTCCTCTTCGTGCTCGTCCTGAACCGCCGTCCTGGCGAATCGATCTACGTCGAGGGCGATATCGACATCTGCTTCCTCCGGGCGACGCATCAGACGGTGTGGCTGAGGATCGCAGGGGGGAGGATCACCCCTTCGGTCCTCCTCGGCGCGACGGCGCTGTCCGCCGAGGAGCTCCGCCTCGAGGTCGGCGCTCCGATCCGGGCATGGGTGGACGACCACGAGGTGCGTATCGAGGTCGCCAATCGCGGCCATCTCTCGGTGGAGACGCACGCGACGTTCTCGTTCCTCTGCCGCCCTGGGCAAGTGGCCAAGGTTGGTGAAGGACTCGAGCTGGGCGTCGGACCGACCGAGCGCGGTCACCCATGCCTGACCCTCGGCGGGGAGGCGGTCGGCGCGCAGCTACGCCTCGCCTTGATCCGCCTGGCGAGGAGCTGCGTCCGTCTCGGCATCGACGCACCCGGACTTCGGGTGTACCGCAGGGAGCTCTGGGAGGCGGTCGTCGCCTCCAATACGGCGGCGGCCGGCACACAGGGCGACCTGTGCGACGCCCAGTCCCCGCTCACTCGTCCTCGTGACGACGACGCGCCTCTTCGAGCTGCTTTCTGATCGCGGTGTTGCGCGCCTGGCGCGCGTAGGAGTCGTAGACCCGCTCGATCACTGCTCCGAGGGCCCAGCACAAGGCGAGTGCGATCGCGAAGCGCAGCAAGATGGCTGGCGGGCTGATCGCCCCGCTCACGAAGGACGGCAGCATCGGGAGCGAGACCGCGATCGCCGCCGCCAGCACGAGCTCGGGTCGCCGGACGCCCATCAGGACGAGCTCGCCGCGCACACCCCTGCCCAGCACGACGGCGTCGCCGACTCGCCATCGAGGCTGAGCACGGGGATCCCGATTGACAGCACTGCTCCGGGCGTGCAGGTTCGCCGGACGTCGACGAGCGCGAGCGCGTCGGCGCCGCCGATCGCCCGCACCCATCTCGCGACGTCCTCGGGCTTCGTGATCGCCGAGACGACGGCGACGACGGACGACGGGCGCATGGCCCTCAGCACTTCGCGGGCCCAGCGCTGGTCCTCGCCGAGTGCCGGTGCGTAGACCGAGGCGACGCCGACCTTGTCCCTGCGCCACCCGGGGGCGAAGGACGCCACTTCTGCCGGGCTGCGTGCGAGCAAACCCGGGGAGACCGCTTGGTCGGGCATCCGCGTGCAGACGACCGCGATGTCCCCGGCGTCGCACTCGAGCGTCCTGGCGATCGCCTGCGCGGTCGGGCGCACCGAGCTGGAGACCTCGAGAAGCCCGAGAAGCGGGCCGTCGCTTCGCAAGGAGGAGCCGACGACGGCCACGAGCCCGCCGCTCGTCCGGGGGAGCGGCGGAGGTGCGGGGAGGCGACTGAACACGCTCTGGAGCTGGGGGGGCTCGCCGTCGGGGACCTCCGAAGGGATGAGGGCGTCAGGAACGCCGCACGAGCGCGCCGTCTCGCAAGCCGTCGCCCACCGGACAGGGGCGTCGTGTCCTATCGGTAGGGCTCGGGGCGGGAGGGCACGGGTCGCAGCCGTGGCCTTGGCTCGTACGTGTGACGGGCCTGGACGGTACTCCCCGGGTTCCTCGCCCAAGGAGCTCACCACCTCGTCGAGGACCTGGCTGAAAGACGTGTTCGCAGCGGCGGCAGGCGGGCCGACTCGCGTGCTCCCGAGCACCACATCGTCTCGGGCTTCCCCCAAGAACGTGTCGACCAACTTTGAAGACGCCGGCTCGGAGGGGGGTCGCGCGGACTCGTCGACGGTGATCACGAGCCCTTCGTGCTGGAAGAACCCGAGGATCCCGCCGACGAGGCCGGGCTCGGCCGAGACGATCTGCCACGGGTCGTAGCTGCGCATCACCTCACGCATCGCCCGCTCGCGGTCACGGCCGCTGCAGACCACTTGGCGGAGCTTTGCCTTGGTCTCGTCAC
>JAJZZB010000169.1 GCA_021797795.1 Actinomycetes bacterium | reverse complement strand
GGACGGTCTGCGGAGGGCTCTCCTCGGACGCCGGCACCCTGTACGGGAGCCTCCCGACCCCGAACCACCCGCTCACGAACGAGCTCGGCGCCTCGATGGTCGACTTCTTCCACGCCGCCGAGTCCTGCGCCGTCGCTCCCTCGACGCGAGGCATCGGGACGGCGAGAGCACTCTCGGACCTCCGCCGGGCCATGACTGAGCTCGCCTCGGCGCGCCGCACGCTGAGGTCCTTCGGGGTCAGCTCGGCCGCTCTGCCCCAGGGATAGCGTGACCCCATGAGCCACGGGGATCTGTCCGGGCCGTTCCCCGAGGGGGTCGACCCGGAGGGCTACGACCGGCTTCGCCGCCGCGTCCTCTGGCAGCTGCCGATGGGGCTCTACCTGCTCGGCACCTCGGCCGGCGAGGCGAAGAACCTCATGACGCTCAACTGGGCGATGCAGGTCTCGACCCGCCCGAAGCAGGTGGCCGTCTCGGTCGAGTCCTCGGCTGCGAGCCACGAGCTGCTCGCCGAGGGAGGCTGCTTCGCCCTCTCGCTCCTCGGCCGGGAGGACCGGGCCCTCGCCCGCAAGTTCGTGAAGCCGGCGGTTCACGACCCGGTCGCCCGCGCCCTGAACGGCGCCGGCTACGAGACCGCCGCCACCGGGGCGCCGATCCTGGCGGCAGCCGTGAGCTGGCTCGACTGCGAGGTCCGCCAGCAGGTGCGCCTCGGAAGCCATACGCTGTTCGTCGGCGAGGTCGTCGCCGCCGGCGGCGGGCAGGACACCGCGATCCTCCGCATGGAGGACACGCGCATGAGCTACGGCGGTTGAACGGCGGATGGGCAGATCGGGGAGATGAGCAGCACGGCGGGACCGGACAGACTCCTCGACTCCCAGCTGGCCTTCGACGATCTCGTCGAGGAGCTGTCGCTCGTCGAGGAGTACGCCATCGACACCGAGTTCCACCGGGAGCGGACGTACTACCCCCACCTGGCGCTCGTCCAGATCGCCTGGCGGGACGGGCTCGTGCTCGTCGACCCGCTGGCCGTCGACGTCGCGGGGCTCGCCAAGGTCTTCTCCTCCGGGGCCCTCGCCGTCCTGCACGCGGCCGACCAGGATCTCGAGGTCCTCGAGCGTGCCTGCGGGGCGCTCCCGGCCGAGATCTTCGACACCCAGCTGTGCGCCGGCTTCCTCGGCTACTCCTCGCCCTCGCTGCTGACCCTCACCGAGGACCTCCTCCGGGTGCGCCTGCAGAAGGGGGACCAGCTGACCGACTGGATGCGCCGCCCGCTGTCGAGCGACCAGATCGCCTACGCCGCCGGCGACGTCTCGTCCCTCATCGAGCTGCGCCGGCTCATCGGAGAGCGCCTCGAGGCGGTCGCCCGGACCGAGTGGGCGAAGGAGGAGTGCGCCGTCCTGCTCGGAAAGGACCGCTCCGAGACCGTGCCCGAGGAAGCCTGGTGGCGGCTCCCCCACTCCCGCCAGCTGCGGGGCGGCTCCCGGGCGGTCGCCCAGGAGGTGGCGGCCTGGCGGGAGCGCCGCGCCCGGCGCCTCGACCTGCCCGTCCGCTTCGTCATCTCGGACCTGGTGGTGCTCTCGGTCGCCCAGCGCCCTCCCTCGAGCAGGGAGGACCTGCTTCGCACCCGCGGGGTGGACGGCCGGCACCTCGGGGGCTCGACGGCCGACGAGCTGCTCGAGGCCGTCCGCCGGGGACGCTCCCTCGACCGCTCGGAGCTCCGCCTTCCCGCCGCGCCGCCGCTCGAGCGCCCGAACCGCCCGGTGATCTCGCTCGCGAGCGCCTATGTCGGCCAGCGGGCCGCCGAGCTCTCGATCGACGCGGCCATCCTCGCCACGCGGGCCGACCTCGTCGCCTTCTTCCAGTCCACGCCGTCCGGTCGCCTGGCGAGCGGGTGGCGGCACGGCCTGCTCGGGACGATGCTGAGCCGGCTGGCGGACGGCAAGGCCGCCCTCGCCTTCGACGGGGGCGGCGGCCTCGTCCTCGAGGAGCGCTCGCGTCGGCCGCTCACGTCCTGAGCCCGGCGCCCAGAGGACGGACGCAGATGACCGCCTCCTCCGGGCCGAGCTCGCCGGAAAAGGCCCGTCCGACCGAGGACCGCCCAGAGCCCCGCCCGAGCAGGCCGCCACCTCGAGCCCCGCCCCGAGGCTCACCCGCCGGGGGGAGTCGGCGAAATTGACGAGCACGAGGCAGCCCTCGTCCCCGGCGGAGCGGAGGAAGGCGAGCACCTCATCGTCGCCGGCGTCCTCCGGCGTCAGCTCGCCCAGCCGGAGGGCCGGAGACCGGCGCCGGAGAGCGGTGAGCTCGCGGTAGAGGGCGAGCATCGAGGAGGGGTCGGACGACTCCGTCTCGACGTTCAGCCGGTCGGCCTCCGGCGGGAAGGGAAGCAGGGGGGCGGCCTCTCCGAGCGACCACCCGTGCCCCGCCGTGGCGGACCAGGGGATCGGCGCGCGGCAGCCGTCCCGCCCCCCGGGGTCGAGGACGGCCTCGCTCCCGACGACGGCGTCCTCGAGGCCGAGCTCCTCGCCGGCGTACAGGAAGACCGTCCCGCGCACGGCGAGCGAGAGGACGGCGGCCGCCCTCGCCCGGCGCATCGAGCCGCCGTAGCGGCTGCGGTGGCGGCTGGCGTCGTGGCTCGAGAGCACCCAGGTCGGCACGACCCCCCTGGAGCCGAGGTGCTCCTCGATCTCGGCGATCCGGCGCCGGAAGGCGGAGGCGGAAAAGCGCGAGTACATGGGCGTGAAGTTGAAGGCGAGCTGCAGCTCGTCGCCCTCGCCGTAGTAGGGCGCCACCTTGGCGGTGTCGAGGAGGAAGACCTCGCCGAGGAGGAGCGGGGGCCGGGCCGCCCGGTCGGTGTGGCGGCGGAGGCGGCGCAGGATCTCATGGGTCGAGGGATCGTCGATCTGGGCGGAGTAGGCGAGGGCGGCCGTCCCGGCCGGGGCGTCGGGGAGGCCGTCGGGCTTGCCGAGGGCGTGGGCGACGTCGATCCGGAAGCCGTCCACCCCGCGGTCCAGCCAGAAGTCGAGCACCTTCTCCATCGCCTCGGCGACGGCGGCGTTGGCCCAGTTGAGGTCGGGCTGGTCCGGGAGGAAGAGGTGGAGGTACCACTGCCCGGTCGCCTCGTCGAAGGTCCACGCCGGGCCGTCCCCGAAGGCGCGCCGCCAGTTGTTGGGAGGCCGGTCCGGCTCGGCCTCGTCGGGGTCGCGCCAGATGTAGAAGTCCCGGTGCGCGCTCGTTCGTGAGCTGCGGGCGTCGAGGAACCAGGGGTGCCGGTCGCTCGTGTGGTTCGGCACCCAGTCGACGAGGACCTTGAGACCGCGGCCGTGGGCCTCGCCGACGAGGCGGTCGAAGCCGTCGAGGTCTCCGAAGAGGGGCGAGACGTCGCAGTGGTCCGAGACGTCGTAGCCGAAGTCCGCCATCGGGGAGGGGTAGAAGGGCGAGAGCCAGATCGCCTCCGCCCCGAGGGAGGCGACGTGGCCGAGGTGGCGGCGGATCCCCTCGAGGTCCCCCGCCCCCTCGACGAGGCGGCTCGGCACGGAGAGGCCCGCCCGCTCGAGGCGGGCCCGGCGGCCGGCGGGGTCGGCCAGGCAGAAGCTGAGGGGGTAGATCTGGTACACGACCGCCCCCTCCCACCAGGGGCGGTCCGGGCCCTGGTCCGCCACCGCCAGGCTCAGGCGCCCTCGCCCGGCTCCGGCCGGAGGTCGACCCGGAGAACGAGGACGCCGTCCTCGAGCGAGCCCTCGGCGTCCCCGAGCATCGCGAAGTCCTGGAAGTCGAGCTGCATCTGGCGCATGATCTGCTGGCGCTCGGGACCCTCGACCGGGGGCAGGCCGCGGCGGCGGACGGCGGCCGCACGCTCGCGGAAGCGGTCGATCATCGCCTGGGGGTCGAACTCCTCGGCCATCGGGGCAACCCTAACGGGGTCGTCGGCCGGCCGTCGCTCCGGTTCCGAGGGCGCAGGCGGCCTGCCTGGCGGTATGCTGATGCCCGCAGCACGAAGCCAGTGGCCCGAGATGCCTGACCGCGCATCGGACCAAGGGGAGCTGCGCGGTTCGGGGGCAGGATGCAGGCACCTGGGAGCGGCTCGTGAAGAAGGGACGTCACCGTCGATTTGAAGAGGCGCGGAGTCTAAAGCGCGCCTTCGAGGTCACTGCCGAGCCGTGCCCCGAGTGCGGCGCGCCTCCCGACGGGCCGCATGCCTCCTGGTGCCTGCACGACTCCGATGAGCTCGAGGACGAGGACGAGGAGGACCCGGCCTACTGAGCGGCCCTCCCTCTGAGGGCGGGATGGGTGAGGCGCACCGGCCGGCTCCGGCGGGCCTCGAGGTAGCGCCGGACCTCGGCGTAGACCGCCTCACCGCACAGCGCCACGAGCTCGGCCCCCATGGTCTCGAAGACGGGTCTTTGCGAGGAGAAGGCCTCCGGCGCCTCGGTGCACCACCAGTGGAACTCCTGGCCGCCCGCGCCCCAGTCTCGGCGCGTCCACTCGGTGATCTTCGAGGTGACGTGCCCGTCGGTGGCGACCTCGTCGACCCGCCGGAGCGGCAGCTGCCAGCAGACGTCCGGCTTCAGCTCGAGCGGCTCGACGCCCCGCTCGAGCGCTGCCCGGTGCAGGGCGCAGCCGGCGCCACCGGGGAAGCCCGGGCGGTTCAGGAAGATGCAGGCGCCCTCGACGAGCCGGGTGACGAGGTCGCCGTCGGCGTCCCGCCGGAGGACGCCGGACTTCGCCCGCCCCCTCTTCGCGAACTGCCACTGCTTCGCGGTGAGGGTGAGGGCGGCGGTCTCGACGCGCTCGGCGTCCTCCTCGCCGGTGAAGTGGGCGCCGTAGGAGCAGCACCCCTGCTCCAGCTCGGCGGCCGGCCCGGTGAGCACTCCCTGGCAGCCGTCGAGGAACAGGCAGGTCCACCCGCTCTCGAGGAAGGTCACGTCGACGAGCCAGGTGCGGTCCTCCTCGGGGTCCTCGACGCTCAGCCACTCGTGGGCGCCCTCGAGCCCGTCGATGGCCCCGGTGGCCGGTTGACGCCGTGGCTTCGCCATCACCGGCCCCAGACGAGCTCGAGCTGTGCCCCGGTCGGCTCGGCGCAGCAGAACCACGCCTCGGACAGGTGCGGCCGCTCGCCCTCGAGGGGGCTGCGCAGCGCCGGCTCGGGCTCGGGCGGCTCGCCGGCGAGCGGGACGCCGGCCTCACGGGCGAGCTGCCAGAGGCGGGAGAAGGTCTCCTCGGCCGGGGCGTGCCGGCCGTCGGCCACCTCGACGAGGTCGGCGACGGCGGACTGCAGCTTGTCGAGGCCGTGCTCGGCGTGGCGCCAGGGTCGGCTCGTCGCAGGGGAGGCGATGCCTGTGGCGGCCCTAAGGGCGCCGGCGAGGACGGGGTCCGGCTCCTCGAGCAGGAGCGAGCCGTGGGGGAGGAGGAGCCGGATCGAGTACTGGACGGGGTCGGTGCTCGAGACGAGGTCCGCCCCGGCGCTGAACTCGAGGAGGGCGGCGAAGGACTCGACGGTGGCCCAGGGCGTGAACGGCAGCCAGGACGGGCGGACCTCCACCCCGGCCGCCCGCAGGAGGGCGACCGCCTGCTCCTCGTCGGCGGCGACGTGCCCCTTGTCGAGGCGGGCCAGCACGGCGTCGTCTCTCGACTCGAAGGCCGAGACGACGAAGCTGAGGCCGAGGGCCGCCAGCTCGGGCACGAGACGGCGGTGGCGGAGGAGGTGCTCGACCTTCACCGTGGCGTCGAAGCTCAGCGAGGGGTGCCGGCCGTGCAGCGCACCGGCCACGGCCATGGCGTGCCGGGGGCGGTTCAAGAAGTCGGGATCGGAGAAGCTGACGTGCGACGCCCCCATCTCCACCACCTGGTCGAGGTCGGCCAGCACGCTGGCTGGCGGGACGGCCCGCGAGCGCCCGCCGTAGATCGCCGCCACGGGGCAGTGACGGCAGCGGTGGTTGCAGCCGCGGGAGGCCTCGACGCTTGCGGCCGGCCCGCTTCGGCCCGCTGCCGAGTAGCTGGCGTAGCGCCCGAGCGGCGGCAGCAGCTCCCGCCGGGGCGGCGGGGAGGGGTCGAGCAGGGGGCGCCCGAGCTCGACCACGACCTCGGGCGCCCCACCGGCGCCGGCCGGCGCGCCGGCCGCCAGCCAGGCGCAGAGGGCGTCCCCGCTCTCGCCGGCGACGAGCAGGTCCCCGGCGCCGAGCAGGCGGTGGGAGGCGAGCGCCGGAGCGTAGAGCCCGACGAAT
>JAJZZB010000168.1 GCA_021797795.1 Actinomycetes bacterium | reverse complement strand
GTGCTCGGGCGGTGCCCGTTCTCAGATGTGGCGCGGTCGGATCCCGACACGGTGTGCCAGCTGCATCTCGGTCTCGCCGAGGGGTTGGCCGAGGGCCTCGGCGGTCTCGACGTCGAGGGGCTCGTGGCCAAGGATCCGCGTCGAGCCGGGTGCCGTCTCACCTTCCGGCGCCGGGGCGCGTTGGCCGGTGCCCGTCCGTGATCTTCTGCGTCTCGCATCGACCGCTTCGAGCCTTGGCGGGTGGCGGTCGCCTGCTTCTCCGAGCCCCTACGCCTGCGACCTGGCACGATTGAAAGATGAAGTTGCGGATGGCACTGACCGAGCGTCTCGGCATGGCGCTGCCGATCATCGGGGCGCCGATGGCAGGCGTCGCCCACGGAGCCCTGGCGCGCTCGGTCACCGAAGGCGGCGGGCTCGGCATGATCGGTGTCGGGAGCGCGGACCGAGCAGAGCTCATCTCCCGTGAGGCAGCCGTCGCGAGCGATGGGGGACGCCTTCCTTACGGGATCGGCCTCATGGCGTGGGCTCTCGAGGACCGTCCCGAGCTGCTCGATGAGACGGCGGCGGCCCGTCCGACGCTCGTGTCGGTCTCCTTCGGCTCTCCTGGTCCCTACGTCGAGGTGCTGCACGCTGCTGGCATCCTGGTGGCGTCCCAGGTCCACGACAGAGCCGGGGCGATCGCTGCGACAGACGCGGGCGTCGACATCGTCATCGCGCAGGGGACCGACGCCGGCGGCCACACCGGGACGGTGGGCACGCTGCCGCTCCTCCAGGTCGTGCTCGACGCGGTCGACGTGCCGGTCGTAGCCGCCGGCGGGATCGCGACGGCGCGCGGTCTCGCCGCGGTGCTGGCCGCGGGGGCAGCGGGCGCCTGGGTGGGCACGTGCCTGCTTGCCTGCCCGGAAGCCCGCACCAAGCCCGAGGCTCGGGCCAAGGTGCTGGCGGCAGGTGAGACCGACACGATCTTGACCCGGGTCTTCGACGTCGCCCAGGGAATCGGCTGGCCCGAGGGCTTCGCTGGTCGAGCCCTGCGCAACCGCTTCACCGACGCCTGGCACGGCCGCGAGACAGAGCTGGCCGCCGACGCTGGCGCACGGCGCCATCTCGCGCAAGCCCGCGAGGCAGACGACTTCGACACCGCTTACATCTATGCCGGCCAAGGCGTGGGCCTCGTGCGCCGGTCCCTACCGGCGGCGCAGGTGGTCAGGGACCTCGGTGAGGGGGCCGCGTCCTTGCTGGCCGAACGGCTCGATGCGCTGCTCGGCGACGAGCCTCGGCCGCGATGAGCAGCTGCGGCCGAGCAGCAAGCGCCCGTCGTGGGCGGCGGCCCGTGCCGATGCCGCTCCTTGTCGGGCTGTGGGGTGAGGCGACCTGTTCACGGCGATCCTGTTCACGGCGACCAGCAGTTCGCTGGGGAGGAGGCTCCGATGGAACCTGAAGCAACGGAACGAGCCGACGGCGGGGATCCAGCGTGCTGGGCGCACCTCGTCTGCCCCGAGTGCGGTGCGATCGAGACTCAGGGCCATCGTGCAGGTTGCCGATTCGAGCATCCTGGCGGTGCGGACGGAGGTCCGGCTGAGGGCTGAGCAGACGGCCTGTGTCGACGCTCAGCCCGCAAGTGGACCGGTGAGCTGGGCGAGGTCGACCTCGGGATCGGCGAGGAGGACCGGGTCGAGCGGTCGGTCGGCCTGGAGCAGTGCCTCGATGGCGTCTCCTGTGTCCCAGACGTTGGCGTTCATCGCGGCCGCCACTTGTCCGTGGCGCAGCCAGAAGGAGAGGAACGCCCCGCTGGCGGGGTCGCCGCGCAAGACCACCTGGTCGAAGTCGGGGGCCCAGCCGCGGTACTCCATGCCGAGGTCGTACTGGTCGGAGAAGAAGTAGGGGGTACGGTCGTAGACGACGCCCTGGCCGAGCATGGAGCGCGCCGCGACAGGACCCTGGTTGAGCGCGGCCGACCAGTGCTCGAGGCGGATCCGGCAGCCGTAGTGCGGATGAAAGGCGTTGGCGACGTCGCCCGCGGCGAAGATGCCCGGTGCGCTCGTCGCGAGGTGCTCGTCGACCACCACGCCGTTGTCGACGGCCAGGCCGGCTGTCTCTGCGAGCTCGGCCCTCGGCGCCACCCCCACCCCCACGACGACGACCGTGGCCGGTAGCACGGAGCCGTCGGAGAGCCGCACGGCCTCTGCGGTCTTGGATCCGACGACGGCCTCGACGCCGACGCCGAAGTGCAGGTCGACCCCGTGGCTGGCGTGCAGGTCACGGTAGACGGCGCCGACCTCGGGTCCGAGGACCCGCTCGAGCGGCACCGTGGCCAACTCGACCATCGAGACAGACGCGCCGAGCTGGCGGGCAGACGCGGCGACTTCCGCGCCGATCCATCCCGCTCCGATCACCACCACCTGCGCCGAGGGGGTGAGGTCTCGGCGCAGCGTGTCGGCGTCTTCGACGCCGCTCAGGTAGCGCACGCCTTCGAGGTCGGCTCCTTTTACCGACAGGCGCCGCGGGGTGGCTCCGGTGGCGAGCAACAGCCGGTCGTAGGCGACTCGCTCTCCTGACGACAAGGTGACCGACCTGTCCGTCGGGTCGATCGCGCTGACCACGGTCGAGGTGCGCAGCTCGATGTCGTGCTCGTCGTAGAAGCCGGCGGGATGGACCGCGGCGGCGTCGAAGTCCTTCTCGGCGCGCAGGTACTCCTTGGAGAGCGGGGGGCGTTCATACGGGCGCCGCTCCTCGTCCCCGATGAGCACGACCCGGCCGTCGAAGCCTTCGGCTCGCAGGGTCTCAGCTGCCTTCGCGCCGGCGAGGCTCGCGCCGACGATCACGAAGGTCTGTGTGAGCTCTGACATGGTTCCTCCTGTTCAACATCGCTCGGGTGCGTCCATGGCCGGCACCCCAGCGCGTCGGTGCTCTGGGCTCGTCCGGTACCGGGAGGCCGGAGCTGTCTCTTCTTCCGTGGTCGACACGTCGGTGTCGATGCCGGCGCGCGCCAAGATGATCCTGGCGACCGAGCGAGCCTGGGGCGCCAGCTCGGCGAGGGGCCGGTTGCGATGCCGGCGCTCGCCGAGGTCCACCTCGGCCATGGCGCCGAGGCCAGCGTGCCGCGCCACGTCGATCAGCACGGCGACGTCGACACCGTAGTCGGAGGGCAGCGAGATGCCCTCGATCACCGGGCGGCGGAACGCTACCTCGCCGGCCAGTGGCTGCGTGAATCCAGCCAGAGCCGGGTGCAGCAATGCCAAGAGCGGTTTGGCAGTGAGCTCGGTGACCCGGCCGCCCTCCCCGTGCACCCCGTCGAGCGGGCGCTTGTAGGTGGCCTTCACGAAGCCGATGCTGTAGTCATAGAACAGCGGTCCGAGCAGGCCGACGACGAAGTGCGATGAGAAGCGCTCGACGTCTGCGTCCAAGAAGACCGCGACGTGCCCCCGGCTCTCGGCCAGAGCGGTGGCCATCGCCGCACCCTTTCCCGATGGCGATCCAGCGGGCACTGCCACGGGGACCACTGTGGCACCGGCGGCGGCGGCCACCGCGGCCGTGGTGTCGGCGGAGCGGTCGTCCACGACGATGATCTCGTCGACGAGGTGGACCTTCTCGACCAGATCCACCTTGATGGTCTCGATGATGGCGCCAATGGTGCTCGTTTCGTCGCGGGCCGGGAGGCACACCGAGACCGTCGTGGTCTTCTTCGCTGCCACAAGTGCCTCAGCCGAGAACTGATGGTGGCAGAAGCGCCGCGGGCTCTCGAGCACGCCAGGCACGGTCGGGGTCATGGGCGGCAACCGACGAGGGAGAAGAACTCGGCGCGGGTCCGCTCGTCGTCGCGCACCAGGCCGGCGAGAGCTGAGGTGAGAGTCACCGAGCCCGCGGCGCGCACGCCGCGAAGCGACATGCAGGCGTGCTCCGCTTCAAGGACCACGCCGACGCCTTTGGGACGGAGGGTCTCTTCGAGCCAGTTGGTGACCTGGGTGGTGAGACGCTCTTGGACCTGGAGGCGGCGGGAGAAGTGGGTGACCACCCTCGCCAGCTTGGAGAGACCGAGGAGCCGGCCAGCGGGCAGGTAGCCGACGTGGGCGACACCGGTGAAGGGCAGCAGGTGGTGCTCGCAGAGCGAGGAGAACGGGATCGACCTCGCCACCACCAGCTCATCGTAGCCCTCGTCGTTGGCGAAGGTGGTCGCCTCGAAGGGCTCGGGGGTGAGGAGCTCTGCATAGGCACGGGCGACGCGGCGAGGAGTGTCGGCGAGGCCTTCGCCGTCCCGGTCGACCCTGAGCGCGTCGAGCAGGTCGGAGACCGCGCGGGCTGCTCGGGCGAGATCGATCTCGGGGTTGGGCGGCAGCTCCTTGCGTGGCGTGGTGGCGACGGCGTGGCGCGGTGCCAGCGTGCCTGCGACCTCGCGCAGCAGGTCGCCATGCGCCGCCAGAGCATGGCCGTTCGTTCCGATGCCTGGTGTCGGGCCCGACCACAGGTCCTCTCGAGATCCTTCCTGGCCGAACGTCCTCGTCGAGATCCCGGGCTCGTGCGCCGCCTTGAGGCGTGGTGGCGCCGACGCGAGGTCGGGACCTCGAGGATGGAGCAGCCGACCGCGGGCGGGGTCCTCGGGCTCGGGGTCGCTACGGTAGGAGGAGCTCACGCTCGTAGGGTCCTTTCTTCTCTCTCGTCTGTGGCGCTTGTTGGGCGCTCGGGTTCGGTGAAGCCGCAGGCTTCGGGGCGACCGGCGCCGGCCCAGTCGCCGGGATCATCTCCCCAGCCGACCGATGTGGACCCGAGGTGGTTCCACGTTGCTGGCAACGAGGGTGGCGCTCAACAACTGGCAAGCGGGAGACAGGCCCTGCTGTCTACGTGGTGCTGAGGGCTCCTCAGCTGTGCTTGGCGGCGAACAGGCGCCGCGGGGCGTACTTGGCTGCCAGGCGGGCGAGGGCGACTGCCGCGATCATCAGGCCGAAGTCGCGCAGCGCGATGTCCCAGAAGACCTGGCCGCCGTCGCCGTGGCGGGCGATGCTCAAGATGATCTCGTTGGTAATGATCCCGCCGAGCCACCCGGCTACGACGTAGGGGGCGAGGCGCGGAAGGACCAGGACGCCGAGGCCGGCCACGATCTCGATGACGCCGACCCCGTACATGAAGCTCTGGGGGCTCACGCTCAGGAAGTGGGGGAAGCCGACCCAGAGGTACTTGGGCCAGAAGGTCATCCAATTGAAGAACTTGTCGACCCCGAACAGGATCGGCGCCACCACGAACGTGGTGCGCAGCACCAGGTAGGCCTGGTAGGCGGGATCGGACCGCTTCTCGGCGGGAACCTGCAGGAGCCGCAGGGTGTGCGTGCCTTGGTGGTGATGGGCTGCTGTGACGGCCATCGACGTCTCCTCTCTGTAATAACTACTGACATTTATCTTAGACGTTGCATCGGGATTCCGTCAACTCAGATCTGTTTTAGAATGGCGGGTTATGAGACACGAGCGCGACCCGCTGTCCACACTCGCGGTGCTGAGCGAACCGCTGCGGCGGCGGGTCTACGAGCACGTTGCCGCAGCAGGTGGCGAGATGAGCCGAGACGGTGTCGCCTCCGGCCTCGGCGTGGCGCGCTCGGTCGCCGCCTTCCACCTCGACAAGCTGGTGGATGCCGGCCTGCTCGAGGCCCGCTTTCGCCGCCCTCCGGGGCGAGGGGGCCCAGGGGCGGGTCGGCCGGCCAAGTGGTACCGCCGGGCAGCAGGCGAGATCACGGTCAGCGTGCCCGAGCGCCGCTACGACCTCGCCGCCGAGCTTCTGGCTCGGGCGGTCGAGCGTGCAGGCGAGGGGGCTGGTGATGTCGAGGGCGTGCTCGCGGATGTCGCTCGGGCACACGGCCACGACGTCGGTCGCGAGCTCCGCTCGACGACGAGCGCCGCAGCTGGCGGTGCCACCCCGCAGCTCCTCGAGCGCCTCTTCGACGTGCTCGCCCGCAACGGCTACGAGCCACGCGTGTCGGGGGGTGTCGTCACCATGGCCAACTGCCCGTTCCACGCCCTGGCGGAAGAGCACCGCGACCTCGTGTGCCACATGAACCATGAGCTGCTCTCCGGCGTCGCCGAGGAGGCGGGGCTCCCACCAGGCGCCGCCCGGCTCGATCCTGACCCCGAGCGGTGCTGCGTCACCATCGTGGTCTGACCACTGCGGCTGCCGAGGCCCCGGCGGGGACGCGTCGAGCCCGGATCCGGTCGTCAGCACAGCGGGTCCTCCCGTCCACGCTCCTCGGGTGGCCGGGGGCCGAGGATCCGCCGCTCGGGCTCGTCGATGCGGACGTCGTCGATGCTGGCCTCA
>JAJZZB010000167.1 GCA_021797795.1 Actinomycetes bacterium | reverse complement strand
GTCGCCGCTCTGTCGCCGTAGGCATCGACGGCCTGGGCTGCCCTCGCGCCGTCAGCCGGCGACCTCGCGTTGTCCTACCGGCGCTCGTTCACCGGATCGCTGGCCGAGGCGATCGCCGCCAGCAGGCAGGAGGACCTCCGACGGCAGGTCACGACGGTCGGGCCGCAGCGAGACGAGCTGGAGATCGAGGCCGGTGGCCTCGACTCGCGCACCCGGTTGTCCCAGGGCCGCCAGCGGGCGGTCGCGCTGGCGCTCCGGCTCGGGATCCACCGGTACGTGACCGAGGTGACCGGCTCGACACCAGTCCTCCTCCTCGATGACGCGTTCTCCGAGCTCGACGAGCGGACGAGCCGGGCGCTCGTCGCCGAGCTTCCGAGGGGTCAAGCGCTGCTCACCACGGCAGGTGAGCTGCCACCCGGTGCCTCACCCGACCTCGTGGTCGAGATCTCGGCCGGAAGGGTCCTGCCGTGACGGGGCGTGACGAGAGCCGTTTCGAGGGTCTCTCCGAATCGCTCGAGCTCACCGCGATCGGCGACGCGATGAGCTCGCTGCTGCGTGCGCGAGGGCTCGGCGCGACCGCAGTTCTCGCAAAGATCTCCCAGGTGTGGGACGCCGCCGCCGGCCCAGAGCTGGCGGCGCGCATCGAGCCGGTCGCCCTGCGCGGCCGGGAGCTCGTCTGCGAGGTGGCCGAGTCCGCCTGGGCGACCCAGGTACGTCTCGTGTCCGATCGTCTCCTCTCCCGCCTGGAGGAGGAGCTCGGAGCACGCGTCGTCGACCGTCTGAGCGTCCGCGTCCGACCCAGGTCAGGACGGTGAGCAGCCGGAAGAAGCGGCCAGAAATGTTCGGTCGGGGCGGCAGTTCACGGTAGAATCGTGGCATTGCTGGGCCCCGTGTGAGGTCATCCTCGCTGGTAGCCATCGACGGCGCTGGCCCATGAGAACAACCACCTTTGGAAGGTCGCGCCCGTGGTAATGAACGCCGAGACCAAGGATCGAACGGCGACCGCGTCGCGGTACACCGCCAATGACATCACAGTCCTCGAAGGTCTCGAGCCCGTTCGGAAGCGTCCGGGCATGTACATCGGGTCGACGGGGCCGAGTGGGCTGCACCACCTCGTCTGGGAGATCGTCGACAACGGCGTCGACGAGGCGATGGCGGGCTACTGCACCCGGATCGACGTGACGCTGCTCGCCGACGGAGGCTGCCGCGTGATCGACAACGGCCGAGGGATCCCCATCGACGAGCACCCGCAGTACAAAGGCAAGTCGGCCGCCGAGGTCGTGTACACCGTGCTCCATGCCGGCGGCAAGTTCGGCGGCGGCGGTTACAAGGTCTCCGGCGGGCTGCACGGCGTCGGAGCATCTGTCGTGAACGCCCTCTCCACGCGGGTCCTCCTCGAAGTGGACCGTGGCGGTAAGCGCCACCGGATGGAGTTCCGCGACGGTGGCCGTCCGGTCGGGACGCTGGAGGTCGTCGGCGATGCGCCGCGAGGCCGTACCGGTACGTCGGTCTCCTTTTGGCCAGACGGCTCCGTCTTCGAAGAGACGGACTTCCGTGCTCAGACGATCACCGAGCGCCTCCAGGTGTACGCCTTCCTCAACCGCAACCTGGAGATCCGCTTCAAAGACGAGCGACCCGGCCACGATCCCGAGCCACAGGTGTTCAAGTACGCCGGGGGAATCGCCGACTACGTCCGGCACCTCAACGCCACGAAGGAGGCGCTGTTCAAGCGGGTCGCTTCCTACTCGGTGTCCGATGACACCCAGGAGGTGGAGGTCGCCCTCCAGTGGAACACCGGCTACTACGAGTCGATCCACTCGTTCGCGAACGGCATCGCCACCATTGAGGGCGGGATGCACGAGGATGGCTTTCGTCAGGCGCTGACCAGTGTCATCAACAAGTTCGCCAGGTCTCGCAATCTCGTGAAGGAGGGCGCCGAGGGGCTGGCGGGGGAGGACGTCCGCGAGGGTCTCACGGCCATCGTGTCGGTCCTGCTCACCGAGCCGCAGTTCGAGGGTCAGACGAAGGCCAAGCTCGGCAACACCGCCATGCGCTCGCTCGTCGCCCGGGCGACGAACGAGAAACTCGCCGAGTGGCTGGAGGAGAACCCGAAAGAGGGCGCCCAGATCGTGAAGAAGGGCCTCGACGCCCAGCGCGCCCGGTTGGCGGCCAAACAGGCCAAGGACCTCACCCGGCGAAAGAGCGCCCTTGACGGGGCAGGGCTGCCGGGCAAGCTGTACGACTGCTCCTCGCGTAACGCGCACGAGTGCGAGCTCTTTATCGTCGAGGGCAACTCGGCTGCCGGCTCAGCCGTGAAGGCGCGTGACCCCCGCACCCAGGCGGTCCTCCCGATCCGCGGAAAGATCCTGAACGTCGAGAAGGCCCGTGTCGACAAGATGCTGAAGAACGCCGAGATCCAGGCGCTCATCATGGCGATCGGCGCCGGCCTCGCCGACGACTTCGACCTCACGAAGATCCGCTACGGCAAGGTGATCATCCTGGCGGACGCCGACGTGGACGGTTCGCACATCCGGACGCTGTTGCTCACGTTCTTCCTCCGGCAGATGAAGCCGTTCGTCGAGGCGGGCCACGTCTACGTCGCACAACCGCCGCTGTACTCGGCCGAGGTGGGGACGGCGAAGGTCTACCTGAAAGACGACTCCGCAAGGGCTCGCTTTCTCGAGGAGCACCCGAACTACAACAAGGACTTCAACCGGCTGAAGGGCCTCGGAGAGATGGACTGGTCCGAGTTGAAGGAGACGACGATCGACCCGGACAAGCGCTCGCTCCTGCAGGTCACGATGGAAGAGGCGAGCGTCGCCGACAACATCTGCTCCATCTTGATGGGCGATGACGTCGAGGTGCGGCGCCACTTCATCCAGACCAACGCCAAGGACGTCCGCTTCCTCGACATCTGAGGACCGGGAGAGGACAGGTCATGTCGGACATCAGTGGGAGCAACGGCGCCGGTTCGGGCGCCGAGGACGGCGGCAACGGCACCGTCGCCGTTCTTCCGATCGAGATCCAGGAGGAGATGGAGCGCTCGTTCCTCGAGTACTCCATGTCTGTCATCGTCCAGCGGGCGCTTCCCGACGCCCGGGACGGCCTGAAGCCGGTCCACCGCCGCATCCTCTACGCGATGGGGACCGAGGGGCTGAGGCCCGACCGCCCCTTCGTGAAGTGCGCCCGGGTCGTCGGCGACGTCATGGGCCGGTTCCACCCTCACGGCGATGCCGCCATCTACGACGCCCTCGCCCGCATGGTGCAGTCGTTCTCGTTGCGCCACCCGCTCATCGACGGCCATGGCGACTTCGGTGCCCCGGGGCCCAACATGGGCCCGGCCGCCGCCCGCTACACCGAGTGCCGCCTCGCCCCGCTGGCGATGGTCCTCCTCGACGGCATCGACGAAGAGACCGTCGACATGGTTCCCAACTATGACGGCCGGGACGAGCAGCCGAGCGTGCTGCCCGCTCGCTTCCCGAACCTCCTCGTCAACGGCTCTCAGGGGATCGCCGTCGGGATGGCCACGAACATCCCGCCTCACAACCTCGGCGAGGTCATCGACGCCACCGTCTACTTCCTCGAGCACCCGGAGGCGACGCCGGACGAGCTCATGCAGTTCGTCAAGGCACCCGACTTCCCGACAGGCGGACTCATCCTCGGCCGTGCCGGGATCCTCGACGCCTATCGCACGGGCCGTGGCTCGGTGAAGATGCGGGCCGTCGCCGAGATCCAGGAGGCACGCGGCGGCAGGAACCAGATCGTCGTCACCGAGATCCCCTACCAGACCTCTGTCGAGGGCATTCTCACCAAGATCGCCGATGCGCTCGACTCGGGTGACCTGTCGGGAATCGACAACGCCGACAACCTCTCGGCTGGGGACGAGACCAAGCTCGTCATCACCTTGAAGCGCGACGCAAATGCAAACGTCGTCCTCAACAATCTCTACAAGTTCACGCCGATGCAGACGAGCTTCGGTGTCCACATGCTGGCGCTCGTCGACGGTGTTCCACGTCTGCTCAACCTCGCCCAGGCCATCAGGGCCTATGTCGATCACCAGGTCGAGGTGGTCACCCGGCGTTCGGAGTACCGCCTCCGGCGAGCACGGGCGCGAGCCCACATCGTCGAGGGACTGCTCCGTGCGATCGACATGCTGGACGCGGTCATCGCCACCATCCGTGCCTCGGATGACCGGCCTGCCGCGCGCGCGGCCCTCATGGGAGAGCCCTTCTCGTTCTCCGAGGAGCAGGCGACCCACATCCTCGATATGACGCTCGGCCGTCTCACGCGGCTCGGCCGCTCCGAGCTCGAGGCCGAGATCGAGGAACTGCACCGGATCATCGCCGAGCTCGAGGCTATCCTCGGCGACCCCGCCCGCCTGCGGGCCGTGATCGCCTCCGAGCTGTCGGAGGTGAGGGAGAAGTTCGCCAATGAGCGACGGACCCAGCTCATCCACGATCCCGGTGACCTCAACATCGAGGACCTCATCGAGGACGAGGAGATGGTCATCACCATCACCCGGGCCGGGTACCTGAAGGCGGTCTCCGCCGCCGCCTTTCGTACCCAGGGCCGGGGAGGCCGAGGTGTGCAGGGCGCAAAGCTCAAGGAAGAAGACCTCGTCCACCAGATCGTCCACACGACCGCACACGCCCACCTGCTGTTCTTCTCGAACCGGGGCAAGGTGTACCGCCTGCGGGCGCACGAGATCCCGATAAAGGAGCGGAATGCCCGAGGGACGCCCGCCGTCAACCTCCTCCCCCTCGAGCCCAGCGAGACCGTCCAGGCGATCATCGAGGCCGGGCAGTTCGCCGAGGAGGAGTACCTCCTGTTCGCGACCAAGGCCGGGCAGGTGAAGAAGACAGCCCTCAGCGAGTACGACAAGTCGAGACGCGAGGGTTTCATCGCCATCAACCTCAACCAGGGCGACGAGCTAGTCCGGGTCATCCGCACCGGAGGGGATGACGAGCTGCTCCTCATCAGCCGGCAGGGCATGGGGATCCGCTTCTCGGAGTCCGAGGTCCGTGCGATGGGGCGGAGCGCCGCCGGCGTCCGCGGGATGCGGCTCAAGCAGGGCGACGAGCTCGTCTCCTGCGACGTCGCCCGGGAGGGTGTCGACCTGCTCATCGTCACCGACGCCGGATACGGAAAGCGGACGAAGCTCGACCACTTCCACGCTCAAGCCCGTGGCGGGCAGGGGGTACGGGCGATCAAACTGACCCAGCGCCGAGGACGCGTGGTAGCCGCCATCATGGCGGCGCTCGACGACGAGATCTTGATCGTCTCGTCCGCCGGGGTCGTCATCCGGACGGCGGTGCGGGAGATCGCAGCTCAAGGGCGAGACGCCACCGGCGTGCGGGTCATGAATCTGGACGAGGGCCACACTGTCGCTGCTGTGGCGCCCGTCTCGGCGACCGGCGACTGAGCTCCTCCGGGCGTGTATCCCCGGCCAGCCGCCGCCGGCACTGGTGTAGCCTGATCCCTCACCTCGGGGCTATAGCTCAGTCGGTTAGAGCGCAGCACTGATAATGCTGAGGTCGCTGGTTCGATTCCAGCTAGCCCCACTGGAAAAGTCCTGCTCAAGGCGCATATGGGGCGGGACGGGGCGAAAATCGGCGAATCATCCCGCGTCCACCCCGCGGACCGTCGATCAAGTCGTTTGGTGCTGGGCGGCGTCGAGCGGCCAAATCACGATGCGGACCCCTGTCCGACCCGGGAAGTGGCCTCGGGTGATCCTCAGCTCCTTCACCCTCTCGTCGTCGGAGACGGACTTGCCCATGTACGGGCGGAACCCAAGCAGGGGCCCGAGATCGTCGATCAGGCTTTTCGTCGGTCCCTCAAAGCTGAGCTCACCTACCTGAGCCTCGTCGGAGTCGAACTCGACGGAAAGGCCCAGGAGCATTCCCGGTGCAACGACACTCGCCTTTGCAATCTCTGGCGGCGGTTCTCGACCCGGTAGCGACGACGTGTTCGGGTTTTCGATTCGGACTGACATCCCATGAGCGGGTGGGGGAGGTGGTGGCTGCTCGTCGATCCAGACTCCCTCGGGGCCGCCGCGCTCAACAGATACCCAGACGGATTCGCAGGCTGCACATCCGGCAACGGCCAATACCGGATACGCGAGGTTGTCGACGTCGAAATGGTTCTTGTCGTTCCGAACGAAGCGCAAGTAGGGCCTTCGGAGCGGACTGCCGATCAGTGAGCGGAGCGTGCTCTGCCACTGCAATCCGGGCGCTGCCCAGATGTCAGTAAGCGGCTTCCCCGGAACGAAGACCGTCCCGGGCCCGAGGTCGGTCACGGGGTCGTGGTCCGGTGTGGGTGGCGTCCATCCGGTGGTGGAAGAGTCAAGGGGCGTA
>JAJZZB010000166.1 GCA_021797795.1 Actinomycetes bacterium | reverse complement strand
GCGTCGGGGTCGATTCCCCAGGCGGCCGGATCGGCGAGCCACGACCCTGCGAGCCCCCAAGGATGGTACGGGCGATCCATGCCCATCACCATGCGGCGCAGCCAGCAGTCCGTAGCCAGGACCAGATGGCGGAGTGTCTCCACGAAGCTCCACTCGTCGTCGACCCGCTCGTCCAGCAGCGGCTCCGGCAGATCCTGTGCCCGAGCGACGGTCGCCTGCCACAGCTCCTCGACCATGGCCCATGCCTCGGTCAGGCCCCTCGGGTCAGTTGCTCGCAGCTTGACGCGCTCGGGAAACCGGCGCTCCAGCTCGGCGGCCACCAAGGGAGCCACTTCGACCCCGTTCAGGAGGAGGCCCTCGAGATCGCCCGAGATGTCGGCGTTGCAGAGCCACGCGTCCGTGATCTTGGCGCCCTCGAAGTTCGCAGCGTGCAGACGGGCATGCGAGAGGTCGAGGTCTTCGAGCCGTGCACCCTCGAGGGATGGTCCCTTCTCGTAGGGCATCTGCCACCTCCATGGCGGTCGGCGAGCTGGCTGAGGAGCCCGCCCGTTGGCTGAGCTCGTCGCGGTCCGGGCATCCCGAGAGAACGCCGACCTCGTCGTCTCTCACATCACAGCAGCGCTACGCCGTGGCGGCAAGGGTTCTCTCGCTGACGGAGCGCCGCGGCCTTGGCGGAGCCGACTCCAGAACCCCTCCTCGGTCAGAGATGGCGGGCAAGACTGGTGCGGTGCTGTCGGTCGGGATCGATGAGGTGGCCTCCTTCCGCGCGCTCAGCACCGGGCTGCACGACCGGCTGGACCCGCGCGCCCGCGCGAGGGCCGCCTGGGGCGGCCTCCAGGACAGCGCTCCCCGCTCGGCGCTGCTCGCGCTCCACGCCAGGGTCCACTCGATCACGCCGCGAGCGTGGGAAGACCCGTCTTTCGTCCAGCTCTGGCTCCGGAAGGCCGCCTACCTGGTTCCCCGGGCAGATCTCGCAGTCTTCACTCTCGGTGCGCTCCCGCGCGACCCGAACGCCGCCGCAGCGCTGCAGCATCTGGCAGACCAGGTGGTGTCCGCCTGCGGTGGCAATGCCATGTCCTATCGGGAGCTTGCCGCAGCAGCGCCGGAGCTCTCCGGCAGACTGGACGTGCGGCTCACGAGCGCGACCGGGAAGGTCGCACTCCGCTGGGATGCGAGCAGGATCAGGGTGATCCCCACCTCACCGCCCGAGATGGACGAGGAAGAAGCTCGACGGGAGCTCGCGCGGCGCTTCCTCTCGTGGCTGGGGCCGGCATCGGTCCGCCAGTTCTCCCGCTGGTCCGGCATCAGCCAAGCCGACGCCGCTCAGACGTGGAGAGCGCTGGAGCCGGAGATCGCGGTGATCGCCGGTCCGTCCGGCAAGGGGGCCGTGCTCGCATCCTCGCTGGACCTGCTCCTCTCCTCCGAGCGGTTGTCTGGCGCCAGGCTGCTGGCGCCGGGCGACCCCTATCTCTACGCCCACGCCGGGCTGCCGCCGACGGCAGCGCCGTCCGGCCTCGCCGACGCCCAGCGTCGGTCGGACCTGCCCACGCGGGCCGTCAACGCGCTCGTCGGCCGCGTGCTGCTGCACGGTGCAGTCGTCGGTGCATGGAGCCGTCGAGGAGCGAGCGTGACGATCGCTCCCTGGCGGCACCTCACCGACGGCGAGAACGACCTCGTGAGTCGTGAAGCTCAGCTGCTCACTGGGCCACTCGGCCAGCCCGTCACGGTCACCTGGCTCCCGCTCGCCGCACCGTCCTCCATGGCCAGCCGGAACCCGACCGCCAGCCACCCGGAGGAGGCCGTTTAGCCTGACGTGTGACCTTGCAGCGGACCGGCACCCTTCAGCATCTCCTGCGAGCCCTGGCCGTCGTGGTCGGGCTGCTGGCGGCCACGGCGGCGGCGATCGCCTTCTCCCTCCGGGTGACCCCCACCCAGTCGGTGTCGACCCTCGGCCAGCAGGTCGAGGTCGGGGCGGCGAGCCCGACCTTGACCCTCTCGGGGCCTGGGGTGCTCGATCTGTTCGGCCAGTCGATCCCGACACAGGCGCGCTTTGCCGGACCCGTCCGCCCCGAGCTCGACCTCACCAAGATCACGATCAATCGCCAGGTGGCGAGCTTTGTCACGGCCGCCGAGGGCACGTCGGCAACGGCGACCCTCGGCCGGCGACTCGCGGGCGGCTGGACCAGGTACTTCATCTGGCAGGCGACATTCGTCGCCATCGGCGCCGCCCTTCTCGCGCTCGCCTACGTGGGCCTCCGCCGGCGCTCGTGGCGTCGCAGCCTCCTGACGATGCTCCTCGTCGTCGTCGTCGCCGAGGGGATCGACCTCGGCTTCGTCATGGAGACCGCCTACAGCGCTCCTCGTGTGCTCTCCAAGGTGCGCTCGCTCAGCCAGCTCGTCGGGCAGAGCCCGCAACCTCTCATCGCGCCGGCGAGCGGACCTCCGATCAGGGGCGTTCAGGGGGTGGTGCTCGGCGACTCGACCGCGTCCGGTCTCGGCAACCCCCTCGTCACCCACCCGAGCGCCATCGACAGGGCATGCTTTCGCAGCTCCGACGCCTACGCCGTCGACCTCGCCAGCGTGAACGGATGGAAGGTGAGGAACCTGGCGTGCAGCGGCGCAACGATCCCCGACGGGATCCTCGGACCGCAGGTCGTCGGCACCCACGTCGTCCCACCACAGCTGGCCGTGGCGAGGCGTGCGAGGGGCGTGAAGGCCATCTTCGTCAGCGTCGGCGCCGACGACGTCGGATGGGACACCATCATCCGGCTGTGCGTGGTCTCCCCGAGCTGCGACAACTCCGCCTCGACCGCCTACTTCCAACGCAAGCTCTATCGCTTCACGAAGGACTACTACCAGCTGCTCGGGCAGCTCGCAGCCTTCCCCGGGCATCCGCAGGTGATCGTGAACCAGTACTACGACCCCTTCGACCCGTCGCTCTCCTGCCTCGATCACGTGGGCCTCACCCCCGCGAAGCAGCGGGTCCTCGTCCAGCAGTTGGACGCCCTCAACGCCGTCATCGCGAAGGGCGCCCAGGCGACCGGCTTCAAGTCCGTCCAGCCGGACTTCTCGGGCCACGGCCTGTGCACCTCCGTGCCCTACGTGCAGGGGCTCGGGGAGGCGGCGCCGTTCCACCCGACGCCGGCAGGCGAGCTCGTCATCGCGCTCAGCGACGAGGCGGCGTTCCTGGCGGGACGGTCCTGAGCGCGCCGCACCGCCAAGAGCTCCGCGGGCTGGCCGGATGCTTGCGACGGAGCAGCGGACAGGCCCCCCGAGCGCCCCTACCCGCGGCTCGTGGCGCGCCCGCCGCTCCTCGGGGCGGCGCCGGCGAGAGCGCCGGGTCCGGCACGAGAACAGGCGGCGACGGCCGCTCCCCGCGGCGCCGCACCTGGAAGAGTTCCGCCCGGACGGTGCCGCCGTCCAGCTTCGCGGCCCGGAGGGCGTGAGCCTCGAGGCCCGGTCCGCAGTTGGCGATCGCCGCCTCCCCGGGGCGAATGTGGTGCCAGAGAGGGGTTCGTCAGGTGGGCTCGGACCCGCGATCCCGGGCGCTTCTCACGAGATGCCCCGGCGTGCAGCAAAGGGCCGGCGTGGGCCCGCCGGCGCAGCCCGTCGGCAAGTCGGACCGGCGCCGACGGGTCATGGCGAGGAAGACGAGCGCGTGTCGGGCTGCCAGCGCGGCCGCCGCCTCAGCCGTTCGGCTCACTCCGCTGGGGCGTGCTCGCGAAGGTGTGCGATCTCTTCCTTGACTTCGGCGATCTCCGCCTCGAGGTCCTTCAGGTGAGCCTCGAGGTCCTCTATCCTGAGCCGCCTCGGTCCCGGCCCGCGCAGGTAGCCGGGACCGTACCCGGGGCCGTATCCGTAGCCCGCGCCGTAGCCGTAGCCCGGGTGCCCGTGCCAATGCCCCCATCGATGCCACTGCCCGTGCCCGCACCAGCAGCCCATCATCCACCTCCTTGTCGGTGACCCGACGCCGACGATACGGATCCGGACCGGCGACCAGTAGGGGCAAAGGTCACTGGCCACCGGCTGCGATCCTCGGCACGTGGCGTCGACGCCGGGCCGGTGGGACCTAGTGCGAGGCGGCGACCCTGCTCGCCAGCGTCTGCGCCCGCTCGACGAGGGGACGGCAGCCGAGGCCAGCAGCGAGTGCCCTGGCCTCCTCGATCATCGGGTCCGCCTCGCCCGCCTCGCCGCCGCGCTGCAGGAAGTCGGCCCAGTCGAGCAGGCCGTTCGCCAGCCGGTAGGGGCTCTCCAGCCTTCGTAGGGCGGCGACGGCGTCTCCGTAGGCGCCAGCGGCGCCGGCCTCGCCCTCGAGGTCGGCCCTGCGGGCGTCGGCGAGCTCCCGCTCCGCCCGCAGCTGCGGCGGCAGGTGGCCCGGCTGCTGGGCGTCGATGAAGGCGATCAGCTCGTCGAGGACCTCGACGTGGCCGAGGTCCGCCGCCAGCCTGGCGGCGAGCGGCCAGGCCCAGCGGACGGTGTCGTGTCGGACGCCGATCCGGCCGGACGCCTCGAGCACCTTGCGGGCGTGCGCCAAGCCACGCTCGGGATCAGAAGCGGCCATGACGGAACCGGCGACGAGATCCGCCGTCGCCCGGGTCTGGAGGTTCTCGAGCCCGGCGGACGGTTCGGCCAGATAGGCGTTCGCCCCCGTGAGATCCCCCCGCAGGGCGGAGGCGTGCACGAGCATCCCGGCCACCGGCTCGCCGAAACCGTCGCTCTCGACACCGTGTCGCAAGAGATCGACGGCCTCGTCCCACTGGCCGAGCTCGAGGAAGGCGACGCTGAGGTTCACCATCGCGTAGGCCATCGGGTCAGCAGCGCCGACACGACGGGCGTGCTCGAGCGCCACCCGGGCGACCTCCGCCGAACTTCGAGGGCTGAAGCCCGCCTGCAGGTCGGAGAGGTTGAGCAGGGCGCGGCTGAGCTCGGAGGTGTCGCCGGCGCGCTCGGCGAGCTGGGCGGCCTCACGCAGGTAGGCGGTCGCCTCTGCCGTCTCGGCCCGCATCCCGTGGAAGACCCCGCGCAGTATGAGCAACCTCGCGATCTGCCCGTCGCCAATTACGAGAGCCTGGCCGAGCGACAGCGCGCGCCGGCTGAGCCGGTCCGCCTCCTCGAGGTTCCCCGAGAACACCTCGACGTTGGCGAGTCCGGCCAGCGCGTCGACCGTCGCCGCGTCCGGCTCGTTCTGAAGGACGCTGAGCGCCTCCTGCAGCTCGGCCCGTGCCTCGCCGTCGCGATCGGCTCTGGCGAGCGTCACACCGGTGAGCACCCTGGCCCGCGCCGCACTGCGCTCGTCTCCCGCCCGCAGGTAGCGGTCGTAGGCCGCCGCTGCGTGCTCGAGGGCGACGTCGAGTCGGCCGGCGAGGGTCGCGGCTGAGGCCGCCTGCTCCAAGAGGGCGGCCGCTCGAGCGACATCGCCACTGACGCCGTCCTCGTCCTCCAGCTTCGCCGCCGCCGCGTAGCTGACCGCCGCCCGGGCAGGGGCGCCGGTCGCCTCGGCCCGCCGCCCGGCGCGCTCGAGCATGACGAGGGCCTGTGCCCGCAGCTCGGGGGCGTCCTCGTCCGCGCCGGCGGCGTCGAGGGCGTCGAGGTAGTGCCGGGCGACGACCTCGACGACCTCCTCGCCGTCGTCGGAGAAAGCGGCGCGCAGGTGGGCGGCCACGGCCAGGTGCCGCTGCTTGCGCTCCCGGCGGGAGAGCGTCTCGTAGGCGACCTGGCGCAGCAGCTCCTGGGCGAAGCGGTAGTCGCCCTGCTGGGGCGAGAGCGGATCGGCCGTCACCTCGAGGACGTCGCGCCGCACCAGCTCGCCGAGAGCGGCCCGCACCTCCTCGGGGCCACGGCCGGAGATCGAGACGAGCGCCTCGGCAGGGAAGCTCGAGCCGAGGACGGCCGCCATCCCGACGAACTCCCGCTCGCCCGGGCCGAGCGAGTCGAGCCGGGCCGCCAGCAGGGCCTGCAGGGTGTCGGGAACCTGGAACGAGCCGAGCTCGCCGGCGAGACGGTAGGTTCCCTCCCCCTCGCTCGTGAGCACCCCCGAGTCGAGCAGGGAGCGCACCGTCTCGACGGCGAAGAGAGGGACGCCCTCCGCCCGGGCGGTGATCTGGGCTCGCGAGGGCGGCGGCAGCCCGGGCAGAAGCTCCTCCACCAGGCGGTCCATCGAGGGCGCGTCCAACGGGTCGAGCGAGAGCACGGACCGGTTCCTGCCGACGCCGAAGCCGGGGTAGGCGTCGGCGAGCTCCGGTCGGGTAAGCACGACGACGAGGATCGGCAGCTGTCGGATCCAGTCGACCAGGTGGTCGAGGAAGTCGAGAAGGCCCGAGTCGGCGTGCTGGGCATCCTCGACGAGGAGCACGACGGGCGCCACGCCGGCGAGC
>JAJZZB010000165.1 GCA_021797795.1 Actinomycetes bacterium | reverse complement strand
AAAGCGGAATCCTTTCCTCACAAGCCCATGCGAGCTCGTGGGGATATCCGGTATTAGCAGCGGTTTCCCGCTGTTATCCCGGTCTTCGGGGCAGGTTGCTCACGTGTTCCGCACCCGTTCGCCACTAGGTCTTCCCTGGTGTTGCCACCAGTTGAACCTCGTTCGACTTGCATGTGTTAGGCACGCCGCCAGCGTTCGTCCTGAGCCAGGATCAAACTCTCCATCGAGATCTCGACGCGGCGAACCGGGCCTTCGATCAGAAGAGCCGGTCATCTCGGTACGGACCCTCGATGACCAACTGGCACCAGAAACGGAATGTTGTCCGTTTTCCAAGTGCATTGACTAAAACGACCGAGTGTGCTGATTGCACCGTCGGTCGCCCGCACTGGCTTTTAGCTGTTCCTTCTCCGTTGTCAAGGAGCGACGACGGGACACACTTCCTCACGGAAGGAGGTGCCACCGCGCTCCGCAGATTGCGTTGCCTTAAGGCCAACGCCTGCGTCTGGACCCAGATTCCCTGGACTCAGTCCAGTTCGGGCCACCGTTCGGGAGCGGTTACCCCGTCCCAAGCGGCTCTGTACCTTAGCACAGCCCGTCGGGCTGTCAAACAGCCCTCCGGGCCGGGCTTCGGCTATGGCGGCGGTCGCCCGCCGCGGAACTCTCATGCTACCGGCCTGGAGAGGTCACCGACGCGGGCGGACCGAGACGTGCTCGTTGCCCGCCTCCCACCAGCGCCAGTGCTCTCCGGCGGTGGTGTGGGACTGCGAGATCCCGATCCGCGGCCCGCGCCGGACGTCCTGGGGTGTCCCCCGCGCCTCCCCGAGCCGGATCCGGCTTGTGGGCGCGAGCAGGTCGGCCCCGTCGTCCGACGGGCCGATGCCGAGTGCCTGGCAGAGCTTGCCGGGTCCCGAGCACAGCTCGGTGTCCCGCAGGGGCGCGCTCCCCACCCGCCGCACGCTCCGCCGGGCCCGCATCATCTCCAGGCCGGCTAGGGGCTCGAGCGCCCTGATCAGGACCGCTCCGGCGGTTCCAGGAGGCTGGCAGACGACGTTGCAGCAGTAGTGCATGCCGTAGCTGAAGTACACATAGAGCAGGCCCGGCGACCCGAACATCGTCCGGTTGCGAGCCGTCGGGCCGCGGAAGGCATGCGAGGCGGGGTCCTCGGCGCCGAGATAGGCCTCCACCTCGACGATGCGGCCGGCTGCGGCGCCGACCCACCCGTCGGCCTCGACCTGCTGGTCGTAGGCGACGAGCACCTTGCCGAGGAGGCGGGGCGCCACCTCGAGGGGACCGCCGACGAGCTCGTTCCGGGCGCGTGCGCCGAGGAGGCGGAGGTCCACCGCCGGCCTCAGGGCCTCCAGGCGACGAGCCGCTCGACATCCTCTGCAATCCGGGCGGCGAAGCGTCCGAGCTGGAGGGCGACCGCCTCCGGCCCGGCGCCCCCGGCAGTGCGCCGGCGGCGCAGCGCGCTGCCCGGCTCGAGCAGCGCAAGGGCCTCCTCCCCGAAGGCCGGATGGGCCTCGAGCAGCTCGGTCATCGGCACGTGCCGCTCGACGGACTCGCGGACGATGCCGCCGACGATCCCGTGGGCGTCCCGGAAGGGCACGCCCTGGGCGACGAGCCACTCGGCGAGGTCGACGGCGACGAGGCCGGGCGCGTCCGCTGCCTTCTGCATCCGGTCGGTGTCGAAGACACAGCTCGCGAGCAGTCCCTCCACGGCGACGAGGGCCAGCGCCACCTGGTCGAGGGAGTCGAAGAGGGGCTCCTTGTCCTCCTGGAGGTCGCGGTTGTACGCCAGCGGTAGACCCTTCAGGGTCGTGAGCAGGCCCACAAGGTTGCCGATGAACCGGCCCGCCTTGCCACGGGCCAGCTCGGCGACATCGGGATTCTTCTTCTGCGGCAGCATGGAGCTTCCCGTCGACCAGGCGTCGTCCAGGTGGACGAAGCCGAACTCCTCGGTCGAGTAGAGCACGATCTCCTCGCCGATCCGGGAGAGGTGCACACCGAGCAGGGCCACGTCGAAGAGGGCCTCGGCGACGAAGTCGCGGTCCGAGACGGCGTCGAGCGAGTTCTCAAAGCGCGCTCTCATGGCGAGCTCGGCGGCCACGTCGTCGGGCACGAGCGGGAGGGAGCTGCCACCGAGGGCACCCGCGCCGAGCGGTGAGACGTTGAGCCGGTCGAGGGTCGAGAAGATCCGGTCGACGTCGCGCGAGAGCGCCCACCCGTGAGCGAGGAGCTGGTGTGCGAGGAGCACCGGCTGGGCACGCTGGAGGTGGGTGTAGCCGGGCAGGTAGGACTGCCCGACCTCGCCGGCCCTGCGGTGGAGCGTCTTCTGGAGCTCGATGACCAGCCCGGCGACGAGCGCCAGGTGCTCGCGGGTGAAGAGCCGGAGCGCGATCGCCACCTGGTCGTTCCGGCTCCTCCCGGTGTGGAGCTTGGCGCCGACGTCGCCGGAGAGCTCGCGGACACGGCGCTCGATGGCGGTGTGGATGTCCTCGTCGCCGGGGGCGAACTCGAACACCCCGGCCGCAAGCTCGTCCCCGGCGCGATGCAGCGCCTCGACCAGCTGGTCGACCTCGTCGTCGTCGAGGATGCCGCCTCTCCCGAGCCCGTGGACGTGGGCGATGGAGGCCTCGATGTCGCTCGCCGCCAGCCGCTTGTCGAAGGTCAGGCTGACGGTGAATGCCATCATGTCCTCGGCCGGTGGGGAGGACATCCGGTTCGCCCAGAGCGTCACGGGCTCTCGCCCGTCAGACCGCGCCGCTGACCGGCGGCCCAGGTCTTCACGCCGAGCCCGAAGATCCTGACGAAGCCCTCGGCGTCCTCGTGGCGGAAGGAGTCGGCTGCGTCATAGGTGGCGAGCCCGTGGTCGTAGAGCCCGACCGGGCTGCGCCGTCCGACGACGTCGAGGCCCCCCCCAGGACCAACGCGCAGCCGGACCTCGCCGGTCACGTGCTGCTGGGTCGATGTGACGAAGGCGGAGATCGCCTCCCGCAGCGGCGAGAACCACATGCCGTCGTAGGCGAGCTCGGCGAAGCGCGGCTCGAGCCGCAGCTTCTCGTGGGCCACGTCGCGCTCCAGGGTCAGCCCCTCGAGGTCCTGGTGGGCGGCGATGAGGGCGAGGGAGGCTGGGCACTCGTAGACCTCCCGGCTCTTGATGCCCACGCGGCGGCCCTCGACCATGTCCACGCGTCCGAACCCGGTGGACCCGGTGACGGCTCCCACCTTGGCGATGAGGTCGACGAGCCGGAGCGGCGTGCCGTCGAGTGACACCGGCACCCCCGCCTCGAAGCCGACGACGAGCTCGACCGGCTCGGTGGCCGTCGGGACGGTGAGGGAGAAGACGTCCTCCGGGGGCGCCGCCCAGGGGTCCTCGAGGACCCCGCACTCGATCGCCTTGCCCCAGAGGTTCTCGTCGATCGAGTAGATCCGCTCGCGAGAGATCGTGATCGGAAGGTCGTGCTTCTCGGCGTAGGAGATGGTCTCCTCTCGCGTCATGCCCCAGACGCGGACCGGGGCGAGGATGTCGAGGTCGGGCGCGAGCGCCCTCGTCCCTACCTCGAAGCGGACCTGGTCGTTCCCCTTGCCCGTGCACCCGTGGGCGACCGCCCCGGCGCCGTGGCGACGCGCCTCGGCGACGAGGTGGCGCACGATCACCGGGCGCGACAGCGCCGAGACGAGCGGGTAACGGCCCTCGTAGAGGGCGTTGGCGGCGAGCGAGGGGGCGATGAAGTCCGCCGCGAACTCGTCCTTCGCGTCGACCACGACCGCCTCGACTGCACCCGCCGCCAGGGCCCGCAGGCGGATCGCCTCGAAGTCCGCCTCCTGGCCGACGTCCACCGCGACGGCGATCACCTCGACGCCGAGCTCGGCCGTCATCCAGTGGACCGCCACAGAGGTGTCGAGTCCGCCCGAGTACGCCAGCACTACCCGTCCAGCCATGTCGCTTCTACCTTCCCGGCGTCTCGCGCCGCTCCTTCGGCCCGCGGCCGAGCGTATCCACTGCACTTCATCGCCTGAGGCCGCCCTCGTCTACTGCCCGGCCATCTCGGCCAGGTGGGCGGCGAGGTCGGCTCCCCCGGTCGGCTCCGCCGCGATGACGATGACGGTGTCGTCGCCGGCCACCGTCCCGAGGGCGCCCTCGAGACCGGACCGGTCGAGAGCCGAGGCCACGACGTGGGCCGAGCCGGGAGGTGTCCTCAGGACCACGAGGTTGAGCGAGGAGCTGACATCCACGACCCACTCTCCGAGCACCCTTCGGAGGTGGTCCGCCGGCACCACCTGGTCCCGGGGAAGCTCGGCCACGGCGTAGACCAGCCGGTCGACCCCGGGGACGCGCACCTTGACGGCTCCGATCTCCTCGAGGTCGCGAGAGACCGTCGCCTGGGTGGCGGAGATGCCCTCGTCCGCCAGCAGCTCGACGAGCTGCTCCTGGCTCGTCACCTCGTGCTCGCCGAGCAGCCGGCCGACGAGGTGCTGGCGCCGCGCCTTGGAGATCCGTCCGGTCGAGGCGTCGGTCACAGGTCCTCCTCCGCCGACGAGGCGTGCAGGAAGCGGAACAGCCCCCTGGCGGCGTGCATACGGTTGGCCGCCTGCTGCCAGACGGCGCTGGCGTGACCCTCGAGGACGGAGGCCGAGATCTCCTCCCCCCGGTGGGCGGGGAGGCAGTGCATGACGAGTGCGTCCGGCGGCGCCGCCGCGAGCAGCCGGTCGTCGAGGCTGTAGCCCTCGAAGGCCCGGTAGCGCTCCTCCGCCTCGGCGTCCTGGCCCATCGAGACCCAGACGTCGGTGTAGACGGCATCGGCCGCCGCAACCGCCTCCTCCGGTCGCTCGAAGACCTCGATCGTGCCGCCGAGGCCCCGTCCCCACTCGAGGTCGCCGTCGCTCGGGCCGTATCCGGGCGGGCAGGCGAGGTGGACGGCCATCCCGGTGAGCGCCCCGGCCGCCAGCAGCGAGCGGCAGACGTTGTTCGCGTCCCCGACGTAGGCGAGCACGCGCCCGGCCGGGGAGCCGAGGCGCTGGCGGATCGTGAGCAGGTCGGCGAGAGCCTGGGTCGGGTGCTCGCGGTCGGAGAGCAGGTTGACCACAGGGACGTTGACCCCTGCGGCGTCGAGGGCGGCCGCCATCCGCTCGAGGGTCTCGTGCCGCTCGACGCGGGCCGCGATCATCCGGTGGTAGCAGGCGAGCGTCCGCGCGACGTCCTCGGCCGTCTCCCGGCGGTCGATCCCGATCTCCTCGCCGCGGATCGAGACCGGGTGCCCTCCGAGCTGCACGACGGCGAGCTCGGCGGCGTTCCTCGTCCGGGCGGACGGGTGCTCGAAGACGAGCGCCACCCCCGAGCCTGCAAGGACCGGCGGCGCCGGGCTCTCGGCCAGGTCGAGCACCCGGGCGATCTCGCCGGCACCGAGGTCGGCCAGCGACAGCAGGTGGCGGGTCATGCGAGCACCTCGCTCAGGATCGAGACCGCCTGGTCGATCTCCTCGAGGGAGACCGTGAGCGGCGGCGCCAGGCGGAGCACGTCGGCGGAAGGGGCGTTCAGGACGAGACCGCCTCGAAGGGCAGCGGACGCGACCTCGGCCGCCGAGCGTCCGCCGGCCCGCCCGGGGTCGAGCACGGCGCCGAGAAGCAACCCCCGACCCCGGACCTCGCGGATGGCGTCGATGCCTGCGAGCCCCTCCACGAGGGCTCCGCCGGCCTTCCTCGCGAGGGCGGGGGCGTCGAGCCGCCGGAGCTCGCCGAGGGTGGCGAGGGCGGCCGAGCAGGCGAGCGGTTGGCCGCCGAAGGTGCTCCCGTGATCGCCCGGCTCGAACAGGGAGGCCACCTCCGCTCTCGCCCAGCAGGCACCGATCGGCATCCCGTTGCCGAGGGACTTCGCCACCGTCACGATGTCGGGCAGGACGCCGGCGGCCTGGAAGACGAACCAGTCCCCTGTGCGGCCGAGCCCCGTCTGGATCTCGTCGAGGATGAGCAGGATGCCCCGCTCGTCACACAGCGCCCGGACCCCCTCGAGGTAGCCCGGCGGCGCCGGGATCACGCCACCCTCGCCCTGGATGGGCTCGAGGAGGATGGCGGCCACCCTCGTCGGGTCGGCGGTGGCCGCCAGCGCCTCGAGGTCGCCGAAGGCGACGTGGCCGAACCCCTCGGGGAGGGGCTGGAACGGCTCGTGCTTGTGCGGCTGGCCGGTGGCGTGCAAGGTGGCGAGCGTCCGTCCGTGGAACGAGCCGTAGGCGGACAACACGTGGTGGCGGCCCCGTCCGCCGGCCTTGCGGGCGAGCTTCAGGGCGCACTCGTTCGCCTCGGCACCCGAGTTGGCGAAAAAGACGCCGCCGCCGAGCGGGCTCCCGCGGCCGATGAGCTCGTCGAGCTCGATCGCCAGCCGACCGGCGAGCTCGTTCCCGAACAGATTCGA
>JAJZZB010000164.1 GCA_021797795.1 Actinomycetes bacterium | reverse complement strand
AACGACGTCCGTTTCCTGCGCCAGTTCTGAGCGCACCCCGCCGCCGAAAGGACCGACTGACCGATGAGAGCGCCACTTTCCTGGCTTTCGGAGCTGACGCCGCTCGCCGCCGACGCACGCGACCGGGCTTCGGTGGTGGAGCTCGCCTCCGAGCTCGACTCGCTCGGCCTCGTCGTCGAGGGAACCGACTGGGTGGGCGAGGGCCTCGACGAGGTCGTGCTCGCCCGTGTGCTCGAGATCGGGGCGATAAAGGGCGCCGACAAGATCCGGCGCGTCGTCGTCGACCGGGGAGAGGGTGAGACGGTCGAGGTCGTCTGCGGCGCCTGGAACTTCTCCGAAGGCGACGTGGTTGCCCTCGCTCCGGTCGGGTCCACCCTGCCCGGCGACTTCCGCATCGAGCGACGGACGCTGAGAGGTGTCGTCTCGAACGGGATGCTCTGCTCGGGAAGGGAGCTCGAGCTCTCCGACGACCACGCCGGGATCCTCGTCCTCGGGAGGCCCGGCGCCCACGACGGCAGCATCGAGCTCGGCCGGCCGCTGTCCGAGCACCTCGGCTTCGGCCTCGACGTCGTCTTCGATCTCGCTGTCGAGCCGAACCGTCCCGACTGCCTCTCGATGGTCGGCGTGGCGAGGGACCTGGCAGCCCGCTACGGCCTGCCGCTCGAGCTCCCCGAGCCCTCGCTCGAGGAGTCCGGCACGCCGGCGCCCGAGCTCGCCACCGTCGAGATCGAGGCACCCGAGCTCTGCCAGCGACTGATCGGCCGGGTGCTGACCGGGATCCGCCCGGCGCCCTCGCCCGCCCTCGTCCGGCGCCGCCTCCTGCTCGCCGGGATGCGGCCGATCAACCACGTCGTCGACGCCTCGAACTACGTCATGCTCGAGCTCGGCCAGCCGAACCACCCCTACGACCTCGGCCGGCTAGGGGGATCCGGCCTGAAGGTGCGCCCGGCCGGCCCGGGCGAGACGATCGTCACCCTCGACGGCGAGACGCGCCTGCTCGGAGGGCGCCCCCGGCGCGGCGACGACCCGCTCAGCGACAAGGACCTCGTCATCTGCAACGCGCACGACCTCCCGGTCGGGATCGCCGGGGTGATGGGCGGCCAGTCGAACGAGATCGGCGAGGAGACCGGTGCCGTCCTGCTCGAGGTGGCCCGCTTCACCCCTGTCGCCGTCGGCCGGACGGCGCGACACGTGGGGCTCAGAACCGAGGCGTCGGTCCGCTTCGAGCGGGGGGTCGACCCCGAGCAGATGGAGCGGGCGGCTGCGCGGTTCTGCCAGCTCGTCGTCGAGGCGGCCACAGCTGCCGGGGTGCCGGCGCCGACCGTCGCTCCCGGGATCATCGACGCCAACCCGGTCCCGTTCACCCGCACGAGGGTGACCCTCCGCCCGCCGAAGGCGAACGCCCTGCTCGGCCTCGAGCTCAGCCCCGAGCTGATGGGCGACCTGCTCGCTCCGATCGGTTACGAGAGGGTGGGGGACGGCCGGCCGGAGGCGGCCCTCGAGCTCGTCGTGCCGAGCTGGCGCCCGGACGTCTCCCGGGAGGTCGACGTCATCGAGGACGTGGCGAGGACCTACGGCTACCGGCGCATCCCGCGCACGAGCCGGCGTTCGCCCTCGGTCGGGCGCCTCGATGCCAGCCAGTCGCTCCGTCGCCGCCTGCGCCGTGTGCTGACCGGTCTCGGCGCCGACGAGGCATGGACCGGCTCGATCGTCGATCCCGGCGACGAGGAGCTCGCCGGCGCCCCCGGTGGCTTCATCACCGTGGCGAACCCGATGGCGGCCGAGGAGTCGGTGATGCGGGCGGGCCTGCTCGCCGGGCTCATGAAAGCCGTCCGCCACAACTCCGCCCACCGGAACCCGTGGGTGAGGCTGTTCGAGGTGGGTGACGTCTTCGCGGCCCGCCCGGGGGCGGGCGGCATGCTCCCGGAGGAGCACGAGCGGGTGGCTCTCGTGCTCGCCCGCGAGCTCGACGACGCTGCTGGCGCCATCCGCGCCTGGCGCGTCGTTGCCGAGGCGCTCGGTCTGGCGGAGGTGGAGCTGCGACAAGAGGCGGTCTCGGCGCCACGCGACGACGGCGAGGCCGAGGTGGACCTCCGCGGCCTGCACCGGGCCCGCTCCGGCCTCCTCGTCGTGCCCGCCCGGGGCGAGAGGGCGCAGTCCGTGATCGGCGCCGTCGGCGAGGTGGACCCCGCCGTCCTCGCCGCCTTCGGGCTGCCGCACGGGCGGGTCGGCTGGCTCGAGCTCGACCTCGTCAGGCTGGCCGGCGCCCCCCGCCGCCCTGACGAGGCCAAGGCTGTCAGCCGCTACCCCTCGAGCGACGTGGACCTCGCCTTCAGCGTCGACGAGGGGGTGCCCGCAGCCGCCGTCGAGGAGACGGTGAGGCGGGCCGCCGGCGAGCTGTGCGAGTCGGTGCAGCTCTTCGACGTCTACCGCGGCGTCGGGCTGGCAGATGGGCAGCGGTCGCTCGCCTTCCGTGTCCGGCTCTGCGCCAGCGATCACACCCTCGCCGACGCCGAGGTGGCCGCAGCCCGCCGGGCCTGTATCGAGGCCGTCGAGGGGTCGCTCCCCGCTACCCTGCGGGGCTGAGCGCGCCGGTCACTCGGGAGGCTCGAACCGGTCGAGCAGCTCCTCGCTGAGCGGACCGAGGTAGGAGCGCACCCGGTCGCGCGAGGCAGGCGAGAGGGTGGCGAGCACCTGTAGGTAGACGCTCGACTCCGGGTCGCAGGCGGGGTCGCCACAGAGCGCCTCGAGCGCCTCGCAGCACGCTTCGACGAGCTGCTCCCCCGAGGGGGAGACGAGCGCAGCCCCGAGCAGGTCGGCCAGCTCCCCGAGGACGACCTCGTCACCGAGGTCGTCTCCGTGGGACTCCGCCAGCTCACCGATCCCTTCGGCGAGGAGGGGGCCGAGGACGGCGGCGACCACCCGAGCGCAGGGCAGGTCGTCCTCCCTGCCACCGTCGGACCGATTGGACATGGGTGCCACCGCGGGCCTCTCACTGGGCAGATGGGCGGGCGCCCGGGCGCCGACGCATATCGAGAACATAGCAAAAGGCATGAAAGGCGTTGACGCGGTACGACAGCCGGTCGAGCCGGCGGGGGCCGGGCCGCCGGGGGCGCCATGGGTGGGCTCAGTAGGCTGGAGCCATGGCATCCCGTCGAGTCCTCGTGCTGGCGGCCCTGGCGGCACCCATCATCGCGATGATGGCCCTGTTCGCCTGGTCCGGCGCGGCGACGACCACCAGTGCGACCTCGACGGTGGACAGCTTCCTCGCCGCCTACGGCCAGCGCGACTGCCAGGCGATGCTGAAGCTGCTCTACCGGGCCGCCGGGTCCCCACCTGTGAGCTGCGGGCAGCTCACGGCCCACAACCGGCCCGATCTCGGCCACTGCACCCTCAGCTCGAACTCGGCCTCTTCGATCCGCCCGCCGAACGGCTTCGCCGGGCTCCGGGCCGTCTCCGCCCGCTGTCCCCAGGGCACCGGTCCGGGCGCCAGGGTCGTCGATCTCGCCTTCTACGTCGCCACGGAGCAGTCGACCGGCGCCGGGAAGGTCGTCTCGATCCGCTACACCGGCAGCTCCTGAGGCGCGCTCAGGCGACGCAGGCCACGGCGACCACCTCGGCCGGCGCGAGGCGCTCGGTGGCGTCCCCGAGCGAGACGGCATCCCCGAGGGCGGTGACCGAGCCGTCCCGACCGACGAGCAGACACCCCTTTGCACCGGGCGTCGGGGCGACGCCGACGACCTCGCCCGGCGCGGGTCCCCCCGCCAGATCCGGGGCGGTCCCAAAGGCGCGAAGCGCCCCGTCGGCGGTGGCGATCCAGTAGCCGTCGGCCGAGCCGGCGACTGCGATCCCGACGGCGGAGCCGGACGGGGCCTCGTCCCGCAGGCAGCCGTCGTAGGCGGCGTCACCGAAGTCGTAGACGCTGCCGTCGGCCGTGACGAAGAAGTAGCCCTCGCCCGTCGGCGTCGGGGCGAAGCCGACGACCGCCCGCTCGAGGGGGTAGCTCCGGGCCGAGCCGTAGTCCTCGGCCGAGCCGAAGCAGTACAGCGCCCCGTCGGCCCCGGCCAGCCAGTAGCCCTTGGCGTCGGGCGTCACCGCCATGGCGACGACCGGCCGCTCGAGCGGGGTGGAGTTGGCGGCGCCGAAGAAGCGGGCGCTCCCGAAGGTGAGCACGCTCCCGTCGCCGGCGCACAGCCAGTAGCCGTCCGCCGTCGTGGCGGCGCCGACGATCGGCTGGCCGAGGAGGCTGTCGGCGGCATCGCCGCCGAACTCGAGGCTGCCGTAGGTGAGGACCGTCCCGTCGGACAGGGCGAGGAGATAGCCGAGCTCGCCTCCTGCGGCCGCCGGCGGCCGAGCGGACTGTGTCTTGGTCTTGGCCATGGAGCGATAGACCCCCCGGTCGTGCCGCTTGCCGGAAGTGTAGGTCCGGGCGCACCCCGGGCGCCGGCTCTTCCCGGCACCGGTCAGTCCTGATTGCGGCTGTCCTCGAGCTTCTCGCGGATGACCTGGCGGCGCTGCTGGATCTCCCGGTAGGTGATCGCCTCGGTGTCGGCCGAGAGCCCGATCGAGGCCCGCAGGCCGTCCAGGTTGACCGGGGTCGAGGTGACGTCGACGCCGACGTCGGCGGCGATGCGCTGGGCGTGGTGCTCGGCGAAGTAGGCGGCGATGACAGCCACCTCGCCGAGCAGGTCGATCTCCGGCGCCATGGTCGCCACGGCGCCGTCGAGGAAGAGCATGTCCTTCACGAACAGCATCAGCTCCTTCGGCATCTTGACGCCGTAGGAGAGCAGCTGGCGGGTGAGGTCCCTGATCTCGGCGGTGAGCTCCTCGGCCGAGAGCAGGGTGATGTCCTGGGCGGGCCGGTCGAGCCCGAGGTCTCGGATGACCGTGTCGGTGTCGGCGTCGGGCGGGAGCGCGCCGAGCTCGCGCAGCGCCTCGATCTGGCTCGCGATGTCGTTCGTCGTCCCGCCGACGAGCAGCCGCAGGAAGGCGCGCCGCTCCGACTCGCCGAGGCGACCGGTGATGCCGTGGTCGAGGAGCGCCACCCGGCCGGAGGGCTGGACGAAGAGGTTGCCGCCGTGCAGGTCGCCGTGGAAGACGCCGTAGAGCAGGGCGCCCTCGAGGAAGGCGATGACGAGGCCCCTCAGCACCTCCTCGGTGGCGATGCCGGCCTGGCGCATCCCGGTCACGTCGTCCCAGCCGTAGCCCGAGAGCTGCTCCATCACGAGCATGCGCCGCGTGACGAGGGTGGGATGTGGCCGGGGGACGACGATGGAGCGCTGGTCGGTCAAGGCGAGCACCCGGCCGATGTCGAGCATGCTGTCGGCCTCGAGGCGGAAGTCGAGCTCCTCGACGATCGTCTCGGCGAACAGCTCGATGAGTGCCGGCGGGTTGGCGAGGGCCGAGACGGGGATCCGCCCGACGAGCAGCGGGGCGATGAAGCTCATGACGGCGAGGTCGTGGCGGACGAGCCGGGCCACGTCACGCCGCTGGACCTTCACCACGACCGGCTCGCCGGTGCGCAGCCGGGCCCGGTGGACCTGGGCGATCGAGGCGGCCGCGATCGGGGTCGGCTCGAACTCGGCGAAGACGTCCTCGAGGCGGCCGGCGAGCTCGGCCTCGACGGTCGCCCGCACCACCTCGAATGCCTCGGCCGGCACCCGGTCGCGAAGCAGGCGGAACTGGGAGACGACCTCCTCCGGGAAGATGCCCTCGCCGGCGGAGAGGATCTGGCCGAGCTTGATGTAGGTCGGGCCGAGCCGTTGGAAGGCGAGGCGCAGGCGGGCCGACAGACCACGGCGGGAGGCCTCCGTGCCCCTCTTGCGGTCGAGGAGATACCACAGGCCGAAGCTCGTCGCGAGCACCCTCGTCACCCGGGCGATGCGGCTCGTCGGCGGCAGGCGCCTGCGCCGGAGCAGGCGGGGCAGCTCGGCTCGCGTCCTCGCCCGCAGCGCCGCGACGTCGCCTCGCCAGTCGAGCCGGTCGGGGTCGACGACCCAGGGTCCCTCCTCGCTGAAGGAGTAGGTCTCGAGATCAGGTGCGGGTGCTGCCACGCCCTCCAGTCAAGCGTCTCCAGCGGGGGAGCGGTTCACGCCACGTAGGGCCGAAGGACGATCGTGCCGTTGTGGCCCCCGAAGCCGAAGCTGTTCGAGAGCACGACGCCCGCCTCGAAGGGCCTGGGCCCGCCGGTCACGACGTCGAGGTGGATGTCGGGGTCGAGCTCTTCGAGACCGACGGTCGGGGGGATCTCGCCCCGGTCGATCGTGAGTGCCGAGGCGACGCCCTCGATGGCTCCCGCCGCCCCGAGGGAGTGGCCGGTGACGCCCTTGATGCTCGTCACCGGCGGACCGTCGGTCCCGAACAGCTTCTCGAGCGCCTCGGCCTCGGCGAGGTCGTTGAGGGGCGTGGAGGTGCCGTGGGCGTTGACGTGGGTGACCTCGCCCGCAGCGACGCCGGCGTCCTCGAGGGCGAGCTCCATGC
>JAJZZB010000163.1 GCA_021797795.1 Actinomycetes bacterium | reverse complement strand
CGCTTCGGGTACCCGGACAGCCCGCCGGCCTGGCGCAGGCGGGCGAAGCCCTCCCGCCGCCCGGTGATCAGCTTGTGGACGTAGGCCTGGTGGCCCGTGTCGAACAAGAGGACGTCCTCTGGGGAGGAGAAGACCCGGTGGAGGGCGATCGTGAGCTCGACCGCCCCGAGGTTCGAGCCGAGGTGGCCGCCGGTCTTCGAGACCGCATCGACGATGAAGGACCGCAGCTCGACCGCGAGCTCCTCGCACTCGGCGAGCGAGAGCTCTTTCAGCCCGTCGGGCGAGTCGATTCGATGGAGGATCATTTCCCGCCTGCGAGCAGAACGAGTGACCGGCCGGTCACGCCAGTTGCGCACATGGTCGCAGACGATACCGGGAGCGTCAATGCCGAACCGCGGACCCTCACTTACAGCGCGGACTCGTCGGGGAACAGCTCCCGGTCGAGCAGCGAGCTCACGACGACGCGCCGCATACCGCTCACCATCGCCCTCGTAAGGAGCTCCTCGATCCGCCCCGGCGGCAGCGCCGGGCCGAAGCGGTCGCGGAGGGTCCGGTAGAGAGCGGTGAAGGCCTCCCGCAGCACGCGTCCGTGGCCCGGCCGCCGCTGGGCCGCCAACGCCATCAGGTCGAGGAGGAACGGGAGGTAAGGCTCGATCGCCTCCACGAGCGGTTCGAGGCCCTCCTCGGGGCTGAGCGGCTCGGGCCACGACGGAGCCTCGCCTCCGGCACCCGTCGCCTGGAGGAAGCGCCGGCCGGCCAGATCGGCCACTTCGCGGGCGGCGGCGAAGTACAGCTCCTCCTTGGAGGAGAAGTGGCGGTAGAAGGACCCCTTGGCGACGTCGGCGGCCCGGCAGACGTCCTCCACCCTCACCTCGGCGTAGCCACGGCGGGTGAAGGCGTCCACGCCCGCCTGGAGCAGGCGCGCGGCGGGGGCGGTGCGGGCGCTCGCCCGGCTGCGTGCCTCGACGAGCTGATCCCACATCTCCGGGCGGAAGGCGCCGGTTCCCGGCAGCTCGAGGAGGTCGGGGAGGATCTTGCGGATCGACTCGACCGGCAGCTGGCGCCGCTCCTTCAAGAGGGTGACGAGGCGGAGCGACTCGAGGTGGCGCTCGTCGTAGACGGCCCGATTCGGCCCGACCGGGTGACCGGGAGGGATGAGCCCCGTCGAGACGTAGTAGCGGACGGTCGACGCCGCCACGCCGGTCAACGCGACGAGCTGTGACATGGTGAACGTCCGGCCAAGCATCGCTCGCACCACCTCGGACAGTAGCCTTGATGACGTGGGACGGGTAGCAGTCGTCACGGACTCGAGCACCTGCCTGCCGGCGGCGCTGGTGGACAAGCTCGGAATTGTCGCGGTCCCTGTCACGGTCCACCTGCCCGACGCCGACGGCATCGACGGGGCCGACCACCTCTCCCGCAGGATCTCCGAAGCGGTCGCCCGCGACCAGTACGTCCGCTCCACCCATCCCTACATCACCGACTACCTGGCAGCCATCGAGGAGTCGGGCTCCGAGGAGGTCGTCGTCGTCACGCCGGCCATGGAGTTCGCCGCCATGTTCCGCAACGCATCGCTGGCGGCGGAGCTCTCCGCCCGGCGGGCCGCCGTCGTCGACTCGCGGACGGCGGCGGCGGGCGAGGCGCTCGTCGTGCTCTCGGGCGCGCAGGCCGCGGCCTCCGGCGCCTCCCTCGCCGAGGTCGTGGCCGTGATCGAAGCCGCCTCGCGCCGCGTCGACCTCGTCGCCACGCTCGCCACCCTCGACCCCATCCGCAGGAGCCGACGGGTACCCGAGCCCGTGCTGCGCCAGGCACCGCTCGAGGGCGTCCGCAGCCTCTTTCGCATGCGAGGCGGCCGGGTCGAGCTGCTCGGCGAGGTCGCCTCGGAGACGGACGCGTTCGAGGCGATCCGGGTGGCCTACGATTCCGGCGGTGGACGCGGGGCCGAGCGGTCGACCGTCTTCCACGCGGACAGCCCGGAAGCTGCGGAGCGGCTCTGTGCCATCCTCGGCGAGGTCGACTTCGTCTCAGGGTTCTCCGCCGCCATGCAGGTCCACACCGGTCCCGGGGTCATCGGTGCGGCCTGGCTGCCACCCGCGGACTCCCCCGGTGTCGCAAACTTTGCAAACGGGTAACGATGAGGAAACCAGAGAGCCGCAGCGCCGACTCGGGAGGCAACGTGAAGGCTGAGGATCCGACCGGCCTGAGTCGGACGATCGTCGCCCCGGGTACGAGCGCGACCCGACGGCGGTCCGCTGTCGGCGAGACCGGGACCTCGACCGTCGTGACGGCGGAGATCCCCGCCGTCCCGAGCGGGCCCCAGTACGGGGTCCTGCTCCCCGACGGCAGCATCTGGTACCCGGGCTCGCGCAGACGGCTGCCCGCCCCGCTCGTGCTGCGCGTCGTCGTCTGGGCGCTCGCCTTCCTCGTCCTCATCGCAGCCGCCGGGGACTTCGTCATCCACAGCCACCCGGCCTGGGTCGACCCCCTGCGCCGCATCGTCTCGCCGGCCGCCGCCACGAGGCCGGGCTCCCACCGAGCGACCGGGGGGACCACCGCCGGCACCACGGCCACCTCCGCCGTCGGCCTCAAGGAGACGACGCCGGCGCCGGCGGGGATGCCACCTAAGACGACCTCGTACACCGTGGCGGGCGTCTCGTCGTTCCAGGTGGTCGTGAAGACGACGCAGGTCACCTACGTCCAGGCGTACCAGCTCGTGAACGGGCGCGACTCCGGCTCTCCCATCTTCCTCGGCGACCTCCAGCCGGGTGTCACGCAGGCCATCTCCGCCAGCGGGCCGGTCGACGTCCAGGTCGCCGCCGGCGGGGCTACGGTCTCGGTGCGGTCGGGCGGGCGCCAGGTCGGCACGGTGCCGACCCCACCGATCGTGCCCTGGGACTTCTGGTTCCAGCCCGCCGGCTAGCACCGCTCAGGACCCCCCTCTCGACCCGGACCCGGAGAGATGACGAACACCGCCCCGACGCCGATCCACACCGACCGCAACCTCGCCCGTCAGCAACGCTTCTGGACCCGGCGGGCCGCCTCCTGGGACCACGGGGCCGGGAACAACCCCGGGCTCGTGAAGGTAGTGGGTGCGGTTCTCGCCGAGGCGGAGCCCCATCCAGGTGAGCACGCCGTCGACCTCGGGTGCGGCTCCGGGCAGGTCACCCTCTCGCTTGCCGGCAAGGTGGCCTCGGTGCTGGCGATCGACATCTCCGAGAAGATGATCCGCCTCCTCCTCGAGCACGCCGCCGCCGGCGGCGTAACGAACGTCGACGGCCGGGCCACTCCTGTCGAGGAGCTGGACTTCGCGCCCGGCTCGGTCGACCTCGTCGTCTCGAACTACGCCCTGCACCACCTTCGCGACGCCGACAAGCCGGTCCTCGTGCGGCGGGTCTACCAGTGGCTCCGCCCGGGCGGGCGCCTCGTCATCGGCGACATGATGTTCGGCCGCGGGGGCGACAGCCGGGACCGGGAGATCATCGCCTCCAAGCTCACCTATCTGCTGAGCAAGGGCCCGGCGGGCTGGTGGCGCATCGCCAAGAACGCCGGCCGCTACCTGCTCAGGTTCCAGGAGCGTCCGGTCTCGATCACCGCCTGGGAGAAGATGATGCGCGACGCCGGGTTCGACGACGTCCGCTCCACCAGGGTGGTGAACGAGGCAGCCGTCGTCCGCGGCCTGAAGCGCTAGCAGAGACGTCGACCGGCGTTCTCACGCCGGCAACACGGCGTTCACACCCCCTCGCTAACTTCGCCCCGTGGCGCGCTACGTCCTCCGTGTCTGGCTCCCCGACCTGCCCGGTGCCCTCGGGGAGCTGGCGACCCGGCTCGGCGAGGCCGGAGGCGACCTGATCGGCATCGCCATCCTGGAGCGAGACGGCGGCTTCGTCGTCGATGAGATCACCGTCGCGACGGTGGACACCGCCGGCGAGACCGCGCTTATCGAAGCCGTCGGCCGCACGCCGGCGGCCCGGCTCGAGGACCTCCGGCCGGCGACCGAGCGCCTGCCCTATCCGGGAGCCGACGCGCTCTCCCTCGCCGTCGAGCTCAGCCGGGCCGGGACGCTCACGGCGCTCGCCGGCACGATGGTGCACGGCGCCGCCGCCGTCTTCGCCGCCGACTGGGCGGCGCTCGTCGACTCCTCGCCGCACCGGCGGCGGCCGCTCACGGCCGGGGAGGCTCCGTCGGCCGGCTGGCTGTCCGGCTTCCTCTCCGGTGTCGGAGCCCAGCACTTCCCCCCGGGCGAGCAGGCACCCGGCCCGAACGACGTCGCCTGGGCGTTCCTCGAGGCCTCATGCACCGGCATCGTCGCCGGACGCGAGGGTCCGCCGTTCCGCTCCCGGGAACGCCGCCAGCTCGCCGAGCTCGCCGTGATCGCCGACTGCCGCTGGCAGGAGATCCGAGGCCGCCCCGAGGGTGCGCACCCCTCCCGGTCGGCCGAGCCGTTCTCGGACCGGGCGTCCTGACCACGACCCCCCGTCCCCGCCGCCGGGCGGCAGGCGCCGGTCGGCGAGCATGAAGGGGAGATCGAGGAGAGAGAACAGGACGAGGGCGACGCCGGCGGCCGAGAGGAGGTACCAGGGCCACGGCCCGAGGGCGTCGAGCAGCGTCCAGTTGCCCGGCGGCCGGCGAAGGTACATGTAATCGCCGCCGGTCAGCGCGTCGACGAGGCCGACGACGGCCGTGTAGGCGAGCGTCACGAGGAAGATGCGCCCGACGGCCCGAGGTCCCGGCCGCCGCCGCTCGCCCACGACGAGGACGAGGGCGGCAGAGACGATGCCGGCGTGGGCCACCACGTACTCGAAGAACACGAGGTGGGGGAAGGGGACGCTCAGGTCGGGGGTGAGCAGGGACTGCAGGCTTCCGGCCAGACCCCAGAAGTAGGTCAGCTCGACGAGCAGCCGCTGCCGGGTAAGCAGGGCTGCAGCCGCCACGAGGGTGGCGAGGTCGCACAGGGCGAAGGGCAGCGAGGTCGCCGCCGAGAACCGCTGCGAAGACAGGCTGGTGGCGAGCCACAGGCCGCTCGTCGCGAGGAGGGCGCCGGCAAGGACGGCGTTCACGGCCAGCGAGGGCCATCCGGGCCGGCGTCGCACGAGGACGCACAGCCCGACGGCCGCCAGCACCGTCGTGGCGAGCGTCGTCAGCCAGACCGCAGACAAAGCCCGCATCGCCGACCACGCTAGGCCCATCTGCCAGCGGGCGTGACCTCGGGGGCGCGGTCGGGTACAGCCACATCGATGCCAGGAAGAAAGCCAGGACCAAGCGTGAAGGACGATCGGACCTACGAGGCGGTGCGGCGCCGGGGGGCCTCCAAGCAGAAGGCCGCCCGGATCGCCAACGCGGCGGCGAGCTCCGGGCGCTCCGAAGTCGGGCGGCGGGGCGGCCGGTCGGGCTCGTACGAGGACATGACGAAACAGCAGCTCTACGAGCGGGCGAGGAAGGTCGGGGTCGAGGGCCGGTCCAGCATGTCCAAGCCGGAGCTCATCTCCTCACTGCGGAACCATTGAGGGGCCGGGAGAGGTGACCGGCGGGCGGGAGCCGCGGGCGACCGAGGACTCGACGAGGGACGAGTACCCGCCCGACACCGGGTTCGGTCGGGCGCCGACGGCCGACCAGGAGGTCGTCGACGCCCTCGCCGAGGAGGGCGAGGGCGAGTCCCCGTTGCGGGAGGGCTCCCGCCCGGTCCCCCCGCCGGCCGGCAAGGCAGAGGTGGACGGCGACGGGGACGAGGAGCCGGACGAGGCCTCGCGGCAGTCCTTCCCGGCGAGCGACCCGCCCTCCTCGACCGGCTCGACAGCCTGAGCCCGATCGGCCGACCGGGCGGCTCTCCAGAGGCCCACCACTAGTCTCGCCGCTATGTCGGCGCCCCGCCCGCTGCGGCCGGACCCGCCCCGGGCGCTGATCGTCTCGGGGCTCGGAGCACCGGGCGGGGAGGCGCGCCTCGAGGAGCTCGAAGCCCTCCTCGCGCCCCTGGCGCTCGAGACGGTCTCGGTGCTCGCCGGCGGGCGCGAGCCGCTCCCCCCGCCAGCCGGTTTCGGCGCGCTCGTCGTGGACGGCGACCCGGGCCGGTCCGCGACCCCGGAGTGGCTCGCCGAGCTCGAGTCCGGCCTCGGTGGCGGCCTCGCCCTGCTCGCCCTCGTCACCCCCGACTGCGCAGGCGAGAGCACCTGGGCGCGCTTCCTCGGCGTCGCGGCGGGGGCCGAGCACCCGCTCGGCGAGTGGTTCGCCAAGGTGACCCTCCCCGGAGGGATCCTCGAGCGCCTGCCCCAGGAGTTCCCGGTCTGGGACCGGCCGGTCGCCCTCGAGGTCGCCGGCGGGGACGTCGTGCCCATCGTGTCGGTGAGCATCGGCTTCGCCGAGCGGACCGTCATGGGCGCCCGGCGCGTCGGCCGCGGCGGGATCACCGTCTGCGGCCTCGGCCGTCACCCCGGCTCGCTCGGCCGCGACGAGCTCCGCACCGCGCTCGCGAGGGCGGTCGTCGCCCCCTCGGCCCTCAGTCGCAACCGCTCCCTCGGCTTCGGCGTCGTCGGCTACGGGCCCTACGGCGGCATGGGGCTCTACCACGGGCTGGCAGCGAGCGCGACCACCGGCCTCGAGATGATCGCCGCATGCGACTCCGACCCCTCCCGCCGCAAGGCGGCGGAGCAGGAGTTCCCCGGGTTGCGGCCCTATGCGAGCGTGGAGGAGCTGGCCGGCGAC
>JAJZZB010000162.1 GCA_021797795.1 Actinomycetes bacterium | reverse complement strand
ACCGCGGATCTCACGAGCCTGATCAGACGCATCGAGACCATCACCGACCCGAGGGACCCACGGGGGGTCCGCCACGGGTTCGCAACCACCCTGGTGCTCATCGCCTGTGCGACCTTGGCAGGCAACAAGAGCCTGGTTGCGATCAGCGAATGGTGCGACAGCTCGTCCCAGGAGGTCCTCTGCCGCCTTGGTGCTCGGATCTCTCCGGGAACCGGGCTGCGGATCCCGCCTTCCTACGCGACGATCCGCAGAGCGACGATGGCAGTCGACGCGGACCACTTCGACCGCATCATCAACACCTGGGCGCAAGAGCAGTCGGACCGCAGGGGCAAGAGCAGGGCCGTGGGGGATGGGACAACTGGCGACGATGATGACGACACCACCGATCCCGGCTCTACTGACTCGACTCCAGATGACTGCAGCGACACCACGGGAGCGGACCTCGTCGGGGTCGCGGTCGACGGCAAGGCGGTCCGGGGGGCAAAGCGACAGGACGGCACCCAGGTCCAGCTCCTCGCAGCACTGAGACACGACAATGGGATGGTCATCGGCCAGGAGAACGTGGAGAACGACAAGACGAACGAGATCGTCGCCTTCCCTCCCCTGATCGAGCCGATCGACCTCACCGGCAGGGTCGTCACCGCGGACGCGATGCACACCCAGAGGGACGCAGCGAAGCTCGTCGTCAGCAAGGGCGGTCACTACATCTTTGGCGTCAAGCAGAACCAGCCGAAGCTGTGGGATGCAGCGGTCGAGGCTGGCAACTCGGTCGACCTCGATCATCCCGAGTTCGAGACCGAGCACAGAGGTCACGGGCGCATCGACCGCCACCGGGCCTGGTCGCTGGCGGTCCCGGCGACAACCACCTTCCCGCACGCGAGTCGCTTCATCATCGTCGAACGCGAATCGTCGACCCTCGACGACGTCCGGGTCAGCATCGAGACCCGCTTCTACGTGACCGACCTCACCGAGGAGGACGCCTGCATCGAGCACCTCCTCCGTCTGGTGAGAGGTCACTGGTCGATCGAGAGCCTGCACTGGGTTCGGGACAACACCTTCGACGAGGACCGCTCCCAGGTCCGAACCGGGACCATCCCACGGGTCCTTGCTACCCTGCGCAATCTCGCGATCGGCATCATCCGGCATGCGACCTACCGATCCGTCAACATCGCAGCGGCAACCCGCCAGCTCGCACGCCAACCGGACGTCACCCTCGATTTGCTCGGGATCCCGCCGCTACTTTGCAAATGACCGTGGATCGCCGGGTGATCATGTCAACGGTTCGAGACGCCCTACTACCGGCGATCTGACCCTGATATTGCAACCGCGCAGGTCAGCGGGGGTCTGATTGGCGCGGAAAGTGCTCCTCTGCCTGGGAGAATGTGAGTTGCGACAGCACATTCGCCCCCAAGCCAAGGAGCACCAACCAGGTGAAGACTACCCCGACGCTCTTCGACATCGCAGACACGGTCGTGACGAGGCCCCGAGGCCAGCGGGTGGCGCAGGTGGTGACCGAGGCCACCGAGGACGACGTGACCGGGGTGGCCGGCATCGCGCTGTTCGGTGAGCTGCTCGACCACCTGGGGCTCGTCGAGGCGGCCGACCGCAGGAACCTGCGTCCCATTGGACCGGGGGGCTACACCGGCGGCGAGTGCTACCGACCGATCGTCGAACTCCAGCTGGCCGGAGGGGACTTCCTCTCCGACGTGTCCCTCCTCGGTGACGAGGCCACCCAGCGCCTGCGCGGCTCGCACGCCCTGCCCTCGCACACGACGCTCTATCGCTTCGTGGCCGGGGCCGACCTCGGACGGGTGTCCAGGGCCATGGCCACCAACCGCGACATGCTGCGCCGGGCGTGGGCGATGGGGGCAGCACCGGCACCAGGCGTCTTGACCATCGACCCCGACGCGACCTACATCACAACCTACGGGAAGTTGAAGGAGGGCTCCACGTTCTCCTACAAGCACGAGGTCCAGATGTCCCCGCTCGTCGGCGTGGTGGGCGAGACCGGCGACGTCTTGGCCCTGCGGGCCAGGGGAGGCAACGCCAGCCCGAGGAGGAACCTCGCCAGCTTCGTCACAGAGTGCGTGGCCGCGATCCCCAAAGAGGCCCGTCCCCGCTACCAGCTCTGGATCCGCGTCGACTCGGCGGGGTTCTCCGAGGCGGTCGTCGACGCAGCGACGAAGCACTCGGCGATCTTCTCCATCACCTGCGTCCAGAACAAGCGGGTACGCAGGGCGATCGAGGCACTGGCCACGGACCCAACGACCACCTGGGTCCCCGCCAAGGAGCCGGGCAACGAGATCATCGGCTCCGAGGTGGCCGAGACCACCTATCGCTTCGGGAAGCGGGACCTTCGCCTCATCGTCCGCCGGCAGCGCAAGGCGACCGGCGAGCAGCTGAGCTTCGACGACCTGGGCGGCTTTCGGTTCTTCGCCCTCATCACCAACATGCCTTCGATCTTCGCCACCGCTGTCACAGTCGAGCACCACCACCGCCTGCGCGGTGGTCCACCCGAAGAGGCGATCCGCCAGCTGACCGAGGACTTCGGGATGAACCACGCCCCGGTGCAGAACTTCTTCGGCAACTGGGTGTGGTGGCTGGCCGCCACTCTCGCCTACAACGTCGCCCGCTGGGTGCGCGTGCTCGCACTGCCCGAGCCGTTCCGCACCTGCCGCGGCAAGCGGCTGCGGACGAGCTTTCTCAACGTCCCGGCCCGGGTCGTGCGCTCGGCCCGACGCTTGCACCTCCGCCTTCCACGCGCCTACCGCCACGCTGACGCCTTCATCGCCGCTCTGGGCAAACTACGGGCGCTACCGACCTTCGCCTGACGAGCAACGAGACCCCCGAAGAATCGACAGCCTGACAGCACAGCCATACCCGAGGTCATCTTCGACCACCTTTCAACGTCCCTTCTGCGAGGCGCCGGTGACGCCGTCGGGATCGACGGCGGTGCCCGGGACTCGTCGGGGTTCTGCAGGCGGCGATCCAGGCCGCGATCGGGCGTTCAGCTACCCGGCTGCAATATCAGGGTCTGAGCCTCCGTGGAACGCGACGATGTTGGAGCGACGATTCGCGTGGCGGGCGAGTCGGATGGCCGCCTCCACCGCCTCGGTCCCCGCGCTCGCGAAGAAGACGCTGTCGAGCCCCGGCGGCGCGAGGTCCGCGAGGCGATCTGCGAGCTCCAGCAGAGGCGTGTGGAGCACCGTGGTGTACTGGCCGTGGAGGAGCATGGCAGCTTGGTGCTGTATGGCCTCGACGACCTTTGGGTGGCAGTGCCCGGTGCTCGTCACGCCGATGCCGGCGGTGAAGTCGAGGTACCGCCGTCCGGATGCGTCGAAGAGGTACGGTCCCTCGCCGCGCACGGCGAGCACGGAGGTTGCTTGGTGCAGCACAGGCGAGAGCGCGCTCACCGGGATCTCCTTTCTCCTGGTTGTCGAGCCACCGGCCGACGGACTCCTCGCCCACGTCGAGCTCGTCCGGTGCGGCGACCCCTTCGGGTCGGCGACGCCGGCCGGGCGTGCCCTGTGCGCGGCCTGTCTTCCCTGTCTGGCTCGCCCGCTCGGCAACGCTATGATTGTCAACAATCTACCATCGAAGGGGGTCATGTGTCGATGAATTCGGCGCCGGAGTCGATGGCGGAGGACCACGCCGACGAGGTGCGCGATGTGGTCGCCGACCTGCGTAGCGCGGGAGTCCACGATGTGGATGCCAAGAGACGGCGACGTGCCGAGTACTCAAGTGACGCGTCGAACTACCGCGTCTGGCCCATTGCCGTTGTGTTCCCTCACGATGCCGGCGACGTCGAGGCGGCGATGGCCGTGGCGCGCACGCGCGGGATCTCGCTCACCTGCCGCGGGGCGGGGACGTCGATCGCCGGCAACGCGGTCGGACCCGGGCTGATCCTCGACTTCTCTCGCCACATGCGCCGGATCGTCTCCCTCGACCCGGACGCGCGCCGGGCAGTCGTGGCGCCCGGTGTGACCCTCGACGAGATCACTGTCGCCGCGCCCGGCCGGCTGCGGTTCGGTCCAGACCCGTCCACCCATAACCGCGCGACGATCGGAGGAGCGCTCGGGAACAACGCATGCGGTGCGCGCGCCCTGGGGTACGGCCGCACCTCGGACAACGTCGTCGAGCTGGAGGTCCTCACTGGGCGAGGGGAGCGGGTCGTGACGGGGGCGGGCACCGGGCCTGCCCGCGACGCGGCGCAGCGGTACCGGGACGAGCTCGCGGCGGTGGTCGCGCGTCACGACGCGATGGTTCGACGCGAGTTCGGACGGTTCCGTCGCCAGGTCTCGGGGTACTCGATGGAGCACCTGCTGGCCGAGCACGACGCGCACCTCGCGCGGTTCCTCGTCGGCACCGAAGGGACGCTTGCCATCGTGCTCCGAGCGGCTGTGCGCCTCGTCGAGGCTCCAGCGGCTGTGGCTCTCGCTGTCGTTGGCTACCCGGACATGGCTAGCGCCGCCGACGCGGCGCCGGGCGTGACGTCCCCGCACGCAGTCGCGCTGGAAGGGATGGACGCGCGCCTCGTCGAAGTCGTGCGCCGGCGCCGCAAGGGCGCAGTGCCGGACCTGCCGCGCGGCGGTGGGTGGCTCTTCGTCGAGGCCGCGGGTACGACTCCTGATGAGGCGCGGGCGCACGCAGCCCACATCGCCGCCTCGGCAGGTTGCCTCGATGCGCTGGTGCTCACAGGCGCGCCCGCCGCTGCGCTGTGGCGCATCCGGGAGGACGGGGCAGGCCTGGGCAGCAGGACGCCCTCGGGGGAACCGGCCTGGCCTGGGTGGGAAGACGCCGCGGTACCACCCCAGCACCTCGGCGCGTACCTGCGCGACTTCGAGCTGTTGCTCGCGGACCACGGGCTTGACGCGCTCGCCTATGGGCACTTCGGCGATGGGTGCGTCCACGCGCGGATCGACTTTCCACTGGCCACCGCGCCGGCACGGATGCGAGAGTTCGTCGTCGCCGCCGCGCAGCTCGTCGCGGGCTACGGCGGCTCGGTCTCTGGTGAGCACGGCGACGGACGAGCCCGCAGCGAGCTTCTGAGGCTCATGTACTCCGAGGAGGCGATCACCGCCTTCCGGGAGGTCAAGGCGATCTTCGACCCGCAGGGCGTCTTGAACCCGGGAGTGATCGTGGATCCAGCACCGCTTGACGACGCACTGCGGCTGTCGACCGCGCAACCCGTCTCGCTCCCCCTCGGCTTCCGCTACCCCCACGACTCGGGAGATCTTTCTGTCGCGGCGCATCGTTGTGTGGGGATGGGAAAGTGCCGCGCACCGCAGGGCGTAGACGGCGCGGTCATGTGCCCGTCGTACCTCGCGACGCGCGATGAGAAGGACTCCACCAGGGGAAGGGCGCGGGTACTCCAAGAGCTGGCACAGGGGTCGCTACCCGGCGGGTTCCGCTCCGAGGAGGTCGCCGAAGCGTTGGACCTGTGCCTCGCGTGCAAGGGCTGCCTTTCGGACTGCCCGACCGGTGTTGACATGGCGACCCTTAAGTCGGAGGTTCTGTATCAGCGTTACCGAGGCCGCGTGCGGCCCGCGTCGCACTACGCGCTCGGGTGGCTCCCGCTGCTCGCACGGCTGGGCTCCAAAGCGCCGGTGGCGGTCGACGCCGCGCTGGGCCATCCACGGTTGGCGTCGATCGGGAAGCGCCTGGGAGGTGTCGACCAGCGGCGTTCCTTGCCGCTGTTCGCGCAAGAAGGCTTCCGGAGGTGGGCTGCTGGTCGACTCCGGCATGGCGGCTCGCCGGTGCTGCTGTGGGTGGACACGTTCACCGAGCACTTCGCGCCGCAGGTGGGCAAGGCGGCGGTGGCCGTGCTGGAAGACGCGGGCTACTCGGTCCGGCTGACGCGCCGTCAGGTGTGCTGCGGGCTCACCTGGATCAGCACGGGACAGCTCGACGCCGCCCGCCGTCAGCTCCGACGCACGGTGGCCGCGCTCGAGCGCGATGCGCCGGGCGGTATCCCGATCGTCGCCTTGGAGCCGTCGTGCACGTCGGTCCTACGCAAGGACGCGACAGAACTCCTCGACGACCCGCGCGTCGCGCTGCTGTCGGCGCGCGTGCGGACCCTCGCGGAGCTGCTCGTCGGCACCGACGGGTGGCATGCCCCGACACTGCGTGGTGTGCACGCGGTGGCCCAGCCACATTGCCACCAGCACGCGGTGATTGGGTGGGACGCCGACGAGAGCCTCCTCGCGGAGGCCGGCGCCGAGATCTGGCGGGTCGGCGGGTGCTGCGGGCTCGCGGGCAACTTCGGGTTCGAACGGGGTCACTACGACGTCTCGGTCGCGGTCGCCGAGACCGCACTCCTGCCCGAGGTCCGCCAGGCGCCCGCGGGCTCGGTCTTCCTCGCCGACGGCTTCTCCTGCCGCACGCAGCTCGTGCAGCTCGCCGGCGTCTCGGCGGTGCACCTCGCCGAGCTCCTCGCCGTGCACGCCACGCGTTCATGAAGCTCTTCCGGAGACGGGCGGTGCTGGAGCGCTTGACAAGGCATCAACGGGCTGCCGGGGCCCGTAGGTGTGATTACTCGATCACACCGGACTTACTGAGCTCGTAGGCAGATTCGAGGGCTCTCCGGCTGGGGAGGTGAGACGACATGCGGGGGCTGCTGGTCCCGGGCCGGTGTGCTGAGAATGCCACCACGATGGCCTGGACGGGACCTCAACCGCATCGTCGTTGCGCCGAACCAGTGGCCTACCTCACTCGAGGCGA
>JAJZZB010000161.1 GCA_021797795.1 Actinomycetes bacterium | reverse complement strand
TTGCCCTCCTGGTCGCTTGGAAGGTCCTCCGGGCGTTCGGCCGGCTCCGGACACCGACGAGCGGCCACCTGGTCGAGGTGGAGCTGCCGCCCGTGGTCGACCCAAAGCGATCGGCTGTCTTCTGGCGCAACGTCCACGCGGTGCTGGCCGGCCGGCGCAGGCTCTTTTCACCACCTCCGCACGTCGCCTTCGAGATCGAAGGCTCACCCTCGGGTGTGCGCCTGCGGTTCTGGGTGGCCGCCTGCGTCTCGGCGATGGCGGTCGCCCGGGCCATCGGCTCTGCGTGGCCCGGCGCGCGCTGCCACGTGCACGACGCCACCTCGCCGGTCATGGGCGGCCGGCTCTCCCTCTCGGGCGAGCTGCGCCTCGCCGGCCCGTCGTGGCGCGCGCTCTCGACCGAGCATGCGAGCGACCCGCTGCGCACGGTGGTGGGCGCCCTCGAGGCGGAGCGCGACGACGAGCGCGCCGTCGTCCAGGTCCTCGCCCGACCGGCGACCTCCCGGCAGACCCGCGTCGTCACCCGGGCCGTGCTGTCCCTCCACACCGGGAAGCCCACCGCGCTCGTCCCCCGGCTCCTCGCCGCCTGGCGGACGACGAGCCCACCACCCCGGCGCCCCGATCCATTCCGGGCGGCCGCGGTACGCCACGGGGTCGACAAGGCGACCGACCTCCCCGCCTTCGAGGTCTGTGTCCGCTACGGCGTCGCCTCGGGTTCGGGGGCGCGTGGGAGCCGGAGGCGCCTGTTCGCCCGTGCGAGTGAGCTCACCGCCGCCTTCGGCGTCTACGCCGCTGACACCCACTTCGTCGCCCAGCGACGCCCGGGCTGTCGCAGAGCGCTCAAGCGCCGGACGCTGCGGCGCGGCCAGGTCGTGGGCCTCTCCGAGCTGGCGGCTCTCGCCCACCTGCCCTCTGACGAGCTGGTGCCCGGACTCGCGTATGCCGGGGCGGCCGCGGTCGCCCCGCCGCCGGGTCTCGCGTCCGGCGCCTGGGGCGAGACCTCGGAGGACGTCGATGACGGGCGCTGAGCGTGCCGTGGGGATCCGGGTGCTCGGCGACACCGAGGTCGGGCCTCGACGCACGGTTGCCCTGCGGGTGAAAGACGGCCGGTTCCACACCCACGTCGTCGGCGCGACCGGCTCGGGCAAGTCGACGCTGCTCGCCAACCTGGTGCTCGCGGACATGGAAGGCGGACGGGGCGTGGTCCTGGTCGATCCCAAGGGCGACTTGGCAGACGACGTCTTGGCCCGGCTCCCACAGCGCGCTCTGGAGCGCCTCGTGCTCATCGACCCGAGGGAGACCGAGGCCCCGCCGGCCCTGAACGTCTTGGAGGGAGAGCCCGAAGAGGTGGCCGTCGATCACGTGGTGTCGGTCTTCGCCCGCATCTTCTCGGCCTGGTGGGGTCCGCGCACCGACGACGTGTTGCGCTCGGCGTGCGCGACGCTCCGGCGCCTCCCCGGTGCCACCTTGGCCGACGTGCCGCTGCTCTTGACCGACCGGCGCTTCCGAGCGCCCCTCGTCGCCGGGCTGTCGGAGCGCTCGGGACTGAAGGGCTTCTGGGACGCCTACGACGCCTTGACCCCAGCCGGCCAGGCCCAGGTGATTGGGCCGATCATGAACAAGCTCCGGGCGGTGTTGGCCCGCCGCTTCGCCCGGGACCTCTTCGGCTCGGCCACCTCCAGCTTCAGCATGCGCGAGGTGCTCGCAGGCAGCGTGCTCTTGGCCCGGCTGCCCAAGGGCACGCTCGGGGAGGACACGTCGCGCCTCGTCGGCGCGCTCTTGGTGGCCAGGGTGTGGCAGGCGGCGAGCGCCCGGGCCGACGACGCGCACCGCCCCGACGCCACCTTGTACATCGACGAGTGCCAGAATTTCCTGGCCCTGCCGACGGCGATCGACGACGTCCTGGCCGAGGCTCGGGGCTACCACCTCTCGGTCGTCTTGGCCCACCAGCACTTGGGACAGCTTCCGAAGGACCTCTTCGAGGCGGCGTCGGCCAACGCCCGCAACAAGGTGTACTTCTGCGTCTCGCCCGAGGACGCGAGGGTGCTCGCCCGCCACACCGAGCCCTACCTCACGCCCTACGACCTCTGTCACTTGGGCGCCTACCAGGTGGCCTGCCGGCTCGTCGTCTCGGGAGAGGACCTCCACGCCTTCACGCTTCGGACCCGGCCGATGCCCACGGCCATCCCGGGCCGGGCAGGAGAGGCTCGGGATGCGGCACGTGCCAACGCCGGGCGGTCTCGAGCCGAGCGCCGCCACGAGCTGCTCGTGCGCCGTCGACGACATCGCCAGCATGTGCGAGGCGTCTCCCCCGGCGTCTCGGTCGACGTCTCCCCCGACGTCTCGGCCGGCGTCTTTGAGACGCCGGGATCGCAGCAGGCAAACCACCGGCACCGGGCCGGTCCCACCCCGGCGTCGGTGGATCCCGACTCCTGGAGCAATCAGTGACTTCTTCTTCATCTCGCCGGCAGGCGCCCGGTCCGCTCGACGTCTTCGGCCGTCTGACCCCTCTGTGGCAACCTCCTGTGAGGCAGATGGAACAACCGATTCGTTGAGCAGAGAGGGCGGGGAAGGAACTCCCCGACATGACCATCACGACCAACCGCACCGTCGACGCGCGCCACGATGGCGCAGTGACGAACGACACCGATCCGGACCCCGAGGTCCCTGAGCGAGCCAGGGGACCACGACGGTTCCCCGCCGCCTACAAGGCCAGGATCCTCGCCGAGTACGAGAACCTGTCCAAGGCCGAGAAGGGCGCCCTCTTGCGCCGAGAGGGCCTCTACTCGTCGCTGCTCACCGAGTGGCGACGCCAGCGTGACCAGGGCGCTGAAGAGGCCCTGGGCCGCAGCGCCGGTCGCCAGGCGGCTGATCCCCGTGACAGGGAGATCGCCCGGCTGAAGCGCCGGGCCGAGCACCTCGAGACCGAGCTCGGCAAGGCCCGCAAGGTGATCGAGGTCCAGGGAAAACTCTCAGCGCTGTTGGAGCAGCTCGCCACCGACAGCGTGCAGGACGAGAGGGGCGAGACGAAGTGATCGACCACGCCATCGCAGAACTGGCCCCGGTGGTGGGGGTGAAGGCGGCGTGCGCAGCGCTCGGTGAGCCCCGGGCCCGCCACTACCGCCGGCACCGAAAGAGTCCCGCACCGCCACGTCCCGAGCGGGTGGCGACCCCCCAGCCCCGGGCGCTCTCCGAGGTGGAACGAAAGGAGATCCGCCGGGTCCTCAACACCCCCGAGCACGTCGACGAGGCGCCGGCGACGGTCTACGCCAAGCTCTTGGACGAAGGCACCTACTTGGGATCGGTGTCCACCATGTACCGGGTGCTGCGCGAGCACGGCGAGGTCGGTGACCGCCGCCGCCACGCCACCCACCCGCCCAGAAAGAAGCCAGAGCTTCTGGCGACCCGGCCCAACCAGGTCTACTCCTGGGACATCACCAAGCTGCACGGGCCCGAGAAGTGGACCTACTACTACCTCTACGTGGTCATCGACATCTTCAGCCGCTACGTGCCGGGCTGGATGCTGGCGCACGCAGAGAACGCCCAACTGGCAGAGGCACTTCTGGAGGAAACCATCGTCAAACAAGGCATCGCGCGCGACCAGCTGACCATCCACTCCGACCGCGGTTCGCCGATGATCGCCAAGCCCGTCGCCCACCTCCTGGCCGATCTGGGCGTGACCAAGTCGCACAGCCGCCCGCACACGTCGAACGACAATCCCTACATCGAAAGCCACTTTCGCACGTTCAAGTACCGGCCCGACTTCCCCAAGAACTTCGGTTGCTACGAGGACGCGAAGTCCTTCTGCTTTCGGTTCTTCCCCTGGTACAACGACGATCATCGTCATTCTGGCATCGGCTATCACACGCCCGCCGACGTCCACTACGGCCGGGCCGAGCTCCTCCGAACTCAGCGGGCCGCGGTCCTCAGCGTCGCCTACGCCGCGCACCCTGAGCGCTTCGTCCGAAAGCACCCAGAGCCTCCCGCGCTCCCCTCAGCGGCGTGGATCAACCGACCACAGGAGGTCAGCACGACGACACAGTGATTCCTTGAGGAATCTGCCTCTCAGGGGTTGACACGCGCCGGTCCGAAGCACTTGATCGAGGAAGCCGGCGCCCTAGGTGTGACTCGTGGCACGTCTCTGTCACCTCGAGAACGGTCGAGGTGCCAGACGACTCGGGTGAGCCCGAGTGCGGTCGCCACGGCCGCTCAGGCACGCCGCCACTGACCAGGTCGCCCGCCGCAGGGCCAGTGCGGTCCCGAGCGGGCCCGGCAGGTGGCGGCGAAGTCGCGCGGCCAGAAAGGTGAAGTTCTCTGGCGGGCATGCCGATGAGAAACTGCGGACGCGCCGCGGTGCTGGAGCCCACGCGCACCCGAACCCAGGAGCTTGTCGATGCGAGTGCCCATGAGCCCATCTCGACGGTCCGCTCGTGACTCGGTGCGCGCCAATGCACCCTCGCCTTGTCGAACTGGAAATGAGCAGTGACGGCTCACGCACCTGGTGACCCGAACGCGCCCGAGCGAATCGAGGTTGGGTCGCTCAACTTGCGGGCGGCCGGCTGGGCTCGGGCGTTCTTTCTCCGTCCAAGCCGCGTGGTGGCGCTGTTGTGGGCGGTGGGCGCCGTCGCGGTGGGCTCGGTGGTGCCGCTCTACCCCTGGTCAGGTCCTGCTCTTGTCGCCCTCGTCGTGCCGGCGTGCGTCGCGGTTGTCCTCGCCGGGATGCGCGCAGCGGTCGGCGAGCGCCTTCCCCACTGGAGCCTGCAGGTCGACGTCGGTCTCGGCAACCTGCTCGTCAGTGTGGTCGCCGCGGCGGGTGCGAGCCAGCATGTGGATCTCGCCAACCTCTACCTGCTGGTCGAGGTCTTCGCCCTGCTCTACCTACCGCTGCGGTCGGCGCTCGGCCATCTCGCCGCCGCCGGGGTGGCCTACGCCCTCGTGCTCGGTGTAGGTCCAGCTCGGATTGACCACCCGGTGGACGCCTGGCTGGCGGTGTTCGCCACCGGTGCGGCCGTGGGGGTGGTCGTGGCTGGCCTGATGAGCGTGCTGCGCACCGTCGCCCGGGAAGATCCCCTCACCGGGCTCGCCAACCGCCGCAGCTGGGACGAGCGTCTCGACGCCGAGCTCGAGCGGGCGAGGCGCAGCGGGGAGGCGCTATCGGTTGTGGTCGTCGACCTCGACGGCTTCAAGGCGGTGAACGACGCCCATGGCCACCACTCCGGCGACCGCTTGCTGCAGGTGTCGGCCGCCTCGTGGCAGGCGGTGACCCGGGGCGGCGGGGACCTCGTGGCCCGCCTCGGTGGCGACGAGTTCGGGCTGCTTTCCCCCGGTGCCGACGAGCTCGCGGCCCGAAGTCTCGCCCGGCGACTCGTCGAGGCGCTCCCCGAAGGCGTCTCGGCCTCGACCGGGGTCGCCACCTGGGACCGCTCCGAGGGCGCATCGGACCTCGTGCACCGTGCCGACCAGGCCATGTACCACGCCAAGCGTCGCCGGAACTGAGACCGAAGGACTCGTCGGCGGGATGTGCGCAGACCGCCAGCAGCTCTCCGACCTCGGGGAGGTTGCGGCCCTCGCGATCCACGGTGCTCACCATCCGACCGCCGTTGGCAGGCGGTGCCCTCGCCGTGCGGATGCGAGGTAGGCGCGCTCGAAGGCCTGCTTGGCGTAGAGCCACCGGCGCCCCTCCGACACCGTCGGGATCTTGTTGCGGGGCGGACGGACGGGGTCGACGGCCATGTAGGCGCCACGATCTCCCATGTCGAGCACGCATCGGGCCGATAGCTCGGCGGTCGCACCCTCCCTGCCGTTCATCCGCTGCGCGAGGTCGCCGGCTGCAATGCGGGCCATCTGCTCGGTCATGTGGCCGGTCTTCGGGAAGTTAACGGGGACGGGAGTCTCGCCAGCCGGGGGAAGGGCGACGGCCACCCCGACGGCGTAGACGCCATCTGCGGCCTGGTGGCGGTAGTGGTCGTCGACAGCGATGAAGCCTTTCGGGTTGGAGAGACCCGGGCTCGCGGCGATGGCCTCGACGCCGGCGAGGGGTGGGATCACGATCGAGCAGACAGACGGCGTCGGTCGCAGCCCTTCTGCCTCGATGGCCTCTGAGCTGATCTTGGTGATCGCGACCGAGGTGTGGTAGGCGATATCGCGCTCTTCGAGGGCGGCTTCGAGGAGCTGGCGGATCGTGCCGGCGCCGCCCATGCCCATGTGGCCGACGAACGGCTCGGGGGTGAGCAGGGTGATCGGGACGCGGTGGCGGAGCCTGCGCTGTCGCAGCAGGTGGTCGAGCTCGAAGGCCAGCTCGTAGACCGGCCCGATGCAGCTCGCCCCGGGAGCGGCGCCCACGACGACAGGACCCGGCTCCGCGAGCAGGGAACGGATGGCACCGGCGAGCTCGGTGGTCTCCTCCGCCGACATCGGCGAGTGCCCAGGCCCGTCAACCGGGCCGAGGCCCGGCACGGCTTCCTTCGCGCTGCGGTGCCCGGTGGCGACGACGAGGAAGTCGTAGGGGTGCTCAGCGCAGGTGGTCATGACGACCTTGGCGTCGGTGTCGATGGTGGTGACCGTCTCGTGGGCGAAGGCGACCTGCTTTCGGGCGAGCGGGGCGGCGAGGTCGAAGGAGATCTGCTGGAGGCTGCGCCGGCCCATGGCGACCCACGGGAATGAGGGCACGAAGCGGAACTGGTTGTCGCTGGCGAGGAGGGTGATCTCGGCGCCCTCGGGAGAGAGATGCCGGCGCAGCTCGTAGG
>JAJZZB010000022.1 GCA_021797795.1 Actinomycetes bacterium | reverse complement strand
CGCCCTTGTCGCCTCCGGCGCCGCCCGTCGGGAGGACGTCACCGGGGTGGCCGAGGCCCTCGCCGTTTTCCACGGGCGAGCGGAGCGCTCGCCGGCGATCTCCGCCGCCGGAAGCAGAGCGGCGGTCGGGGAGCGCCTCGAGCGCCTCTCCGGGGAGCTCGAGGCCTACGTCGGCGCGGTCATCGAGCCTAAGGAGGCGGCCGAGGTACGCCGGCTCGCCACCTCGTATCTCGAAGGCCGCTCACCGCTGTTCGAGAAGCGGATCCGGGACGGCTGCATCGTGGACGGACATGGCGACCTGCAGGCGGCCGACATCTTCTGCATGCCCGACGGCCCACGGGTCCTCGACTGCATCGAGTTCGACGATCACCTCCGACACCTGGACGTCCTCGACGACGTCGCCTTCCTCGCCATGGACCTTGAGCGCCTCGGCGCCGCCGGGCTCGCCGATGTCCTGGTGTCGCAGTACTCCGCCCTCACCGGGGACCGCTTCGCGCCTTCGCTGCTCGAGTTCTACATGGCCGGCCGGGCGCTCGTGCGCTGTCTCGTGGAGTGCCTCCGCTCGCGCCAGACCACCGGCGCGGCCTCGACGCAGGCGGCCGCGGCGGCGCGCCTGCTCCATGGCATCTGCCGCAGGCACCTCGAGGCGGCGCGGGTCCGCCTCGTCGCCGTCGGGGGTCTGCCGGGGACAGGGAAGTCGACGCTTGCCGCTGCACTGGCGGGCGACTCGGCCGCCTTGCTCGTGAGCGACGAGATCCGCCGAGAGCTGCGGGGCGCCCCAGGGGACGAGCCGAGCGAGGAACGCTACCGCCAGGAGGCGACCGCCGAGGTCTACCGGGTGATGCTGGAGCGGGCCTCGCGGGCACTGTCGCTCGGCGAGAGCGTGGTGCTCGACGCCACCTGGCGGGACGGCGGCCAGCGCGAGCAGCTGAGGGAGCTCGCCCGGCGCGCTGCAGGCGAGCTGACCGAGCTCTGCTGCACCTGCCCGGCCGACCTCGCCGTCGAGCGCATCGAGCAGCGCATCACACGGGCGGCCGGGCCCTCGGAGGCGACGCCGGCTGTCCGCCGCCTGCTCGAACGCTGCTTCGACCCGTGGCCCGAGGCGACCGAGATCGACACCTCGACGGGTCTCGCCGGCGCGCTCGCGGCGGCCCACGCGGCGCTCGCGAGGAGGGGAAAATAGACCTTCGGCCCTATGTGCGAGAGCAGGGCGACGCCACAATGGTGGGGATGGCTCGGTTCTTCGGTCGCTTCTCGGGCAAGCGGGTGGCTCGGCAGTGCGAGCAGCTGGTCGAGGAGAGCGCCGGGTTCGTCATGGGCCGGCTGCCCGGTTGTCTGGCTGAGGACCACCAGCCGATCCCGACCTGGGCGCGCATCAACCCGCTGGCGCACGGTGACGAGGCGACGCTGCACGAGATCGCTGCCAACCGACCCTCGGACTCGACGCTCTCCGAGCGCGAGTGGAGGAAGGCCCTCAGCTACCTCGCCTCCGAGGTGGAGCTGTCCCGGGCACACGCCGGGGTGTCGCTCCTCGAAGTCCAGCGCGAGGTGCTCATTCCCGTCGAGCTGTCGCTCGTGAAGGAGCCGTGCGACGGGGTCGGAACCGGACCCCGCGACGTGGTCCGCTCTGTGGTGCACGCCCTCGAGAAGTACCGCTCCGGCTGGCTGCTGGCGAAGCCGGCGCCGCCGACCTCGCATCAGGTCGAGGAGGACCCGAGTCACAGTCACCGGGTCGCCTGAGAGCCCGCCGAGTCGCCCGGGTGCCTGCGGGGGCCGCCCGGACGTGAAGAGGACCGGTCCTTGGACCGGTCCTCTTCTTCGTTCAGGCCGAGTGCCTGATCGGGACGCGGGTGACGTGCTCCTTCTCGATCTCGCCGACGGGGATCCGAACCTCGAGGATGCCGTCCTGGTAGGTCGCCTTGATGTCCGACTCCTTCGCCCCCTCGGGCAGGGCCATCTCACGCACGAGCTCGCCGTAGCGGAACTCCGAGCGGTACCCCTTGGCCCCCTTGCGCTCGGCCTTCTCGGTCCGGTGGGCGACGAGGCGTATCACGCCTCCCGACACCGTCAGCTCCACGTCCTGCTCGGGGTCGATGCCCGGCAGCTCGGCTCGGATCACGTGCTCCGCGCCCTCGCGGACCTCCTCGACCTTGATGAGGTCGCTCACCTCGAAGTCGAGGTCGAGAAGGCGACGAATGAAGTCCGGACGCCACTCGAGTCCGAAGCGCTCGTGCCTTGTCTGTGCCATCTCTGTCTCCTCTCCCCGGCGGGCCCTCCACCGGTTCGCCGAGCAAGCCTGCGCCGCCCGTCCGGGTGACGGCAGGGTCGGAAGTCCTGAAGAATGGGTCGATGGCCGACTCCATGACAGCGTGGGCGGTCGGCACTCCCGGCCCGATCGACCACCACGGCCTCGTTGCCGTCTCGCGGGAGGTTCCCTCGCCCGGGCCCGGCCGGATCCTTCTCAAGGTGAGGGCATGCGGCGTCTGCCGGACCGACCTCCATCTCGCCGAGGGCGACCTCCGCCCGAAGCGGCCGCTCGTCGTCCCGGGCCACGAGGTCGTCGGCATCGTGGAGCAGACGGGCCCGGGCACCGCCCGCTTCGCCCGGGGGGAGCGTGTCGGGGTCGCCTGGCTCGGGCACACCTGCGGGACGTGCCGCTACTGCGTGGCCGGCCGGGAGAACCTCTGCGTCACTCCCCGCTTCACTGGTTGGGACGACGACGGCGGCTACGCGAGCTGGGTGGTCTGCGAGGAGGCGTTCGCCTACGAGATCCCCGAGTCGTTCTCCGACGTCCAGGCGGCGCCGCTCTTGTGCGCCGGGATCATCGGCTACCGCGCCTTGAAGCGTGCCGAGCTGCCGCCTGGCGGGCGGCTCGGCATCTACGGCTTCGGGGCGTCGGCTCATCTCGCCGCCCAGGTGGCGCTCGCCGAGGGAGCGACCGTCCACGTGCTCACCCGCTCGGCCGAGGCGCGGCGCCTCGCCCTCGAGCTCGGTGCCGCCAGCGCCGGCGGCGCCTTTGATCCGCCGCCCGAGCCGCTCGACGCGGCGATCCTGTTCGCTCCCGCCGGAGAGCTCGTGCCGCCGGCGCTCGAGGCGCTCGACCGCGGGGGGACCCTGGCAGTCGCCGGCATCCACCTGTCGGACATCCCGATGCTCGGGTACGACCGCCACCTGTTCCAGGAGAGGACGCTTCGCAGCGTGACGGCCAACACGAGGGCGGACGGCGAGGAATTGCTCGCCACCGCCGCCCGCATCGGCATCCGCGTCGAGACGACGCCGTACCCGCTCGCCGACGCCAACCGCGCCCTCGCCGACCTGGCACACGACCGCGTGAGCGGGGCGGCCGTGCTCGTCGCGGACGACGGCGAGTGACCCCGCGCCGCCGGCCACGGCTTCGGGCGGCCGCCGCGTAGGGGCCGGCGGGGCCGCTCGGCACTTGGGACCTCCGGCCCTACCAGGTCAGCGGCGGCACCCGTAGGTTCGCAGCATCGGGGCGCTCCGCCGACAGGCGGGCGGCTCCGGCCGGAAGGGACCGAGATGATGGCCGTCACCGAGGAGAGGACCCTGAGGCTCGGGGTCGGGTCGGAGGTCGGACGCCTGCAGGCTGCCATCCTGCACCGCCCCGGGCTCGAGCTGTCGAGGCTCACACCCGAGAACATCGGGGAGCTGCTCTTCGACGACGTGCTGTGGGCCAAGCGAGCCAGGGAGGAGCACGACGCCTTCGCCGACGCGCTCGGGGACAAGGGCGTGGAGGTCTACTACTTCGGCCAGCTGCTCGCCGAGACGCTCGAGATCGCCGAGGCGCGCGACTTCGTCCTCGACCGCGTCTGCACCGAGGAGATCCTCGGTCCGACGCTCGTCGGTCCGGTCCGGGAGCTCTTCGAGGACCTCGAGGGCCACCACCTGGCCGAGCTCCTGATCGGCGGCGTCTTGAAGGCAGACCTCCATCCGCTCCGGGCCCACAGCCTCCGGTGGGACACCTTGAAGGCGGACGACTTCGTGCTGGCACCGCTGCCGAACCACCTCTTCCAGCGGGACACCTCCTCGTGGGTCTACGGCGGCGTGGCGGTCAACCAGATGGCCAAGCCGGCCCGGCGCCGGGAGACGCTCCACAGCCGGGCGGTCTACCGCTACCACCCGATCTTTCAGAGCCGTGGTTTCCCCGTCTTCTACGGCGACGACGACGCCGCCCACCTGCCCGCCTCCATCGAGGGTGGCGACGTCCATGTCATCGGTCACCGGGCGGTGATGATCGGGATCGGGGAGCGGACGACGCCGACGGGCGTCGAGATCGCGGCGAGGGCGCTGTTCGCCGCCGGCGAGGCGGACAGAGTGATCGCAGTCGAGCTGCCGAAGAGCCGCTCGATGATGCACCTCGACACGGCCATGACGATGGTCGACTCGGCGACCTTCGTCCTCTACCCATACCTCGATCGCCACCTGAGGTCCTGGACGATCACGCCCGAGGGCGAGAGCGCCGGCCTTTCGGTCCGGCTCAACAGGGGCCTCTGGCAGGCCCTCGCCGAGGTGCTCGAGGTGGACGAGGTGACCGTCCTCACGACCGAGGAGGACATCCGCGCGGCCGAGCGGGAGCAGTGGGACCACGGGACGAACTTCCTCGCCGTGGCCCCGGGGGTGGTCTTCGGCTACGAGCGGAACGTGGCGACGAACACCATGCTGCGAAAGCACGGGGTCGAGGTGGTGACCGTGGCCGGGAGCGAGCTCGGCCGCGGCCGCGGCGGGCCGCGCTGCATGACCTGCCCGATCTCGCGGGAGGCGGCATGACGGCCCCGATGCGGGCACCCGATCCCGCTTCGCTCGGGCTCGGGGGGAGGAACCTGTTGAAAGAGCTCGACTTCACCAAGGACGAGTGGCTCTCCCTGGTCCACTACGCCCGGGCGCTGCGCACCGAGCGCCGCTCCGGGCTCCGGCCGGCCCGCCTGTCGGGAGTCAACATCGCCCTCGTGTTCGAGAAGGCCTCGACGAGGACGCGGTCCGCCTTCGAGGTGGCCGCCCACGACGAGGGGGCGCACGTCACCTACCTCGGTCCCGGTGAGTCCCAGATCGGCGTGAAGGAGTCCGTCAAGGACACCGCCAGGGTGCTCGGCCGGATGTTCGACGGGATCGAGTACCGCGGCGGCGCCCACGACGACCTCGAGCTGCTCGGCCGCTTCGCCGGCGTGCCGGTCTGGAACGGCCTCACCGACGCCTGGCACCCGACCCAGATGCTGGCCGACCTCCTCACGATGGAGGACTTCTCGGGCGAGCCGATCGAGGAGGTCGTCTGCGCCTACCTCGGGGACACGCGCAACAACACGGCGAGCTCGCTGCTTGTGAGCGGCGCCCTCGTCGGCATGGACATCCGGCTCGTCGGTCCGGCCGCCCTGTGGCCCTCGCCCGAGGTCGTCTCGGCAGCCGAGCAGCTTGCGGGCGCCTCCGGGGGGCGGGTGAGCGTCACCGACGACGTCGAGGAGGGCGTCGACGGCGCCGACTTCGTCTACACCGACGTCTGGGTCTCGATGGGCGAGCCTGCCTCCCGCTGGGGCGAGCGCCTCGACCTCTTGCTGGCGTACCAGGTGAGCGAGGCCGTGATGAAGGCGACCGGCCGGCCGGACACGCGCTTCATGCACTGCCTTCCCGCCCTGCACGGAGCCGACACCGAGGTCGGCCGCGCCCTTCAGCGCGCACACGGCCTGACGGCGCTCGAGGTGACCGACGAGGTCTTCGAGTCGGACGCCTCCGTCGTCTTCGACCAGGCGGAGAACCGGTTGCACACGATCAAGGCGGTCATGCTCGCCACCCTGGCCGGCAAGGGTGCGCGATGAGGGTCGTGGCGGCGCTCGGAGGCAACGCGCTCCTCGAGCGGGGCGAGCCGCTCGAGGCCGCCCGCCAGCGACGCCACGTCGGCCAGGCGGTCGAGGCACTGGTCGAGCTCGCCCGGCACCACGAGCTCATCGTCACCCACGGCAACGGGCCGCAGGTTGGCGTGATCGCCGAGGAGAGCGCGCACGACGGGAGGCTGTCCAGCCCCTACCCGTTCGACGTTCTCGGGGCGGAGACCCAGGGGATGATCGGCTACTTCCTGCTCCAGGCCCTCGAGAACGCCCTGCCGGGAAGGAGCGTCGCGAGCCTCGTCTCCCAGACCGTGGTGAGGGCCGAGGACCCGGCCTTCTCGCAGCCGACGAAGTTCGTCGGCCCCATCTACTCACGAGCCGAGGCGGAGGGACTCGCCCGGCGGACCAGCTGGGCGATGCGCCCGGACGGCGAGGGCTGGCGCCGGGTGGTCGCCTCCCCCGAGCCGCTCGAGATCGTCGAGCTCGGGGTGATCCAGAGCCTGCTGGCAGCAGGGGTCATCCCGATCTGCGCGGGCGGAGGCGGTGTCCCGGTCGTCCGCCGCGACGGGCGCCTCGAGGGCGCCGAGGCCGTCGTCGACAAAGATCTCGCTGCCGCCCTGCTGGCCCGCGACCTCCGGGCGGATGCCCTGCTCCTGCTCACGGACGTGGCGGCGGTGATGGTCGGATTCGGTACGCCCGCCGCCTACCCGCTGGGCGAGACCTCGGTCTCAGAGCTTCGGGCGCTCAGCCTCCCCACAGGGTCGATGGGACCGAAGGTGGAGGCCGTCTGCCGGTTCGTCGAGTCCGGCGGCCGTCTGGCGGCGATCGGCCGGCTGTCGGAGGCGGGCGAGCTCGTCGAGGGCCGGGGAGGGACGATCCTGCGGGCGCCCGAGGGCGCCCCCCGGGTCGCCCGATGGGTGGCGAGCGGAAGAGGAGCGCGACCGTGACCCCCGCACGCGCTCTCGCCGGGAGCGACCTCGGCCACCTCACGCATGCCCTCGGGACGAGGCTCAGCTCGCTCCTCGGGGACGAGGCCGCTCGGCCGCCGAGCCGTGCCCGGCCGGTGCGCAGCCCGGAGGTGAGGGAGCTCGACAGGAACGGCTCAGAGAGGCTGCTCGCACAGCGAGGGGTCGGCCCGGTCGTATTCGACGACGGCCACCGGCTCGCAGCGCTCCCGGTGAGCTCCGCCGCCGAGAGAGGAGAGATCGTGGCGCGCACGGGGGCCGAGCTCGGCACCGTCCTGGCGGCGGCGAGCCTGATGAGCCTCGAAGTCGACCGCCCCGACGAGGTGACGGGGGAGGACTGGAGCGCTCTCGTCGCCGGTCGGGTGCAGGCGAGCGACGACAGCGGGGAGCTCAGGGCCCTGGGGCCACTCGGCGCCGAGCTCTGTGTCGGCCACGAAGGGCTCACCACCGCCGTGGGGGTCGCCCTCGACGAGGTGACCGGACGGGTGCCGCCGGTGCAGGCGGGAGGGAAACGATGATCTTGCTCGACGACCTGGACGGCTTCGACCAGCGCGGCTCGGTCGTGCTCTCACGGGCGGAGTGCCTTGCGCTCATGGTCGCCCCCGCCGGCGGGAGGGTGGGGCGGATCGGCATGGAGATGGCCGGCATGCCGGCGGTGCTGCCCCTCAACTATGTCCTCCACGGCGACGATGTCGTCCTCAGGGTGGGGCCGGGCTCCATCCTCGGAGTGGCTGCCCACGGGCCGGTCGTCGCCTTCGAGGTCGACGGCACGATCGAGCCGTCCGGGCGCGAGGAGGCCGAGGAGGCCTGGAGCGTGCTCGTCCGCGGCCACATTGCCGTCGTGCGGGACCCCGTCCTGGTCGACGAGCTGGCCGCCTCCGGGCTCACCCCCCTCGTACCCGAGGCCGGCGAGGTGTACCTCCTCGTGCGCAGCGAGAGGGTGACCGGCCGGCGATTCCGCGTCGGGGCGCTGGCGCGCTACGCCATGGCGGCGGCACCCGGCGGCGACGGACACAGCGCGAGAGGAGAGGAGTCGCCATGACCCACGAGCCGGTCTGGACGGTGGAGATCTACTTCACAGAGGACGAGAACCGGACCAGGGCGGATGCCCGCCTCAGCACCGGCACCCGCGAGATCGACGGCTGGGGGCGCTCCAAGCGCAGCCCGACCGACCCCGACGTCCCGTCGGTCGGCGAGGAGCTCGCGGCCGCCCGGGCGCTGTCGGACCTCGCCCACCACCTCCTGCACGAGGCGGCGGAGTCGATCGAGGACTTCGAGGGGCGGCCGGTCCACCTGGCGCGTTGAGGACGCGATCTTCTCGTCAGGGCCCTCCTCGCCCGAGTAGGCTCGTGCCCGGTGAGGAGTGAGGCCGTGCTGTCGGAGGCCGAGCGGGCAGCCGCCTTCGCCGAGCCGCCCCCGAAGGTTCCCCGCCGGACGGTGGGCTTCGTGGTGCTGGCCTGCCTCGTCCTCGGGTTCGGAGGCATCGTGGTGGACCACTTCTTCGCCGGTCCGAGCACGTCGTCGCCCACCCCGCCCACGAGCGCCACCTCGGTGCCGCAATTTCCTCGGGCCGGTGCACCCAACTCCCCGTCGCTCGGGGCGCCTCTGTCGAAGATGATGCAGCTCACCTCGCTCCGTCCGCAGAAGGCTCCCGCGCTGAGCCTGCTCTCAGCCTCGGGCCGTCCTGTGAGCTTGTCCTCGTTCCGGGGCAAGGTCGTCGTCCTCAGCTTCTTCAATGCCGCCTGTGACGACATCTGCCCCGTGATCGAGGGGGAGGTGAAGGCCGCTCTCGCCGACCTCGGGCGCAGCGGGGCGAGGGGCCGCGTGGAGTTCCTCACCGTCAACACCGACCCGCTCGCCCTCTCGCCGGCCGCCGGCCGCCCTGCCGAGGCGGCCATGGCGGCCGTCCCGCAGTGGCAGTTCCTCACCGGCTCGATCTCCCGGCTGAACTCGGTCTGGAAGACCTACGGCGTCTCGATCGAGGCACAGGCCTCGTCGGGAACGGTCTCGCACTCCGAGGCGCTGTACTTCATCGACCCGGCCGGGGTCGTCCGTGCCAGGGCGACACCGTTCGCCAACCAGGTTGCCAGGGGGACCTTCGAGCTCTCGGCCGCCCTCGTGCGTCGCTTCGGCGAGGGCATCGCCTCCGAGGTCACGCGTCTCTCGGCGAAGGCGGCGCCGTGACGCCTCCCTGGTACCGCCGGCGGGGATGGTTCGTCGGAGGGGCGGCGGCCGTCGTCGTTGCCGCCACCGTGCTCACCGACCTGCCCCAGCACGCCTCGAAGGCGGTGCAGGCCTCGGAGGACACGAGCATCGTGAAGGAGATCAACACCGACGTGAAGGGCTGCGCCTTCGCGCTGAACGAGAGCCTCACCATCCACCGGGACCTCGTCGATCACCGCGTGAAGGCCAAGGACCGCCCGCTCATCCCGGGGCTGCTGCGGGACGACCAGGTCGCCTGCTCGTTCGCCAACAGCGACATCTTCAACCTCTCGAACGTGGAGGTGACGGGCTCGGGTGCCAGCCGGTACCTGCAGGCGATGGTCGGGACCATCACCACCTGGGCGACCTCAGATGCCGTGGTGGCGATCGAGGCCGTGCAGAAGTCCTGGGCGGCCCGGTCCGCGACGTCCGGCGAGGCGGCGCTCGCCAGGGCCGGCAAGAAGCTCTCCCACGACCGGGCGCTCGCCGAGAGCGAGCTGCGGACGGCGGAGCGGCTGCTGAGCGCGAGCCTTCCCTCCCTCGTGCTGCCGGCGGTCGGCCCTCAGCCCGGGTAGGGAGGCTCCTCGCGGGGCAGGCGGTCGAGGACCGGGATCAAGTAGGCGAACCCGGCGACGAGCGGGCCGAGGAACATGAGCGCCATCCCGAGGATCCGTAGCGGGTGGGATGCCGTGAGCATGCCGCCCGCACCGGCCGCCGCCACGCCGGCGAGGCCGATCCAGGCGGTGATCCTGAGGCTGCGCGTGGCGCTGGCGGCGAGCGGCACCAGGGCGAGCGCGCCGACTGCGAGCGGCAGGCCGACGATGGCGTGGGCGAGGTACAGGTCCGTCCCCCGGTGGGGGAGCCACCCGCTCGGGCGGCCGGCCGGAACGGCGAAGAGAGCGCTCACGCCGAGGACGAACTCGATGCCGACGAGGACGAGGAGGCTCGTTGCGAGCCGGGCGGCGGAGCGGGCAGGGGCGGGCTCCTCGTCGGCGGGCTCGGGGAGTGCCGCCTCACCCACCGGGGCCCCGTCCCCGTCCCCGTCGCTCAGCGGGGCGAGGTGGACGAGGCAGTTGTAGGTGACGACCGCCACCCCGAGATGCATCGCCACGAGGACGGCGACCGCCCTCCCCGGAGCGTGGCTCACGAGCAGCAGCCACAGGTCGGGCAGGAACAGCACGAGGGACGCGACGACTGCCAAACGGAGGAAGAACGCCCGCGGGGAGGAGGCCACGCGCACCGTGTAGGGCCAGGCGAGGGTCGCCATGATGACCCCGAGGGTCGTGAGCGAGCCGTAGTCCCACCAGGCGAAGTGGGAGAAGTGCCTGATGGAGGGGAACAGCGTCGTCCCGGCGAGGACGAGCAGCGCGTCGAGCGCCAGCGATCCAACGAGGGCGACGACGCCGGCGACGGACACGGCGCGTCTCGAGGGAGGGACGTGGCCCGTCGTGGCGTCGGCACGGGTGAGAGTCATCACGCTCTCCGAGGGACGAGGTGTGCTCATTCGGGGGGCTCCTTGGGCGACGGCGTTCGTCTCCACTCTGCCCGTTCCAGAGCCCCGGCTCACTTCAGGGAGGTCGGCCATCCCCCGTGGTCGCTGCGCAGCCACGCCATCAGGTTCGAGAAGAGGATCGGGAGGAATGCCGCCGCCGCCACGACCCACATCACTCCGGCGGTGAGCTGGAGGTCGGCCGCCGTCGAGAGCCTCCGGCCGGCCACGTGGGCGAAGGCCGGATAGCTGTCGGAGGTCGCCATGCCGACGATGTAGGCGAGTATCCACAGCGTCCACATCGAGACTGCGGCAACCGGGAGCCTGCCGAGCGGCGACAGGCGGGGCAGGAGGGGCGGGGAGGCGACGCAGTCGAGCCAGATCAGGGCGCCGGCCGGTAGGAGGGTGACGGCCTCGAGAGCGAGGAGGAAGGGGTGCTGCTGGAGCCGATCGACGAGCGCCGGTGTCCTCCAGGCGACGAGCGCCGCCAGGGCGGGGACGAGCTCGATGGCCGCCCGCCGAATGGTCCGACGGCGCGCCCTGCTGGCGTCGAGCCGCTCGAGGAGAGAGGACAGGCCGAGCAGCCGCCAGGGAGCCCCGACTACGGCGAGAGCCGGCACGACGACGGCGAGCAGGCAGTACTGGACCGTCTCGAAGACGGCGTAGCGCTGAGCGGCACCCGCGAGCGGAGGGCTCACGGCGAGGACGAGCGCGACGAGCGAGCCGACGCGCGCCACGGTTCGGGTGAACCCGGGAGGAAACCTCCAGGTGTGGTGCAGCGACTGGTCCCCCGGGCCGCCCCGGGCGGCCACCCCCATCACAGGTTCGGTCGACGGCGCAGGTATGCGACGAACAGTACGACGATGAACGTCCCGAGCGGGATGGCCACCGTGAGGGCCTGTGCTCCTACATAGGAGGTGGCGATGAACATGTTCGACCTCCTCAGATCATGTAGAAGAGCAGCCAGAAGAACACTTCGGTGACGGCGACGAAGATCCAGAAGGAGGCGGCGCCCTCAACGTTCGCCCGGAACAGGCGAGCGGCGGGAAGCGGGCTGCCGGCCGCGCCGCCCTCCTCGGTGAAGGCCCGTCGCAGTCGCATGAAGCGGGCGAGGAGGGTCTCTGACCAGTAGATACCCCCGAGGATGAGGACCATGTTCATGACTGCCCAGCCGGTGTAGCAGGAGGCGTAGCCGCTCGAGCCCGGGTAGAAGGGCAGCTGGGTCTGCTCCCAGATCTGCAGGGCAAGGGCGATGAGCCCGCTCAGGACGGCGGCCCAGCCGGCGACCTGCCAGTCCGTCGTCTGGCCGCCGCGCAGCCGGCGGCCAGCCAGGACGGCGAGGGCGGCGGCAGCCAGCGTGAAGGCCATGACCGCTGCCCCGAAGGACGTCGGTGCGGTGATGCCCCTCGGGCGCCAGAGGTTGAAGGCGTTGTTCGATCGCAGGTAGAAGTAGGCGAAGGCGAGCGAGGCGAAGGCGAACACGCCGATGCCGATGGCGAGGCGGGTGCCAGTCCAGATGGACCCTTCGGCCGCTCTCAGCTCGTAGGCCAGCTCCTCGGGGGTCTCGGTCAGCACCGGGCCGGACGTCTCGCCGTTGTTGTGCGTCGTTGCGCTCATCTCGTCTCTCCGCTCAGGCCATCGGGGGTCGTGGGTCGGTCTCGTCGGCCGAGCCCCTCCCGACGCCGACGGTTGCGGCGCCCGCACTGGGCCGCGGCGCCAGGTCCGCCACCGGCAATGCCTCCGGCTCGCTGTAGTGGTAGGGGTCCGACAGGATGACGGGGATCCGCTCGAAGTTGTAGTAGGGGACCGGCGTCGGCGTCTGCCACTCGAGGCCGAGCGAGTTCCACGGGTTGGCGGCCGCCCTGCGGGGCTCGATGATGATCGTCCAGATGAAGTTGGCGACGAAGATGAGGAAGGACGCCCCGAGCAGGTAGGCGCTGATCGACGAGAAGTCGTTCAGGCCCTGGAGGTTGTGGGCGTACTCGAAGACCCGCCTCGGCATGCCGAGGATCCCGACGATGAACAGCGGGAAGAACGTCATGTTGAAGAAGACGAACATGCACCAGAAGTGGATGCGTCCGAGGCGCATGTCGAGCGTCCGCCCCGTGAGCTTCGGCATCCAGTAGTAGATCGCCGCGAAGAAGGCGAAGACGAGGCCTCCCATGATCGTGTAGTGGAAGTGCGCCATCACGAAGAAGCTGCCGTGCACCGTGACGTCGACGGGGACGTCGGAGAGGAAGACACCGGTCACGCCGCCGATCAGGAAGTTGAAGAGCATCCCGAGGGCGAACAGCATCGGCACGTCGAAGTGGATCTTCGCCTTGTACAAGGTGCCGAGGGTGACAAGGTAGATGAAGCCCGTCGGGATGGAGATGAGCTCCGTCGTCAGCATGAACAGCGGGCGCATGTCGGGGTTGATGCCGCTCTGGAAGAGGTGGTGCTGCCAGACGAAGAAGGAGAGCAGCGCCACGCCGAACATGCCGGCCGCCGCCACCCGGTAGGCGAACAGCGGCCGCCGGGTGAAGACCGGCAGGATCTCGCTCACGATCCCGAAGCCGGGGAGGGCCATGATGTAGACCTCCGGGTGGCCGAAGAACCAGAAGAGGTTCTCCCACAAAAAGGAGCTGCCGCCCCGCTCGGTGACGTAGAACGCCGTCTGGGCTGTGCGGTCGAGGATCCCGAACAGACCGGCGCAGATGAGGGTCGGGGTGGCCAGGGTGAGCAGCGCCGAGGTGGCGAGGATCGACCAGACGAAGACCGGCAGGCGCGACCAGCTGAGCCCCGGGGCCCGGTAGTGGATGATCGTGGCGATCAGGTTGAAGCCGGCGAGGACCATCCCGGTGCCGATGACGGCGAAGCCGACGAGGTAGGAGTCCATGCCTCCGGCGGCCTGGGTCTGCAGCGGGGCGTAGCCTGTCCAGCCGGTCGGGAAGCCCCCGAGTGGGAGGGCGGTGACGATGACGAGGTAGCCGCCCGAGAAGAGCCAGAACGAGGAGGCCTCGATCCGGGGGAACGCCGTCCTCCTGCTCCCGATCATGAGCGGGACCAGGAAGTTGCCGAGCGGCCCCACCACGAGGGAGGAGGCCATCATCATCATCATCGTGCCGTGCTCGCCGACGATCTCGATGTAGGTGCCGGGCCCGAAGATGTGCGTCGTCGGGCTGAGCAGCTCGGTCCTGATCGCCATGGCGAGCAACCCGGCCGTGAACAGGAAGACGAAGACGGCGAAGAAGTACTGGATTCCGACGACCTTGTGGTCCGTCGAGAAGCGCAGGTAGCGGGTCCAGTTCGACTCCGGCGCCTCGGGGGCCGGCTCGCGCCCGACGATCTTGGCGAGCGGGTAGTTGAGGGCGCCCGCGCCGAGCAGCCATCCGAAGACGCCGATGCCGAGGCCGAGGCAGATGGCGATGTCGTTCTGGCCGCTGGCCCCGTTGATGTTGGGGTAGCCCGAGGCGATCATGTTGCCGACCCAATGGCCGAAGGCGTACCCGGCCACGGCGCCGATGGCGGCCGTGAAGATGTTCTGGTGCAGCCACGCAGGCCCCCTCGGGGGCGGGCCCGGGGGCGGCGGGGTGGCGCCGATGGGCGGGATCAACTCAGAATCAGTGGCCATGGCTCCTTACACCTTCGCCCGCTGGGCGCCGTAGGTCTCGACCTTGCTGAAGTGGTCGACGTTGCTCGGGTAGTAGCCGCCGCCTGCACCGTTCGCGCTCGGGTCGTAGGTCCAGGCGAACGGTGGGAGGTTCTTCGTGTTGGCGGCGAGCTGGGCCCGGGTGCGGGTCGCCCACGATTCGAAGGCCGACTTGGTGACGACCTTGCCGTAGTTGTACATGGCGCCGTGCCACAGGCCGCACAGCTCGTCGCAGCGGACCGTGAAGCTGCCGACCTGGTCGGTCGTGGTGAAAGCGACGTTGTCCTGCTGCGGGTTGGCGTCCGCCTTGATGCCGAGCTGGTAGGCCCAGAAGTCGTGGATCACGTCGAGGGAGGTGACGTGGAAGGCGATCGTCGTGTTGTCCGGCAGGATGAGCTGGCTGGTCTCGAAGCCGCCGAAGGTGGGGTAGCGGTAGGTGAACTTCCACTGCTGGGCGATCACCTGGATCGGCAGGATGGTCTTCGACGTAGGCGTCCAGATCGGGTTCGGGCCCTCGCCGCCGCCCGCCCCTGCCGGGACGATGAGCTCCACCGTCCCGAAGACGAACAGGCCGATGACGACCGTCGAGGTGATCGCCATCCAGGCTGTCTGGACCCCGAAGTGGCCCCGGGCCCGGTCGCCTGAGAGCGGGAGCCCGGGCACCCGGCTCTTGCGCCAGGTGGACAGGGCGTAGGCCATGTAGGTCCACACCCCGATGATGACCGGGAGGGCGATCACGAACAGGACGTTGAAGTCGAACTGGGCCCCGCCGGCCGCGCTCGTCATGCGCCCGGGCGGGATGTGGGGTCCGACGAGGAACCAGAAGAGCAGGTCGGCGACGACCGAGATCGAGATCCAGACGGTGAAGATCCGGCGGAAGTGCCGTGGTTCGCCTCCCGGGCCTCCTGCCGGGGGGGTGCCTCCGCTGCCGGCCTGGTGCGTGGTTGCGCCGTCTGACATCAGGCGACCACCTTCAAGAAGCCGTCCATGTAGCCGATCGTCTGCATGGGCCCCCCGTTGCCGTAGAGGTAACCGAGCCCGCAGGGCACGAAGCACTGCCAGCGGTACTCGCCCGGGCCCGGCGTGGTGAAGGAGAACTGGATGACGTTGTGCGGTGACTTGGTCGTGCAGGGGGCGACGCCGCAGAGGTTTGCGTTGCCGTTCACGCCGACGAGCGGGACGTTGATCCCGAGCGAGGGGGCCGAGAAGGTGTGGCCGACGCCGTTGCCGACGTTGGAGTTGACGACGCTCACGGGCTTGCCGTTGAGCAGCATCGTGCCGGAGCGGCCGTCAGCCGAGACACCGGTCACCTGCCCGAACTGCTGGTTGCGCAGCGGGCTGCCGGAGTCGTACTGCAGGACCGTCACGTTGACCTTGGTGTGGGCCGGCAGGGACCACAGCGTGGTGTGGACCCACCGCCCGTTGGGTTGTCTCGTCAGGTAGGAGACCCAGCTCGGGTGGATGCCGGAGCCGACCGAGCCGACCGTCTGGATCTCCATGTTGACCGGGGTCCCTTGTTGGTGACCCGTGACGAAGTCAACGGTGGGCGGCGTGCTCGCGACGAAGGCCATCGCCGTGAAGACGGCCAGACCGGTGGCGATGGCGAGCAGGCACCCGACGATGGCGATCTTCGCAGAGCGTCCCAAAATTACTCCCCCTAGGAGGTCTCAGGGCGACCGTCTGAGTGGGGTACGGCTGCCATCCAGCGAAGTGTTCGGGCAATCTAAGTCGCTGCTCAGGATTCGTCAAGGATTCTTCCCGTAGGAATTGTCGCCGGAATGCCGTTATGCCCGAGCAGCCGGTCGACGAGGCGCGACAGACTGCCGTGCTCGCCGATCGCACGCCGGATCACAATGACGAGCGCCGGCAGCGCCCACAGGTCTCCACATACCCACAAGATGGCCGCGCCAATCTGCTGGTCGGCGAAAGGGCTGAGGGTCACGCCGGGGACGTGGTCATAGACCGAGTACCAGGAGCCGGTCGAGAAGATGCTGAGCGCCATGGCGAGGACGAACATGACGAGGTCGGAGGCGATGATGCTGACGCCCTGGTGGATGGCGGACAGGCGCGGCGACATCGGGTGCGAGGGGATGATCTGCAGCCAGAAGAGCGTCCCGGCGAGGAAGAAGCTCCCGTGCATCAGCCAGACGTGGGCGAGGGGGTTCCGCTCCCCGAAGTCGAACAACACCGGGAGGTGCCAGGCGATCATCACGACGTTGAGCAGGATGGTCCCTGTCCACGGGGCCCGCAGCAGCCGGCCGACGGCGCGCAGCGGGGCGGCCCAGCGGGCGCGGCAGAGCTGGGTGACGACCGAGCGGCGTGCGCCGACGGGCAGGAAGAACAGCAGCGGGAGCCAAGGGGCGCCGAGCACGATGAGCGCCGGGGCGAAGAACATGATGAGGATGTGCTCGACCATGTGCATGTAGAAGTACTGGTTGGCGTAGTAGTCGATCGGCGAGCTCACCGTGACAAGGAGCAGAGCCACACCGGCGTAGAAGGCGAGCGACCTCACCCGGCGGCGCCCCGCCCGGTAGCGGCTCGAGCGGGCGGCGAGGCGCCTCAGCCCGATCTCGTGGGCGGCCAGGACGAACGCGCACAGCACGAGGAAGGGATCGAAGGACCAGTGGTCGAGGAGGCGACTCACCGCCCGAGACGTTACAGCGCGACGGCGCCGCGCCGCCGGCCTCCGGGGCCGTTTCATCGCTCGGAGCCGGCCGGGAGGTGGACCCGGGCCCGCCCGGGCGCCGCGCGGGGCGCTCGGGCGGGTAAGACTTGCAGATAGTGCGGCAGGCCGGGCAGAACGTGGCGGTGGTGGCCGGCGAGGCCGGTGGGACTGCCCGACGGTCGCGGGTCCGCGCGGCCGTCGCCACGGCCCGCCCCCGCCAGTGGGCGAAGAACCTCATCGTCTTCGCCGCCCCGGTCGCCGCCTTCGTCGTCGGTCGGCCGGTGACCTTCTGGCGGACCGCCGCGGCCGTCGTGGTGTTCTGCGCCGCCTCCTCGGGCGTCTATTTCGTGAACGATGCCGTCGACGCCGAGGCCGACCGGCGCCACCCGCGAAAGCGGCTCCGCCCGGTCGCCCGCGGCGAGCTGAGCCGGGCCGGCGCCGTCCTCATCGGGGCGGTCCTGATCGCGCTGTCGGTGACGGCGGCGGGCGTCCTCGCCGGTCCGCCGCTCGTCGGGGTCGTGGCTGGCTACGCCGCCATCAGCGTCGCCTACTCCCTCGCGCTGAAGCGGGTCCCGGTGCTCGAGCTGTTCTGCATCTCCGCCGGATTCGTGCTGAGAGCCGTTGCCGGCGGCGTGGCGGCGCACATCCCGATCTCGCCCTGGTTCCTCGTCGTCGCCTGCGCCGGCTCGCTCCTCATCGCCTCGGGCAAGCGGACGGCCGAGCTCATGGTGCTCGGAGACGGTGGCGCCGGACACCGGGCCTCGCTCGGGTGGTACCGGGAGGAGTTCCTGGCGGCGGTCCGCCTGGTCTCCTCCGGCGTCACCGTCCTCGCCTACTTCGGGTGGGCAGTCGAGCGTTGGGCCTCGATGCCCGCCCGCGGCGTGCGCGGGCCGTTCATGCTGGCCACGGTCGTGCCCTTCGCCCTGGCCGTCCTCGTGCTGTCGCGAGCGCTCGGCGAGGGCCGGGGCGGCGCCCCCGAGGACCTCGCCCTCCACGACCGACTCCTGCAGGGTCTCGGGGCCGCCTGGCTGCTGCTCATGCTCGTCACCTTCGCGGCGTGAGCGCGTCGGGGCGCCGGCTGCTCGCCGGCTGGGGCGGGAGGCCCGCCTCCTCGGCCGAGGTGGTGTGTCCTGCCACCACCGGCGAGGCCGCCGCCGTCGTGGCGAGGGCGGCCGACGAGCAGGGGCCGGTGCTCGCCCGGGGCCTCGGACGCTCCTACGGGGATGCCGCCTCGAGCGCCGGGGGGACGGTGCTCGACCTGACCGGGCTCGACCAGGTTCTCGGCTTCGACGAGTCGAGCGGGCTCCTCCGGGCCGAGGCGGGGATCAGCGTCGAGGGACTGCTCCGCTTCTCGGTCCCCCGGGGGTTCTTCGTGCCGGTGACGCCCGGGACCCGTCAGGTCACCCTCGGAGGTGCCATCGCGGCCGACGTGCACGGCAAGAACCATCACCTCGACGGCTCTCTCGGCGCCTGGGTCCGCTCCATCCGGCTCGCCACCCCGGCGGGCGAGCGGCTGCTGGCGCCGGCAGGCGAGGGGGCGGGCTTCTGGGCCACCGTCGGCGGGATGGGGCTCACGGGCGTCGTCCTCGACGCCACGCTCGAGCTCGTGCCGATCGAGACGTCCTACATGCTGGTCGACACCGAGCGGGGCGCCGACCTCGACGAGTGCATGAGCCTCATGAGCGAGCGGGACGAGGAGTACCGCTACTCGGTCGCCTGGATCGACTGCCTGAAGGGCGGGTCGGGGCTCGGCCGGGGCGTGCTCACCCGGGCGAACCACGCCGGCCTGGCCGACCTCCGGGCGGCCGCGCCCCGGCGGGCGGGGGCCCCGCTCTCCTTCTCGCCCCGCCAGGTGGCACGCGTGCCGGTCACGCCGCCGTTCCGGCTTCCCTCCGCCCTGGCGGTCACCGCCTTCAACGAGGTCTGGTTCCGCAAGGCGCCACGCCGCAGGACGGGCGAGCTCCAGTCGCTCGGCGCCTACTTCCACCCTCTCGACGGCGTCGGCTCCTGGAACCGCCTGTACGGACCGGCCGGGTTCACCCAGTACCAGTTCGTCGTGCCCTTCGGGGCGGAGGCGGTCGTGCGCGAGGTGGTGGAGGCGCTCGGCGCACGGGGCGTCCCGTCGCTGCTCGCCGTCCTGAAGCGCTTCGGCGCCGCCGACCCGGCGCCGCTCTCGTTCCCCGCCCCGGGCTGGACGCTGGCGCTCGACCTGCCGCTGTCGGTCCCGGGCCTCGGCGAGCTGCTGGACGGCTTCGACGAGCTCGTCGCCTCGCACGGCGGACGCGTCTACTTCGCGAAGGACGGCCGGCTCCGGCCCGAGCTCGTCTCGGAGATGTACCCCCGCCTCGAGGACTGGCGGCGAGCCTGTGACGACCTCGACCCCGCCCGTGTGTTCCAGTCCGACCTGAGCCGGCGGCTCCATCTGAGAAAGGCGTGAGGCATGATCGACGCGACCGGGATGCCGCAGTCGGCGGTGCTGCTCGGGGGGACCTCGGAGATCGGGCTCGAGGTGCTGGGGGCGCTCGCCTCCCGGCGCCTCGAGCGCGTCGTCCTGGCGGGCCGGGACCCGGCCGCCCTCGGGCCGGCGGGCGAGCGGCTCGAGCGGGCCGGGGTGAGGGAGATCCACCTCGTCTCCTGCGACGTCGGTCGCAGCGATGACCTCGAGCGCCTGCTCGGGGAGGCCGAGACCGCCCTCGGCTCGGTCGACCTCCTCGTCGTGGCGACCGGCCTGCTCGGGACCGCCGAGCTCGACCGCCTCACGCCGGCGGTTGTCCAGGAGATGTTCGCCGCCAACGCCAGCGGACCGGCGGCGGCCACGGCCGGCTTCGCCCAGCGGATGGCGAGCCAGGGCTACGGCCGGATCGTCGTGCTCTCCTCGGTCGCCGGGCTGCGGGTGCGGCGGGCGAACTTCGTCTACGGCGCCGGCAAGGCGGCGCTCGACGGGTTCGCCCTCGGGCTCGCCGACGCCCTGGCGGGGACCGGCGTGGGGGTGACGATCGTCCGGCCGGGCTTCGTCCGGACGAGGATGACCGCCGGGATGAAGCCGGCCCCGCTGTCGAGCGAGCCGGCCGATGTCGCCCGGGCGGTGCTCGGGGCGCTCGAGGCCGACCGGGGAGTCGTCTACGTCCCGCCGGCCCTCGGCCCGGCCTTCCTCCTGCTGAGGCTGCTCCCGCGCTCGGTCTTCCGCCGCCTGCCGGGCTGAGCCCGGCTCAGCGGGCCGACATCGTGAAGAAGTCCCTCGCCCACCAGGACGCGAAGTATCGGTCGGGCGCCCCGGCCATGTCCGAGAGGAGGTTCTTGCCGTTGGACGCCGTGGCGAGGCCGGTCGGCGTGGAGGGGGTGAAGGCGGCGAAGTCGACCCAGTCGGTGTTGATGTCGAGCTCCATGCCGGTCACCGCCCCCGCCCTCGAGAGCAGGTTGGCGAGCGAGGTGATGTTGAGGCCGGGCCCGGCGACGTAGACGAGCGCCCCGTTGGCGGTCTCGCCGATCCCCGAGCGCCAGACGTCGTCGGCGCCGCCGAGGGTGGCCCCCCAGACATAATTGTCGTAGGGGTTGAGGCCGGGGACGGGCTTGCCGTGCTTCACGAGCAGCCGGAGGTTCTGGCGGACCGAGACGACCTGGTTGGTCATGTGGAGGGCGCCCCCCCAGGCGCCGATCGTCACCGATCCGTTCTTGTAGATGACGACCGAGGCCGCGCCGGTGCGCAGCGGGAAGATCATCTTGTGCTGGGTGTAGTAGCCGCCCTCGGCGTTGCTCATGAGGAAGCCGGCGTTGAAGGCGGCGACGAGGCTCCGGGCGGCGGACGGGCGGATCGGGGCGGTGTAGTGGTAGGGGCCGCCGCCGGGGATGATGCTCCCCGAGTAGAGCGTCGCCTTGAGCAGCCGCGTGTCCATCCAGGCGACGCCGGCGACGAGGCTCGTGTGGATGGCGTCGGGCCGGAGGAAGGCCTCGTAGACGGCCGGTACGCCGTCCACCCTGCGCCCGACGGCGTGCCACTGCCCCTCGCCGGGGAGCGGCGGGGAGGCGATCGGCTTGATGGGTGCCGGCACGGGGAGCGGGCTGAGCGCCGCGTGGGCCGGCGCCGTCGTGGCCGGCGCCGCCGTGGTGGCGGGCGGGATGGCTCCCGTCGGCGGCCTTCCTCCGACGGGCGGCTGGACGTGGGAGTAGTAGAGGTTCTCACCCCAGGCGACGAAGCCGCCCGCACCGTGCTCGCGGGCCCATTCGGCGAAGCGGCCCGGAAGGGTCACGCCGAGGGTGGGGTCGGTGAGGGCGGAGCCGATCGAGACCCACACCGGGGTGAGCAGGATGACGGCCGCCAGGACGCCGCTCGAGTAGGGGTGGCGACCGAGGAGGGTCCTACGGGCGCGCCGCCGCTCCCGGCGCTGCTTGCGGCGGATGCGGCGGCGCTGGAGGTGGTTGAGCTTGCGGTGGTTCGGACCCGGACCGGCGGGTTCCGGCTTCGCCGGTCCGCCGGTCGTCTGAGGCCCGGTGAAGTCTCGGGTTCGCATCGCCGTCCATTGGTGGGCTCGGGGGACCGCCCATAGCCTACGGGCCGCCGGCGGGAGAAGGCTCGCGGCCCTGTGGGCCGCTTTCCACCCTTGCCCGCCCCGCTGTGCGGGCGAGCAGCGCGTGCCGAGAGCCGCCTGAGAGGCCGCCGTGGGCCCGCCGGTCCGGGGCCGTCACCCGCCTCTGGCACACTTGCGGCGTGCTCGCACCAGCTCACCGGCCCGAGGGGCCCTCCCCCGAGGCCGTGCGCCCGCGCTGGCGGGGCCGGCTGCACACGATCGGCTTCCTCGCCTTCCTCGTCGCCGGCCCGATCCTCGTCGCCCACGGCCCGGGCGCCGGCGACGAGGCGGCGCTCGGCTGCTACGTCGCCTGCATGCTGGCCCTGTTCGGCGTGAGCGCGGTGTTCCACCAGGCGCCGTTCGGACCGCGAGGGCGCCGGGTGATGCGCCGGCTCGACCACACCACGATCTTCCTCGCCATCGCCGGGTCCTACACCGCCGTCGCCGTCCTCTCGCTCTCGGGCGGGGCGAGGGACCTCGTGCTCGCCCTCGTCTGGGGCGGCGCTGTCGCCGGGGTCGTGCTCCGCCAGGCGCGTCTCGACCTCCCGTCGTGGCTCATCGCCCTGCCCTATGTCGTGGTGGGCTGGTCGGCGCTCGCGGTGGTCCCCGAGCTCGGGCGGGGGATGAGCTGGCCGGGCTTCCTCGTCCTGCTGGCTGGCGGCCTCGCCTACAGCGCCGGCGCCGTGGTCTACGCCCGCCGCCGCCCCGACCCTTCCCCGGCCGTGTTCGGCTTCCACGAGGTCTTCCACGCCCTCACCCTCGTCGGGGCGTCCCTCCAGCTGGTGGCGATCGCCTACTTCGCCCTCCCGAGAGCGGTGCCATGACCATCCTCGTCGTGGACGACGAGCCGTCCCTCGTCGACACGGTCGCCACCGTGCTGCGCTACGAGGGCTACGAGGTCGCCGAGGCGCGGACCGGCCGGGACGCCCTCACGAGGGTCCAGGAGGAGCGCTTCGACCTCGTCGTGCTCGACGTCATGCTGCCCGACCTCGACGGCCTCGAGGTCACGCGCCGCATGCGGGCCGACGGGATCGACGTCCCGGTGCTCTTCCTCACGGCCAAGGGGGAGGTGGAGGACCTCGTCGCCGGCCTCGGCGCCGGAGGCGACGACTACGTCGCCAAGCCGTTCTCCCTCGCCGAGGTCGTCGCCCGGGCAAAGGCGCTGCTGCGGCGCTCGGGGGTCGAGCGCGGCGACGGTCGGCTGCACTTCGCCGACGTCACCTTGGACGAGCAGACCCACGAGGTCTGGCGGGACGCCCACGCGGTGAAGCTGACGGCCACCGAGTTCAACCTGCTGCGGGCCTTCATGCTGAACCCGCGCCGGGTCCTGTCGAAGTCCCAGCTCATCGACTACGTCTGGCACTACGACTTCGGCGGCAACCAGAACATCGTCGAGACCTACGTCCGCTATCTCCGCAAGAAGCTCGACCCCTACGGCCCGCCGCTCATCCACACCATCCGGCTCGTGGGCTACGTGATGAGAGAAGCAGACGAGTAGGTGTCGCTCAGGCTGCGGCTGCTCGTCGCAGTGGGCGTCGCCGTCCTGGTCGCCCTCATCGGCTCGGACGTCGCCACCTACTCGGCGTTCCGGTCCTACCTGAACGGCCAGCTCGACGCCACCTTGGAGGCGGCCGCCCCGCCGATCGCGTCCTGCCTCGAGCACGGCGGCCATCTCACGCTCTCCCTGGTCGACGAGAGCGGGCCGGGCCTCTACGCCGAGGTCCGCAGCCCCACCGGCGCCACCCTCGAGGTCGTGCGGGCCGGTCGGGAGCGCCACCCGGGCGTCCACCTCCCGGCCCCGCCACTGGCCGGGGTGATGTCGGGCGCCAGGCGCCTCGCAGTGTCCGCGCCGCCGGCCGGTCCGCTGTCGGACGAGTGCAGGGGGGCGACCTCGGTCCCCGGCGGCGGCATCGTCGCCTCGAGCGGCGGCAGCCCGCGTGCGACGGCGCTCTACCTCACCACCTCCGGGCGGCGGGTCGGCCAGCCCGGCTACCGGCTGCGGGTGTCCCTGCTCTCGGACCGCAGCGTGCTCGTCCTCGGCCTCCCCCTCACCGAGACGGGGAACACGCTCACCCATCTCGTCCTCATCGAGCTCGGGGTGTCGGCGGCCGCCCTGCTCGTCGTGCTCGGCCTCGGCGTCGTGCTGGTGAGGCTCGGCGTGCGGCCCCTCCTCCAGGTCGAGCAGACTGCCGAGCGGATCATGGAGGGCAACCTCGAGGCGAGGGTGCCCGAGGGCTTCGACCCCTCGACCGAGATGGGCCGCCTCACCCGTGTGCTCAACTCGATGCTCGGCAGGCTCGCCGAGGACATCGACGAGCGGACCCGCACAGAGGCCGAGCTGCGACGCTCCGAGGCGCGCATGCGCCGCTTCCTCGCGGATGCCTCCCACGAGCTGCGGACGCCGATCTCCGCCATCTCGGCCTACTCCGAGCTCTTCACGAGCGGCGCCGCCTCCAGGCCCGGCGACCTCAGCCGCGTCCTCGCCGGGATCCAGGCCGAGACGGGGCGGATGAGCCGGCTCGTGGCCGACCTCATGCTGCTCGCCAACCTCGACGAGGGCCGACCGCTCGAGCGGCACCCGGTCGAGCTCGTCTCGGTGGCGGCCGACGCCGTGCACGCCGCCTCGGCCATCGGCGAGCAGTGGCCGGTCGAGCTCGTCGCCTCGGACTCGGTCGAGGTCGAGGGGGACGCCGCCCGGCTCCGCCAGGTGATCGACAACCTGCTGGCGAACGTCCGGGCCCACACGCCGCCTGGGACGCCGGCGGTCGTGACGATCGAGAGCCAGGGCGGGGAGGCGCTCGTGGTGGTCGCCGACCGCGGCCCCGGCCTCGGGGAGGCGGGGATGGCCCGGGCCTTCGAGCGCTTCTTCCGCGGCGACAGCTCCCGCTCGCGCTCCTCGGGCGGCGCCGGTCTCGGCCTCGCGATCGTCCGGGCGATCGTGGCCGCCCACGCCGGCTCGGTCGAGGTGCGCGAGACCGAGGGCGGTGGCGCCACCTTCATCGTCCGGCTCCCGGCGGCGCCCCTCGAGGAGGAGCCTGCCTGACTTTCAGCGGCTCTCCCGGCCGCTCTCAGCCGCCTCCCAGACGCTGTCGCCACACTCGGGCCATGTCCCTCGAAGCGCCGCGGTGTCGGTGACCTTCGAGCCGGCCACGCGGCCGGCTCGCTCCTCCGGCCGGCGCGCCCCCGAGGCCCGCCCCGCCCCGCCCCCGAGGCCCCGCCTGCTCGACGCCGCCCTCGTCGTGGTGGGCCTCGGCTTCGGGGCCACCGTCGGATCGACGATCATCGTCGAGACCTCCTCGCAGCTGCAGGCGCCCGGAGGCGTGGCGATGTTCCTCGGCAACCTGACGGGCATGGCGGGGACCTATCTCGCCCTCGTGATGGTGCTGCTCGTGAGCCGGATCCCCCACATCGAGCGCATCCTCGGCCAGGACGGCCTGCTGCGCTGGCACCGCCGGCTGTCTCCGTGGCCGATCTCCCTCATCGTCGCCCACGCGATCCTGCTCACCTACGCCTATGCCGAGGCCTCCCACAGCGGGCTGCTCGCACAGCTCGCCTCCTTCGTCTCGAGCTACTCGGGAATGCTCATCGCGATCATCGGCCTCGGGTTCATGGTGCTGGCGGCGGTGCTCTCGATCTACTCGGTCCGCCGGCGGCTGCGGCGGGAGACCTGGTGGGCGATCCACCTCGGGATGTACCTCGCCCTCGCCCTCGCCTTCTCCCACGAGCTGGCGCTCGGGCCGTCGTTCGTCGGCCACCCGGTCACCCAGGCGCTCTGGTCGATCGCCTGGGCGGCGACGGCGGGCGTCGTCCTCGCCTACCGCTTCGGGCTTCCGGCCTACAGGACGCTTCGCTACCGCCTGAAGGTGGTCGAGGTGCGACGGGAGACCGAGGACGTGGTCTCGCTCATCCTCGAGGGCCGCAACCTCGATCGCCTGGCGGTCTCGGGCGGCCAGTTCTTCGAGTGGCGCTTCCTCACGTCCAAGCTGTGGTGGCAGGCGCACCCCTACTCCCTCTCGGCCCGCCCGAAGCCGCCCTACCTGCGCCTCACGGTGAAGGCGGTCGGCGACCACTCGAGCGCCCTCGCCGCGCTCGCCCCGGGGACCAAGGTGGCGATCGAGGGTCCCTACGGCGCCTTCACGACGCATGCCAGGCGGCGCCAGAAGGCGGCGATCATCTGCGGCGGGATCGGCATCACCGCCGCCCGCGCCCTGCTCGAGGACCTTCCGAAGAAGTCCGATCCGGCCGTGGCCTGGCGGGTCTCGACCGAGGAGCACGCCGCCCTGGCGGGCGAGGTGGAGGAGCTGGTCCGCCGCCGCCGGGGCACGCTGCACGTCGTCGCCGGCAACCGCGAGGACGTCTCGCTGCACCGGGTCGCCCGGCTGGTGCCCGACCTGCGCCAGCGTGACGTCTTCGTCTGCGGCCCGGAGAGCTTCGTCGAGTCGATGCGCCAGGTGCTGGTCGGCGAGGGCGTGCCGGCCGAGGCCGTCCACTACGAGGTGTACGCCCTGTGACGCGCCGCACCCCGCTCGTCTCGGCCGCCGCCATGGCCGGGCTCGGGATCGTCCTGCTCGCCCACGTCGGCGCGGAGCCTCGGCTGCTCGCCTCGTCGCCGAGCAGCGCTGGTGGCGGCTCGGGCAACGCCTCCTCCCGCGGCGGGTCGTCCTCCTCGGGCTCGTCGGTCTCGGGCACGGCCTCCGGTGCCCTCGAGCAGTACGGCTACGGCGAGCTCGCCGTGAAGCTCACGGTCCAAAAGGGCCGCATCGTCTCGGCCACCGTCACCGGGCTGCGGACGGCGGACACCTACTCCCAGCAGATCGCCGCCCAGGTCATCCCCATGCTGCGCAAGGAGGTGCTGGCCGCCCAGTCGGCCAAGATCTCGGGCATCTCGGGGGCGACCTACACCTGCAGCGCGTACGCCACCTCCGTGCAGTCGGCCCTGGACAAGCTGCATCTCAAGTGAGCGCGGCGGTGCTCGCCCGGCACGAGCCGGTGATGGGCACCGTCGTCTCGTTGCGGATCGACCACGACGACGGCGACACCGGCGGCCTCGAGGCGGCCGTCGAGGAGGCCGTGGCCGAGCTGCACCGGCTCGATCGGATCTTCAGCACCTGGAAGCCCGAGAGCCCCCTCAGCCGCTGGCGCCGGGGCGAGCTCCCCCTCGAGGAGCTGCCCCCCGAGGTGCCCGAGGTGCTCGCCCGCTGCGCCGAGGCGAAGATGACCACGGCAGGCTACTTCGACCCCTGGGCGATGGCCGGGGGCGTCGACCCGACCGGGCTCGTGAAGGGGTGGGCGATCGAGCGGGCCGCCTCGCTGCTCCCCCGGGACGAGGTGCTCGGGACGCTCGTCAACGGCGGCGGTGACATCGCCGCCAGCGGGTCGGAGGAGGGTCGCCACCCCTGGCGCGTCGGCATCCGCCACCCCTGGCGCCCCGAGGCGCTCGCCTGCGTCGTCGAGCTCGCCGGGGGTCGTGCCATCGCCACCTCGGGCCGCTACGAGCGCGGTGAGCACCTGATCGACCCGCACGCCGCCGCCACCGGGCAGCCCCGGGGCGCACTCGTCGTCTCCGCCAGCGTCGTCGGCCCCTCGCTCGCCATGGCGGACGCCTATGCCACCGCCCTCGCCGTCGCCGGAGAGGACGAGCGGCCGCTCGGGGGCGTGCTGGCGGCCGGCTACGAGGTGTACCGGATCTTCGAGCAGGGCCGGGAGGAGGCGAGCGACGGCTTCCCGTTCCTCGCCGAGGGCACGACGCCCGCAGGCGCCCGTCACCGGTGAGGCCCTACTTGCCGAAGCGGCGCTCCCGCCGGGCGAAGTCACGAAGGGCGCGCAGCAGGTCGACGCGGCGGAACTCGGGCCAGTAGGGGTCGACGAAGACGCACTCTGCATAGGCGGACTGCCACAGCAGGAACCCCGACAGCCTGGCCTCCCCGCTCGTGCGGATGACGAGATCGGTATCGGGAAGGTCGGCCCGGTACATCTGCGCCGACAGCCCGGCGACGTCGATGTGGCTCGGCAGCTCGGCGGCGGGCACTCCGGCGCTCACGAGACCCGAGACGAGTGAGCGGCAGGCGTCGACGATCTCGTGGCGGCCGCCGTAGCCGAGCGCCAGGGTGAAGTGCCATCCGTCCGGCTCGGCGGGGCTCTCCTTCTCGGCGGTGGCCACTGCCTCGCCGAGGCGGGGCGGGAGGAGCTCGAGGCTGCCAATGACCCGGACCGAGCAGCCGAGCTCGCGGGCGAGGGCGGGCAGGTCGTCGAGGAGCTCGACGAGGACGTCGAAGTAGGGCTCGAGCTCCGCCAGCGGCCGGCGGAGATTGTCGGTCGACAGCACCCAGGCCGTCACCGCCGGGAGCTTCAGCTGGGCGCTCCAGCCGAGCATCTCCCTCAGCTTGTCCATCCCCGTCCGGTAGCTGGCCGTGTAGTCCGTAAGCCCCTCGGCGCGTGCGAAGCGACGGTGGCCGTCGAGGATGACGCCGACGTGGGCGGGGAGGCGGTCCGGTGGGAGCGAGCGCTGCAAGCGCCGCTCGTAGGCGCGATACAGCGGGGCGGACCAAGCCATGACCCCATTTTCACCCTTCCAGGAGCGATGCTGGTAGCGCCCCAGAATCCGGCAGCCCATTGGTACCGGTGAGACCCGCTGCGCTAGAAGGGACGCGATGTCACAGCCCCGGCCCCCGTCCGTACGAGAGCTCGCGCGCCGCCGCGCCACGGCCCGCAGGCGCCTCGGCCTGCTGAGGCTCGCTGTCCTCTTCGTCCTCGTCGGGGTGATCGCCGGGATCGCCGTCACCCAGCTCGACGGCTCGGGATCTGCGACGAGCGCCGCGCCGCGGAGCCGGGCGGCCCACGAGCAGACGACGGCGAACCACGCCAACCCGGCGCAGCCGGCCGCCATCGAGTCCGGGCTCGAGCCGTGGGTTCTGAACGAGCCGCTCAGCCGCGCCGTGGTGCTCCCCGCATCGAACGGCCGCTCGCTCGTCGTCGCCGGCGGCCTCCACTCGAACGGCTCGTCCGCCTCCGGGGTCTACCAGGTGAACCCGCTGAACGGCGCCGCCAGTGAGATCGGCCGGCTCACCACGCCGCTGCACGACGCCGCCGGCGCCGTCCTCGGCGGCTCCGGGTACGTCTTCGGCGGCGGCAGCTCGGTGTCGCTGGCGACGGCCGAGCGCCTGGCCTCCCTCGGCGGGCCTGCCGGCACGACGGCGGCGACGGCTGTGCAACCCCTGCCGGCGCCGCGCTCCGACGACTCGGCGGTGACGGTCGGGTCGGTGGCCTACATCCTCGGCGGATGGGACAGCTCCACGGGCGACTCGGCGGTCATGGCCACCTCGAACGGCCAGAGCTACACGACCGTCGCCCGGCTGCCGGTCCCGGTCCGCTACGCCGCGGTGGCCGCCCTCGGCGGCCGGATCTACGTCTTCGGCGGCGATGCCACCGCCGGTCCCGGCAAGAACGCGCCGGTGAAGACGATCCAGATGGTCGACCCGGCCACCCACCGGGCATCGGTCGTGGGGTCGATGCCCGTCGCCCTCGACGGGGCGGCGGCGGCCACGCTGAACGGCACGATCTACCTCGCCGGCGGGGCGACGCTGCCGGCCGGCACCGCGCCTGGCGGGCCGGAGCGGGCCGTCTCGACGATCTACGCCTTCGCCCCCGCCCGCCACCGCATGCTCCTCGCCGGGCACCTCCAGGTGGCGGTGTCGCACGCCGGGCTGGCCGTCGTCGGCCAGCGGGCCTGGCTCGTCGGGGGCGAGACGGGGCCCAACACCGTCAGCGCGGCCGTGCAGATGTTCGAGCCGAACCGGCGCTTCGGGACGGCAGGGGCGCCCGGCGCCGGCTCACCGTTCTTCGGCGACTCGCTCCTCATCGCAGACCGGGGGAACAACCGGCTGCTCGTCCTGAACGACCAGAACCGGATCATCTGGCGGTACCCCTCCGCCGGCAAGCCGGCCCCGCCCGGGGGGTTCTACTTCCCCGACGACGCCTTCTTCACCCACCACGGGACGGCGATCATCTCCAACCAGGAGGCGAACGAGACCATCGTCGAGATCGGCTATCCCTCCGGGAAGCTGCTGTGGCAGTACGGCCACCCCCGTCAGGCCGGTTCGGCACCGGGCTACCTGAACAACCCCGACGACGCCTACCTGCTGAAGAACGGCGACGTCACGGTCGCCGACCCCATGAACTGCCGGGTGCTCGTCATCGACCCGGCGACGAAGAAGGTGCTCACCCAGATCGGGACCCCGGGCACCTGCGTCCACCAGCCGCCGCGCTACCTCGGCTCTCCGAACGGCGACACGCCGCTCAAGAACGGCAACCTCCTCGTCTCGGAGATCAACGGCTCGTTCATCGACGAGCTCACCCTCCAGGGCAAGCTCGTCTGGTCCACGCACGTCCCGATCGGCTACCCGTCCGATCCCCAGCCGCTCGGAGGCAACCGCTACCTCGTCGCCAACTACCAGAACCCGGGAGCCTTCCTCGAGTTCAACCGCGCCGGCAAGGTCCTCTTCCGCTACGGGCCGACCTCGGGCACCGGTGAGCTCAACATGCCGTCGCTCGTCGAGCGGCTGCCCTCGGGCGTGCTGATGGCGAACGACGACCACAACGACCGGATGGTCGCCATCGACCCGGCGACGGGTGCCCTCGTCTACCAGTACGGGCACGACGGCGTGCCGGGAAAGGCGCCGGGCTACCTGTTCAAGCCGGACGGCTTCGACCTCCTCGGCCCGCACGGGACCTTCCCGACCCACCCGGCCACGGGCTGAGCTGAGAGCGCCTCCCGGGCAGCCTGGGAGCCCGCTGAGACTTCGCCCGGGCGGGCTCAATCCCGCGGTTCCTCTGGGTACTTTGACGGCGTGTCAGAACGAGCACGCCCTCGCGTCCAGCTTCCGATCGAGCAGTTGCCGCCACGGCTCGAGCGCCTGCTCGCGCTCGCGCGGGTCGACTTCCCCCTCCAGCGGCGCCAGCCGAACTCCCGGCGCCTGCTCGTCGCCTCGCTCGTGTCGATCGTCGGCTCGCTCGTGGCCGACGCCCTCATCATCGCCGTCGGCACCGTGATCTTCCCCTCCACACGCGGGTACCCGCACTTCCGCTTCGCCGACTACGCCACCTTGACGGTGATCGGCGTCCTCATCGCCTGTGTCGGCTGGCCGATCGTCAACGCCGTCTCCTCGACCGCCCGCTGGCTGTTCTTCCGCCTGGCGATCCTCGTCACGCTCGTGCTCTTCCTCCCCGACACCTACCTGCTCCTCGTCGGCTCCCCCCTCGACGCCGTTGTCGTCCTCATGACGATGCACATCGCCATCGCCCTCGTGACCTACAACGCCCTCGTCCGGCTCTCGCCACCCGAGCGTCCGAACGCGCTGCAGCGCCTCGCCGGCCTCGGCCGCCGCCAGCTCGTGCGCCGCTGAGACGATCAGGCCGACGCGGGCCGGCTCGGCCAGGCGACGGTGTCGCCGCCGGCGAGGAGCCGCACCTCGTCCCCAGGGCGGGCCACCGGCCGCCCGGCGCAGCGGACCCTGATCGCAGGGCCGTCAGGCACCTCGACGAGCAGGACGCTGTCGTGGCCGTAGTACTCGCTGTGCACGACGCGGCCCACACCCGCCCCGGCCGGCCCTCCGGGCGGTCCGACCGAGAGCTGCTCGGGCCGGATGAGGACGAGCACCGGCCCCTCGAGGCCGGCGGCGTCCGAGGTCAAGGTGAGCTCGCCGAAGGCGGTGCGGGCCGTGCCGGCCGCCGCGGTCCCCTCCACGAGGTTCGCCTCGCCGAGGAAGCCGGCGAGTCCGGCGTCGGCCGGCCTGGCGTACAGGTCCGCCGGCGGGGCCAGCTGGCGGATGGCCCCGCCGGCGATCACCCCGACCAGGTCCGAGACCGAGAGCGCCTCCTCCTGGTCGTGGGTGACGAGCACGGTCGTCACCGCCTCGGCCCGGAGGATTCGGACGACATCGGCCCGCAGCGACGCCCGCAGCCCGGCATCGAGGGCCGAGAAGGGCTCGTCGAGGAGGACGACACCGGGGCGGGGGGCGAGGGCCCGGGCGAGGGCGACCCGCTGGCGCTGGCCACCGGAGAGCTCGTGCGGGTAGCGGTGGCCGAGGCCCTCGAGGCCGACGAGCCCGAGCAGGTCGGCGGTCCGCCGCCTCCTCTCGGTGCGGGGGAGGCCGAACCCGATGTTGCCCGCCACGTCGAGGTGTGGGAAGAGGGCACCCTCCTGGGCGACGTAGCCGAGCCTGCGACGCTCGGGTGGCAGGAACAGCCGGCCGGCGTCGACGAGGCGGGAGCCGATGGCGAGCGTGCCGGTGTCGGCCCGCTCGAAGCCGGCGACGGTGCGAAGCAGCGTGGTCTTGCCGCTCCCGGACTCCCCGAGGACGGCGACGACGGCGCCGTCGGGGACGGCGAGGTCGAGCCCGTCGAGGACCGGGGTGCGCCCGAAGGACTTCGAGACGCCGGCGAGCTCGACGCCGCTCACGGGCGCTCCTCGCCCGCGCCGCCAGCAGAGCCCGCCCGGCGGTCGAACCAGCGGCTCAGCACGTAGCCCGGCACGATCGCGATGGCCACCATCGCGCCGGCGTAGGGAGCGGCCTCGGCGTACGAGACGTTCTCGGTGTAGCCCCAGAACTGGGTGGCGAGGGTCTCGACCCCGGTCGGCACGAGCAACAAGGTGGCGGTGAGCTCGGTGAGCCCGGAGAGGAAGACGAGGCAGAAGGCGGCGAGCAGCCCCGGGGCGACGAGGGGAAGCGTCACCCGCAGGCGGGCCCGAAGGGGCCCGACACCGAGGGAGCGGGCCACCTCCTCGAGACGCTCGGGGGCGCGGGCGACCGAGGTGCGCACCGCCACGAGGCCGAGGGGGAAGAACATCATCGAGTAGGCCGCCACGAGCACCTCGGGGCTCTGGTAGAGGGCGCTCATGTAGTGCTCGGTGACGTAGACGAGGGCGAGCGCCACGACGAGGCCGGGCAGGGCCTGGACGACGAAGGTGCTGCGCTCGAGGCCGGCCGACAGCCGCGAGGGCCGGCGGATGGCGTAGAGGGCCACCGGGAGGGCGAGCACGGTCGCCACGGCGGCCGCCAGACCGCTGTAGAGGACGCTGTAGCCTGCCGCGCTCGCCACCGAGGCGGTCGCCGGCAGCGTGGACGACCCGCCCGCCGCGATCCAGTACGAGACGACCGAGAGCGGGAAGCCGAGACCGAGGCCGACGACGCCGAGCGCGGCCAGC
>JAJZZB010000160.1 GCA_021797795.1 Actinomycetes bacterium | reverse complement strand
GCTCGATCACGAGGGGGAGCACCAGCGGGCAGTGGCGTCGGCACGCCCGCAAGCTGCCCGTTGGCGGAAGGCTCCGGCAGGCGAGACTGGGGGAGCGAACCTCATCTGCCGCCGCCTTCACCTCAGCGATCCCCGCTGCCCGTCCGCAGCGCAGTGTTGGGCGGCGCCACGATCGCCGACCCTTCGACCGGCCCCAGGGTGTTCGCACGATGCCACGCAGGGACTGCCAGTCTGGGGCGTGCTCGAACCGCACCGGCAGGGATACGCAGATCGCAACTGATGTGCTAGCATTATGCGACATGAGGACGATCTACCTTCGGAACGTGCCCGACGAGGTCGTCGAGCGCCTGGAACGGCTGGCCGCCCGTGATCGGATGTCGGTAGCGGCGGTCGCGGTGAGAGAGCTCGAGGAGGTGTCGCGCCGGGTGGACAACCCGGCGCTGCTTCGCACCCTCCCGGACCTCGACATCGATCCGGTCTCAGTCGTCGCCGACCTGGACGCGGGGCGCGCCGAGCGGTGATCGTCGTCGACGCGTCGGCGGCGGTCTCTGGCCTGCTGAACGCTGGCCCTGCTCGCCGGGCGCTGGCAGAGGAGCAGGTGCACGTCCCGCACCTGATCGACCCCGAGATAGCCAACGCCCTTCGCCGTGGGGTCGCTGCCTCGCGGATCGAGCCCGGTGATGCATGGACTGCGCTCGATCGGTGGCGCCGGCTCGGCATGGCGCGCTACGCCCTGTTCCATCTGTTGGAGCGCGTCTGGGAGCTCCGAGAGAACGTCTCGGCCTATGACGCTTCGTATGTTGCGTTGGCCGAATCACTCGGCTGTGCACTGCTCACCGCGGATGCCAGGCTCGGTCGAGCCCCAGGACTCCGCTGCCCGGTGACGGTGGTCCCCCGGGGTCGAGTCCGGTAGCGACGGCACGTTCGGCGACGCTGCCGGCCGTGCTGGTGGATGATCCCGGTCACAGGTCGTTGCCGGCATAGGAGAGGTTGAAGCTCTTGTTGGCGAGGGGGAAGTCGGGGACGATCGTGTCGGCGAGGGCCACCGACAGTGCCGGCCAGGTGAGGAACGACGGGTCGACCACCTTGCAGCGTGTGACGCGCCCGGCCGCGTCGACCTCGGCTCGATGGACGATCGTGCCCCGCCAACCCTCCACGATCCCGAGGCCCGAGCCTCCGCGTCGCACCGCCACGGCGGTGCCGGCGTCGAGCGATCGCACCCTCCCTGCCAGCTCGGCGACGAGGCCGAGCGAGATGGCGATCTCGCCGGCGCGGACCGAGAAGCGAGCCGCCACGTCGCCGGCCTCCTCGACGACCGGCGACAGGTCGGCACCGAGCCGACACGACGGGTGCGCCTCCCGGGCGTCGACGGCGATCCCCGATGCCCGTGCCACCACCCCGAGGACCCCGATCGCCTCGGCGTCGTCCCTGGGCAAGACGGCCGTCCCCTTGAAGCGGTCCATGACGACGGTGTTGGAGGTGGCGAGGCCGACGAGGTCCTCGACCTGTGCCGCGATGTCGGCGAGCTCCGCCTCGGTGGGGAGACGGCGCAGCGCGGCCGTGCCGGGCCGGATCGCGCCGCGCAGCAGGCGGTGCCCGGTCATCTGGTCGGCCAAGCGAAGGAGCTGTTCTCGGAGCGTGAGGGCGCGCGCCTGGGCCACGCCGAAGCCGACGTCGTTGCAGAGCGCCCCGAGGTCACAGACGTGGTTGGTGATCCGCTCGAGCTCGACGAGCAGCCCGCGGAGCAGTCGGACGTCCTCGGGGAGCTCGACGCCCAAGGCGTCTTCGACGGCGAGGCAGTAGGCGAGGTTGTGGGCGGCGGCGGTGTCGCCCGAGATCCGCTCGGCGAGGCTGACGCCCTCGGTGATCGGGCAGCCCTCGAAGAGCTTCTCGATGCCCCGGTGGACGAACCACAGGCGGGCCTTCATCTTGAGGATCGTCTCGCCGACCACCGAGAAGCGGAAGTGGCCGGGCTCGATGAGCCCGGCATGCACCGGGCCGACCGGGATCTCGTAGACGCCCGGGCCGTCCACGGCGACGAACGGGAACGGTTCGGCGTCGACCCGCATCGGCGGCGGCGGCCCGGCGTCCCGGCGCAGCGGGTGCCAGCCCCGAGGCCAGTGCTGATGGAGGACGAGCGGGCGGAGGAAGGGATGGCCGACCGGCGTGATCCCGAACAGGTCGGCCAGCTCCCGCTCGAAGCGGCTGGCGGGGAAGGACCAGGCGGCAAGCGAGGGCACAGCCGGACGGTCGGGGTCGAGGCGGACCTGCAGCTCGGCTCGGCGATCGGGAGGCCCTGCGCAGAAGGTGTACACCACCCGAAGATCGTGGCCATCGTCGTGCCCGGCGACCAGGGCGAGACGGAAGCCGGCCCCGAGCAGCGCCCTGGCTCGGCCCTGGAGCTCGGCAGCGGCGACGAGCTCACTGCTGCGCACCGGCGTCGGACCCGGTCGCTCGTGGAGGGTCATCGGACCACGACCCGAGCGGCGGCATCGAGGAGCGGCTGCAGCGGCCAGGCCGACAACCCGAAGGCGGCACAGGCCACCAGGCCCCCGACCAGGGGTATGCCGACGAGCCGCGGGGTCGCCGACGGCGTGGTGATCCGGCGGCCGCCGAGGAGGAGGTGGCGGCCGTGGGCCATCACCGCGGCGAAGATGACCGCCATCGCCACGAGCGACAGGCCGGCCGCCCAGCCGAGGCCGACGTCGACCTCACCGCGGATCATGTTGAGCTCGCTCACGAACAGGCTGAAGGGTGGCAGGCCCAACAAGGCGATCAGGCCGAAGCCGAAGATCCCCCCGAGGAGGGGTCGCCGGGTGAGGAGGGCGGGGATCTTCTCGATCTCGCTCGTGCCTTCGACGAGGAGGATCTCGCCCGAGGCGAGGAAGAGGACAGCCTTGGCGAGCCCGTGGCCCAAGATGTGCAGCAGCACGGCGGCGATGGCGAGCGTCGTGCCGGCCGCCGCCCCCAGGGCGATGAGGCCCATGTGCTCGATGCTGTGGTAGGCGAGCATCCTCTTCACGTCGCGCTGGGTGAGCAGCAGGGATGCGGCGACGAGGAGCGAGGCGAGGCCGACGATGACGAGGAGGCCGCGGGTGAAGCCCGGGCCGAGGGCTGCGTCGGCGACGGCCTTGAACCGCAAGAGGGCGTAGAACGCCACGGTGAGCAGCACGCCGGACATGAGGGCGGACACGGGAGCGGGCGCCTGACTGTGGGCGTCGGGCAGCCAGCTGTGCATGGGAGCGAGCCCGACCTTGGTGCCGTACCCGAGGACCAAGAGCGCCATGGCGAGACGGACCACTCCGGGGTCGAGGCGGTGCGAGGCGCGCATCAGCGAGGTCCAGTCGAGGACCGAGGCGCCGGTCGCGTGCCCCGGGACGTGGAGGGCGGCGAAGTAGACGAGCACGGTGCCGAAGAAGGCGAGCGCGATGCCGACCGAGCAGATGAGCACGTACTTCCACGACGCCTCGAGCGCCTTGTCGTTGCGCCGGTGCCCGACGAGGAAGGTGGTGGCGATGGTCGTCGCCTCGACCGCCACCCACAGCGTCCCGAGGTTGGCTGACAAGACGGCGGCGAGCATGCAGGCGACGAAGACCTCGACGAGGACGCTGTAGAGCGAGGCGTGGCGGGCGCCGTGCTCGCCGCCGGCGATCTCGGCCTCGAGGTAGCGGATCGACTGGATCGACGCCAAGAGCGAGATGGTGCCGATGACGACGACCATGAAGGCGCTGAGCGCGTCGGCGCGAAGCGCGCCGTCGAGCCCGCCGGCCACGCGGTGGTGGTCGGCCTCGACGGCGAGGGCGATACCGAGGCCGAGCACCGCGGCGTTGGCGAGGACCATGGCCCAACCGACGGCGCGGCGCCAGGGGAGCGCACCAGCCAGCGCACCGGCGGCGAGGGGGACGGCGAGGACGGCGGTCACGAGCATCAGTCGTGCAGCTCCCGGAGCTGGTCGAGGTCGACGTGGCCGAGGCGGGCTCGCATGGTGGTGGCAAGCACCTGGAGCACGACCACGACCAACAGGACGTCCAAGGAGGCGCCCAGCTCGACGAGGAGCGGCACCCCGGCGGTGAGGAGGAAGGCGGTGAGCGCCACCCCGTTGTCGACGAGCAGCAGCCCGACGATCTGGGAGACCGCCTTTCGTCGCGTGGTGAGGACGAAGAACCCGATGAGCACCGTGGCGAGACCGAGGGGCGCGAGCCGGGTCAGCGGGTCGGGGAACAGGGCGGTGAGCCGGCCGGCGACGAGGTACGAGAGGACGACGAGCCCGGCCGCGCCGACGAGGGAGGCCGGGACGTTGACCAGGGGGGCGGTCTCGCGGCTCCCCGGGTCGCGCCGGACGACCCGGGCGAGGAGGCTCGGGATGACGATCGCCTTGGCGAGCAGGACGACGCCGGCCACGACGCCGAGGGCGACGTCACCGCCCTCGACGGCGAGCACGGCGGCCAGCGTGGCCAGGGCGGCGCCTTGGAGCACGAGCACCGAGGTCAGTGCCCGGAGGTCTCTTCGCCACAGCGCCAGCACGGCGCCGGCGAGCACCACGCCCGAAGCGAGCTGGACGAGGTCGAGCGCGGTGCCCGACCTCATCTCGTCACCAGCCCGGTCGTCACTGCCACGACGGCGAGGACGAAGCCGCCGGCCAGCAGCTCGGGGACCCGGAAGAGGCGGAGCTTGGCCGTCGAGACCTCGACGAGCGCGATCAGCGCGGCGATGGCCGCCGTCTTGGCGCCGAGCGCGCCGAGCGCCACCACGATGCCGAGCCCGCTGGCGGAGGTGTCGACGCCCCAGGGGAAGAACAGGTTGGCGACCAGAGCGAGCAGCAGGCCGAGGCGCATGGCCTCGCCGGCGGAGACGAGGGCGAGGTCGGGCCCGGCGTCCTCGAGGACCATCGCCTCGTGGACCATCGTGAGCTCGAGGTGGGTGGACGGGTTGTCGACCGGGATCCGTCCGGTCTCGGCGATCACGACCACGACGAGGGCGACGAGGGCGAGGATGCGCTGCGGGCTGGCGAGCCATCCGGGGTGGGCGAGGGTGGCGGTCACGATGCCCGGCAGGTTGGACGTCTTGGCCTGGACGGCGAGGGCGAGGATGCCGACGAGCAGCGCCGGCTCGGAGATGGCCCCGATCGTCATGGCCCGGCTCGATCCCAGGCCGCCAAAGGCGGTGCCAGCGTCGAGGCCGCCGAGGGCGAGGGCGACGGAGCCCATGAGGAGGAGGTAGACCACGACGAAGACGTCCGCGCTGGTCTCGAGGACCGGTCGGGTGGTGAGCAGGGGGCTGAGGGCGACGGCCACCGCTGCCGACGCCACGAGCACGAGCGGCGCCAGCGCGGTGACGGCACTCGTGTGCTCGGCCCGGACGGCTTCCTTGCCAACGAGCTTGCGGAGGTCGAAGAGCCCCTGGGTGACCGGCGGACCGGTGCGACCCTCGGCGCGCGCCCGGATCTTGGCCATCAGCCCGAGGAGGAGCGGGCCGCCGACGAGGACGCAGGCGACCTGGAGGACCGAGATCCCGATCCGCGCAGCCAGAGGGTCGCCCGGTGCGGAGAGCGTGGCGAGGAGCGCGGTCACGCCAGGACGACCAGGGCGAGCACCAAGGCGACGAAGCCGAAGGCGAGGTAGCGATGGACGCTGCCGTTCGGGACACGGCGCGCCTGGCGGCCCCACCACGACACCGCGGCGATCACGGGCTGGTAGAGGGCCCGTTCCAGCGCGTCGTCGACGCGGCGGCGGTAGGAGAGCACCTGGGGGAAGTACCGGGACTCCGCAGCATGGGTGACCTCGAGGTCGTGGTCGGGCCGGAGCACGTCGGCGAAGACCCGCTGGAGCGGCTCGGCGAAGGACGTGGCGGTGATCTCCATCCGGGAGGTCTGCAGCTCCCGCCCACAGCCCCACGCTTCGGCGCGCCGGGCGCGGCGCAGCTCGGCGCTCCGGGGGACGAGCCGGAGCACACCCCAGGTGACGAGGAGCCCGGCGAGGAGGCCGCCGACGAGCAGCGCCGGTTCGATCGCCCCGTGCCGCGAGGCGAGGTCGAGCCCGAGCCCCGAGCGCAGGGCCCGTGGGGCAGGCTCGGCGAGCCCGGCGGTCGCCGCCCGATCGAGGAGAGGGAGCACGAGACCAGGGGCCACGCCCAGCACCACGCACCCCCCGGCGAGGAGCGCCATGCCGGCGACCATCGAGGGGGCGACCTCCCGGGCGTCACGGGCTCCCTCGGAGCGGGGCTGGCCGAGGAAGCCGACCCCGAGCGCCTTCACGAAGGCCGTGGCGGTCAGCCCGCCGGTGATGGCCAACGCGGCAACCCCGACGAGGAGGGCGACCTCGGTCGCGGCCGAGGGTGAGGCGAAGCCGTGGAGGAGCCCTTGGAGGAGGAGCCACTCGCTGGCGAAGCCGTTCAGGCCCGGCAGGGCGCTGATGGAGAGCGCTGCGATACCGAACACGATGGTGGTGGCGGGCATGGTGCGAGTGAGGCCGCCGAGCCGGTCGAGATCCCGGGTGCCCGCCGCGTGCTGGAGGGCGCCGGCCCCGAGGAACAGGCAACCCTTGAACAGGGCGTGGTTCACCAGATGGAACAGGGCGGCGAGCAGCGCCAGCTCGCCGAGGAGCCGCTCGCCGCCGGTGAAGAGCGCCCCGGCGGCACCGACGCCGATCAGCACGAGGCCCACGTTGTCGACCGTGGAGTAGGCGAGCAGGCGTTTCAGGTCGGTGCTCGCCGCGGCGTGCAGGGCTCCGAAGATCGCCGAGGCGACGCCGAGGGCGACGACGGCCAGCCACCACCACAGCGCTCCGCCGCCGAGCAGGTCCTCGCCGACGCGCAGGATCCCGTAGACGCCGAGGTTCACCATGGCCCCTGACATGAGCGCCGAGACCGGGCTCGGTGCCTCGGGATGGGCGCGGGGCAGCCAG
>JAJZZB010000159.1 GCA_021797795.1 Actinomycetes bacterium | reverse complement strand
GCGCCCTGATTCTCGCCCTGTTCGCGTTGACCCTGGCCGGCTGCGGCCTCGTCGGGGCGAACAGCGGCGGCACGAGCGCCCCACCGCCTCCGACGAGCCCGTACGCCCGCTTCGCGGGGGCCGAGCAGGCGGCGTACGCCTCCGCCGTCCGCCACGTCGGCGTCAGCCTGCCGACGCGCCCGGGTGCCCCCGCTCCCGCGCTCCCGCCAGGGGCCTTCGGGCCGGGGCTCGGCTCCCATCTCGTGCTCGGCTTCCTCCCGAGCTGGGAGCTGGCGAGAACCTCGACGGTCGACTACCGCGCCCTCTCGGAGATCAGCTACTACGCCCTCCAGGTCGAGGCGAAGGGGAGCCTGCTGCACTCGGGGCAGGGCTGGGAGTCGCTCGTCAACGGCTCGGTGGCCCCGCTCGTGGCCGACGCCCACGCCAACGGGGTGCGGGCGCTGCTGACCTTGTACTCGGGCACCCAGTCGACTCTCGCCTCGCTGGCGGCCGACCCGGCCTCGGGCCGGGCGCTCGCCGACCGCGTGGCCCCGCTGCTCGCCAGCCACTCCTTCGACGGTGTCGACCTCGACCTCGAGGGACGTCTCGCCTCGGGGCGCCAGGGCTTCACCGGCTTCGTCGCCGCCTTCTCCTCCCGGCTCCACCAGATCGACCCCAGCTGGACGATCGTCCTCAACACCTTCCCCCAGTCCGCCGTCGACCCGGCGAGCTTCTTCGACGTGAAGGCGCTCGCCCCTCTCGTCGACCAGCTCTTCGTCATGGCCTACGACATGAGCGACCTGGCCGTGCCCGGCCCGACCGCTCCCCTCGTCGGCGCCGAGCTCTCCGACGCCAGCTCGCTCGCCAGCTACCTGAGCGAGGTGCCGGCGCGAAAGATCATCCTCGGCGTGCCGTTCTACGGCTACGACTTCACCTCGTCGCGGGCGACGCTGCCGGCGGTCACCGTCGGCTCGCCGTACGCCGTCACCTACGACGCCGTCGCCGCCACGCACCGCCTCGCCCACTGGGATCCGGTCACCGACACCGCCTACCTCTCGTTCCACCGCGGGACCCACTGGCACCTCACCTTCTTCGACGACCCCCTCTCGATCGCCTTGAAGGTGGCGCTCGCCTCGGCCTTCCACGTCGCCGGCGTCGGCGCCTGGGAGCTCGGCATGGTGAACCACGAGCAGCAGATGGCCTCGACCCTGGACGGGGGGTCGAGGCCGCTCCGCCTGCCGCTCGCCACCCAACCCTGATCGACGACCCGACCTGGGCTCGAAGGGGGTATCATCGTGAGGAAACGCGCGGACAGTGTTCGAGCGACCTCGGAAAGAGGTGGATCACCGGCGCAGGGGGCCGGGGCACGGGGGGCAGGTGCCAACAGACGCGATACGCATCGCGATCCCGGAGTTCGAGCTCGTCGAGGAGCTCGGGCGAGGGGCGACGACGGCGGTGTACCGCGCGCTGCGGGACGGGCGCGAGTACGCCGTCAAGCTGAAGGAGCTGACGGGACCGGACGATCCCGCGCGCATCACGTTCCGCCGTGAGGCGGCCATCCTGGCCGCGCTCCGCCACCCCTGCCTCGGCAAGGTGTACGAGGTCGGCGACGACGGCGAGGTCGCCTGGCTCGCCATGGAGCTCATCGGCGGCCGCACCCTGGCCGAGCTGCTCGGCGCCGGGACGGCCATCTCCGAGGAGCAGGCCGTCGCCATCGCGGCCGACGTCGCCTCGGCCCTCGACGCGGCCCACCGGGTCGGCCTCGTCCACCGCGACGTGGCACCCCGCAACGTCGTCATCCGCCAGGACGGCCGGGCCGTCCTCATCGACTTCGGGCTGGCCACCCCGACCGGGACGCGCCAGCCGGACGACTCGGTCGTCGGCACGGTCCTCTACAGCGCCCCCGAGCAGACCGGCATGGTGCACCGGCCGGTCGACCGCCGCTCCGACCTGTACTCGCTCGGTGCCGTGATGTTCGAGTGCCTGACGGGCAGACCGCCCTTCCGGGCGGTCGACGTCGGGGAGGTGGTCCGCCTGCACGCCGTCGCCCCCCTCCCCGACCTGCGCTCGCTGCGCCCGGACGCCACGCCGGAGGTCGGGCGGATCGTCGCCCGGCTGCTCGCCAAGGACCCCGACGACCGCTACCAGGACGCCGCCTCGCTGCTGGCCGACCTCGAGGCGTTGAAGCGGGGGACGCTGTCGGCCGACGCCCCGCTCGGGCAGTCGGCCGCCGGCGAGCTCGGCGTCGCCGACCGCGCCCTCGTCGGGCGGGACCAGGAGCTCGAGGGGCTCGCCGGCCTGCTCGCCGACACCCGCGCCTCGGGCGCCGGCGCCGCCGTCCTCGTCGGGTCGGAGGCGGGCGCCGGCCGGACCCGCCTCGTCGAGGCGCTGACGAGGGCGGCGCGGGCCGGCCAGATGGCCGTCGTCGAGGCCCACGTCAGCCCCGGTCAGCTCGGGCCGCTGCGGGCGCTCGCCCAGGGCCTCGGCCGCTTCTTCGCCGAGCTCGAGACGGGCGACCCCGCCGAGCTCGAGCGCCTGCGCACCGAGCTGCACCTCTCCGAGCCCCGCGCCGCAGAGTCTCTCGTCGGCCTCTCGAGCGAGCTCGACCGCTTCCTCGTCGCCCGGACCGAGGGCACGGAGGCGGGCTGGCACGAGTTCGCCGTCATCGAGGCGGCCCACCTCCTGCTCGCCCTGGCGGCCGCCCGCCCGAGCGGGACCCTCATCGTGATCGACAGCGCCCACCTGGCCGACGACGCCACCCACCGGGTGCTCGCCTACCTCGCCCCCGAGCTCGCCCGCCTGCCGGTCCTGCTCGTCGTGACGGCTCGCAGCGACCGGGCGAGCCGGCCCGCTTTCGAGCGTCTCCTCGGCGAGCTCGGCGACCACCTCCGCCGCCGCATCGAGCTCTCCCGCCTCTCCGACGACCAGATCGGGCTCATCCTCCGGCGCCAGCTCGGCGGTGACGCCCTCGACGAGGGGCTGGCCTCGGAGATCACGATCCGGGCGAACGGCAACCCGGCGGCGGCCATCGAGTACCTGCGCTCGGCGCTCGATGCCGGTGTGCTGCGCCCGAGCTGGGGAACCTTCTCGGTCGACGCCGACGCCCTCGCCAGCCTCGACCTGCCGACCGACGTCCTCGAGCTGGCGCTCCGGCGCCTCGAGACGCTGCGGGGGTCCACGCGCTGGCTCGCCACCGAGGCCGCCGTGATCGGGTCGAGCTTCTCGCCCGAGCTGCTCGCCCAGATCACCGCCTGGACCCTCGAGGACGTCCACCTCGCCCTCGGCGAGGCCGAGCAGGCCCGGGTCATCGAGGCCCAGGGAGCCGACCGCTACGGCTTCGTCCACGAGGGCGTCCGGGAGCGGCTGCTCGACGGCCTCGACGGAGCTGCCGCCCGCCGGGCCCACGAGCTGCTCGCCGAGGCGCTCGAGCAGAGCGGCGACGGACGCCCCGAGGTCGTCTACGAGGTCGCCCGCCACTACAGCCTCGGCCAGGTCGACGACGACCCGGCACGCGCCTTCGGGGCGAACCACCGGGCCGGCAAGCTGGCGCTCGCCGCCCAGGCGGACGAGGACGCCCTCGCCTTCTTCTCGATGGCGGACCGCCTGGCGACGGCGCACGGCCTCGGCCGCAGCGGCGCCTTCCACGCCGACTACGGGACGGCCCTGTTCCGCTCCGGCGACGACGTCGCCGCCCTCGAGCGCTACGAGCTGGCGCTCACCCACGAGTCCGAGCACGAGGCCCGAGCCTTCGTGCACGAGCTGATCGCCCGGGTGTACTTCGCCGAGGGCGACGGGGCGAGCTGCCTCGAGCAGGCCAAGGCGGCCCTCAAGGCGATCGGCCGCCGGCTCCCGCGAAGCGGCCTCGTGCTCTGGGTCACCTCCCTCCTGCGCTTCCTCGGCGCCCTCGCCACGGGCGTCACCCGCATCGGCTTCGGCTCCGCCCGTCCCGATCGCCGCGAGCGCCTCCGGCTCGAGTGCCGCCTGCTCGAGCTGGCGGGCTTCGCCGCCAACCAGGAGCACCACGTCGGAACCGAGATGGCCGTCGCCCTGCGGGCGACGCTGCCGGCCAACCGCCTCGGGCGCTCGCGGGAGTACGTCGCCGCCTACTCGGTGATCGGCTCCCTGCTCGCCCAGAACCGCCTCATGACGGCCGCCCGCCTCGTCGCCCGCCACGTCCGCAGGGTGGCAGAGGGCTCCGGCGACCGCTATGCCCGGGCGCACGCCCGCTTCATCGAGGGGATAAGCCTCGAGTACCAGGGAGACCCGGTGCGCTCCGAGCAGCTGCTCGCCGAGACGCTGCGCCAGGAGTCCCGCTGGCTGTCGGCCGGCGAGGTGGCGACCGGTGTCCTGCAGCTCTGCCTCGGGCTCGCCCTGCGCGGGCGGCTGCTCGACGAGGTCTCCTGGCTCGACGAGGGCCAGTGGCACACCCGTCCCCAGCCGGGCGGGACGGCCCCCCAGCACGTCCGCCCCCTCGACTTCGTCGGGATCTCGCTCGCCGGCTACCTCGACCAGCCGACCTCCGGCCTCGAGCAGATCCGCCGGGTGAGGGAGCGAGCGGAGAAGACTCGCCAGACGCGGATCATGAGGGCGGGCTTCCAGCTCGCCCTCGCCAACTTCCACTTCGGCCTGAACGAGCTCGGCGAGCCCTTCGAGGAGGCAGCGGCCGGCTTCCGCAGCGCCAAGCTGCGGCCGTGGAGCTGCCCGTACGGCTTCTCGGCCTTCTGGATCATCCAGGCCTTCGCCCGCATCGCCCAGCTCACCGCCGCCGAGCCGCCGACGAGGGGCCACCGCCGGCGGGCGCGGCGGGCGGTCGCCGAGCTGCGGATCGCGGCCCGCACGCCGCTGCTGCGGGCCTACCACGGGACGGCCAAGACGGCCTACCTCGCCGTCACCGGCCACCACCGGCGGGCGCTGCGCCTGTCGAACCGCACCGCTCGCCTCCTCCTCGGTCAGGACGCCCCCGGGGTCGAGGTCGCCCTGGCGAGTGCCCGGGCGAGGGCGCTCGCCGGTGTCGGCTACGCCCAGGAGGCCCAGCGCGGCGCCGTGACGGCCGCCCGCCTCGCCGAGGACCTCGGCCTCTCGGCCTACGTCCGCTGGATCCAGCCACCTCTTCCCGAGGAGCGGCCCGTCCGGCGCCACGTCACCCAGAGCGGCGCCTCGGGCGCCCTCGCCCAGAGCGCCGCCAGCCCGCTCCTCGAGGCCGCCCCGCCCGGACCCGGGCAGCTGCGGGGAGCCAGCCGGGCCGCCCGCCAGCTCGAGGCGCTCCTGCAGGTCGGAGCGGCGGCGGCCAAGGTCCTCGACCCAGAGGAGCTGATCCGCCTTGCCCTCGACGAGACGGTCCGGATCCTGAACGCCGAGCGGGCGCTGCTCTTCCTCACCGACGAGGAGAGCGGGACGGTCCTCCCCCACATCGGGCGGGACGCCGACGGCGCCGACCTGGCGGAGGTGAGCGGCTACTCGTCCACCATCGTCGACAAGGTGGCTGCCAGCCGGGAGCCCCTCGTCCTCACCGGGACCGAGCAGGGTGCCGCCCTCGGCTCGGAGTCGGCTGTCACCCACGGGCTCCGCTCGATCCTCGTGGCGCCCCTCGTCATGGAAGAGCGCCTCCTCGGCGTCGTCTACCTCGACAGCCGGCTCGCCAAGGGGATCTTCACCCACGAGGACGTCGACATCCTGTCGGCCATCACGAGCCACGTCGCCTTCGCCCTCGAGACGGCCCGGCTGGCCGAGGTGGAGCTGTCGGTGGCCTCGGAGCGCCGCCAGCGGGAGGTGGCAGAGCTGCTGCGGGACTCGATGCGGACCCTCGGCCAGAGCCTCGAGCCCCGCGCCGTGCTCTCGACGACGCTGCAGACCGCCATCGGGGCGTTGGCGGCCGACGGCGGGGCGATCCTGCTCGGCGACGGCGAGCGGCTCGAGGTCGCCGCCGCCGCCGGGCCGGGCGTCACCATGCCGCCCGAGGGCTTCGACATCGCCCGCAGCGACCAGCCCGAGATCGCCGAGGCGCTCAGGTCGCGAAGCCCGCTGTCGGTCGGGTCCGTCTTCTCCGACCGCAGCTCTCCGTTGTTCGGCCTGCTCGGCCGGTCCGGCTCTTTTGTGGTCGCCCCGCTCGTCGTGCGCGACGAGGCCATCGGCGCGCTCGTCGTCGTCGCCGGGCGCCCGGGCGCCTTCGGGGACACCCAGACCAAGATCGCGGCCGCCCTCGCCGGCCAGGGCGTGGTCGCCTACGAGAACGCCCAGCTCTTCTCCAAGGTGCAGACGCTCGCCCAGCGCGACGAGCTGTCGGGCGTCGCCAACCGCCGGCACTTCTTCGAGGTGGCCCGGCGCGTCTTCGCCGACGCCCGCCAGAACCACGCGCCGCTCTCGGCCATGATGCTCGACATCGACCACTTCAAGGACGTGAACGACCGGCACGGGCACGCCGCCGGCGACGACGTCATCCGGGCGGTCGCCCAGCGCGTCGAAGGGGTCCTCGGCGCCGGCGACCTCATCGGGCGCTACGGCGGCGAGGAGTTCGCCCTCGTCGTGCGGGGCAACCTCGACGCCGCCACCGGCCTCGCCGAGCGGCTGCGGATCGTGATCTCCGAGTCGCCCGTGCCGACGGCGGCGGGTCCGATCAAGGTGACCACCTCGGTCGGCGTGGCCGAGCAGACCGAGCGCGACGCCGACCTCGGCCGCCTCCTCCAGCGCACCGACGCCGCCCTCTACGAGGCGAAGCGCTCGGGCCGCGATCGGGTCTGCCGGGCGCTGTGACGGCGCGGCGGCACGCGGGGCCAGCCCCCGCCGTGCCGGCGCCACCTCGAACGGCGACGGCCGGCACGCCTCCGGCGAGCTGCCCGTCGGCGGCGGACCGGCTGCGCGCGAGGCGACACAGCCCGTCACCAACCGACAACGTCTTTCAACAAGGTGGCCGAGCCGGGAGGACCCTTGCCGGAGAGCGGTCGCCCGAGCCGGTTGCCGGCGGGTGAGGAGCGGCGCGACGACGCC
>JAJZZB010000158.1 GCA_021797795.1 Actinomycetes bacterium | reverse complement strand
GATCCTTGCCTCGATCATCGTGCGCACCGGGCAGTGGCCGAGAGGGGTGACCACGATCACGTCGAGGTGCCGTGGACCCTGTCCCCGAGCACCGGGGCGATCCCTCTCACCCGGCGGACCCGTGAGTGGATGAGGGTGAGCGTGTCCTGGAGGGAAGGCCTGCCCACGACGGGGACGGGATCGGTCAACCGTCGGTACTCGTGAGCGGACGTGAGAGGGCTTCTCGCGCTGGCGAAGTGCCTTGCCCGGGATCCGCCGCTGCCGCGTCGTGGTCGGGACTGCCGGCGTCCTCGAGCACCACGCGTCCCGGGGCGGGTGCCGGCGCGACCTTGTGGCCCGCGACCGGCCGCCATCTCGTCGGCAACAGGCGCTTGGTGATGCGGGATGCCAGTCCGACGACGCCGTCCGGCACGAATCTGAGGAGGGCGATCAGCAAGAGGGCGTAGACGCCTTCGGAGAGCACGTTCGGGAGCTGTGGCGGGAGCGTGGGTGCCGTGCCGATCGCGGTAAGCACCTGGGAGATGATCGTGATCGCCGCCGCACCGACGTAGGCGCCGGAGATAGTCCCGAGACCGCCGACGACCACCATGATGAGGAACTCGATCGAGAGCATCACCGGGAAGGCGTCCGGCGAGATGTAGCCGAGGAAGAAGGCGTAGATCGCTCCGCCGAGTCCGGCAAAGGCGGCGGACAGCGCGAAGTCGCGCAGCTTGTAGCTCACGACGTTGACGCCCGTCGCAGACGCCGCCGCTGGCGAGGTGGCCATTGCCCGCAGCCCTCGCCCCGGGCGCGATCTGGTGATGTTCCGGCTCACGACGAGGACCGCGGCGGCAACCACCCAGACGAGGTAGGCGTACGAGCGGTAGCTCGAGATGGCGATAGGGCCGATCGTCAATGAGGGAATGCTGGTCAATCCCACGGCACCGCCGGTGAAGCTCGGGGTCTGGTTCAGCACCGAGAGGAAGATGAGCTGGAGGGCGAGCGTCCCGAAAGCCAGCGCGTGCCCTTCGAGGCGGAGCAGCACGGCGCCGACGATGCCGGCGATGGCGGCAGTCATCGCGACGGCCGCGACGAGGGCGAGCAGAGGCGGCCAACCGTGCAGCGCCATGATGGCCGCCGCGTACGCGCCGAAGCCATAGAAAGCGCCCTGGCCGAGCGAGACCTGCCCGGCGAAGCCGATGAGCAACGACAGCCCTGCCACCACCATGGTCGAGAGGCCGATCGTCACGTAGGTGATGAGGTCGGGGGCGTTGAGCATCATGGGGAGGATGAGGGTCACCGCCCCGATCACGACCGTGGCGACACTCGCCGGAAGGTTCGCACCCGTGAGGCTGCGCAGGAATCTCATACGAGCTTCTCGACTTGCTGGCGCCGGTGTGACTGCCAGAGGAGCAGCACGATCATGAGGGCCAGGGCGACCGCCGTCTGGTTGGCGTCCGACCAGTACCCGGCGACGAGCTCCTCGGACACGCCGAAGGCGAGTCCTCCCGCCAGCGCGAGGCCCGGGTTCGTCAACCAGCCGACGATGGCGGCGGCGAAACCGAGGATGGCGAGGTTCACGTCGCTGTCGTAGGTGATCGGGAACAGCGGCGTGATGAGGACTCCGCCCACGCCGCCGAGGGCGCCGCCGATGGCGAACGAGAGGAGGCCCATCGCCTTGACGTTGATGCCCGAGAGACGAGCGGCATAGGGATTCGAGGCGCAGGCGGTCATCCCCTTGCCGACGTAGGTGCGCTCCAGCACGAGCCAGAGGACGAGGAGGACCACGATGCTGGCGCCGATGAGCAGGAGGTACTGAGGCTGGACGAAGATGCCGGCGATATGAAGGTCGTGACCGCTCAGGCCGGAGAAGGTGAGCGGCACCGTCCCCCACACGAGCATGGCGACGGCCTCGCTCAAGATGGCGAGACCGATCGTCGTGATGAGCGACGCCGTCGGCGTCATCTTGCCGAGGATGGTCACCGCGCCGAAGACGAGCCCGATCGCAGCGCTCGCCAGCACGGCGAGCACCTCTGAGACGCCCTGTGGCACGCCAGCGCCGAGGAGCGAGTAGGTGATGAAGCCACCGAACACGACGAAGGCGCCCTGGGCGAAATTGACCACCTTCGTCACCCGGTAGATGACCACGAAGCCGGTGGCGAGCAGGGCGAGGAGAAAGCCCTGGGAGATCCCGGTGATGAGGTACTGCACCAAGGCGCTCATGTCGCGACGTGTCCCCCCAGATAGGCTCGCTGGACGGCTGGCTGCTCCTTCAGGTGGCTGGAGGGACCCTCAGCCGCGATCCGGCCGGTCTCGAGCACGTAGGCGCGAGAGCAGAGCTCGAGCGCCAGACGGGCATTCTGCTCGACGAGGAGCACAGACAGTCCGGCGTCGGCGTTCAGTCTCACGAGATAGCGTCCGATCTCCTGCACGACGTTCGGAGCGAGACCCTGAGACAGCTCGTCGATCGCGAGCAGATCAGGCTTCGCCATGAGCGCCCGCCCGATGGCGACCATCTGCTGCTCCCCGCCGGAGAGGTAGCCTGCCCTGCGCCGAGCGAGGTCCCGGAGCTTCGGGAACAGCTCGTAGACGTCGGCGGGATCGCGAGAGGCGGCCTTCCATGCGCCGAGGCGGAGGTTGTCGTCCACGCACAGATCGGGGAACAGCTCGCGGCCCTCGGGTACATGGGCAAGCCGCCCACGGCAGGAGATCGCCCCCGAACTGGCCGTGATGATGCCCGAGAGCGTGTTGAGCAGCGTCGTCTTTCCAGCTCCGTTCGCCCCGATGAGGGCGACCATCTCGCCGCGCCCGACTTCAAGGCTGACGTCGTCGAGGGCGACAGCCGCGCCATAGCGGACGACGAGTCGGTCGACGGAGAGCAGGGGCGTGTGCTCCCCGGTCCCGTCGCCGGCCGGCGGCCCGCTAGCTGCCGGTGACAGCACCATCGCCTGCGACCGACCCGAGATAGGCGTCAATGACGGCTTCATTGCCACGCACCTCGGCCGGCGTCCCTTCGGCGATGACGTGTCCGAGGTCGAGGACTGTGACCCGGTCGGCCACGGCGCTCACGAAACTGATGTCGTGCTCGACGAGCAGCATCGTCAGCTTCTCCTCACGGAGCCGGCTCAGCAGCTCGCTCAGCTCGCGGCGCTCCTCGCCCCGGAGGCCGGCGGCAGGCTCGTCGAGGAGGAGGAGCTTCGGGTTGCTGCACAAAGCCCGGGCGATCTGGACGGAGCGCTGCTGTCCGAGCGGCAGCGACTCGGCTGGCGAGTCTGCCCAGTGTTCGAGACCGGCCCGCGCGATGACGGCGCGGGCGCGCTCGCGGATCTTCGGCTCCTCCCGGAAGTGGCGTGGCAGGCGGAGCGCCGCCTCGATGAACTCATGCTGGGTCCAGGAGTGGGCGCCGACCATCACGTTCTCGAGTGCTGTCATGCCCCGGAAGAGGCGTACCGTCTGGAACGTGATCGCGATGCCGAGGCGGGCGCGGACGGCAGGGCGTAGTTGCTCGATCTGCCGGCTTTCGAACGAGATGGTGCCCTGCTCGGGGCGGAGATGGCCGGTGACGAGGCTGAACAGGGTCGACTTCCCTGCCCCGTTCGGCCCGATCAAGGCCCGCAGCTCTCCTTGGGGCACCGACAGTGACACGCCGTCGACGGCACGCACGCCGCCAAAGCTCTTCACCAGTCGTTCGAGCTCGAGCACGGACACACCTCTCTCGGGCCCTCGCTGTCTGCAGGTTTCGCCGATCACCGCGTCCCGGAGTCGTCCCGGCCGGTGAGCCTCTCAGCCACCTGCCGGCTCTGTCTTGTGACCGCTTTCATAACGGTCTTCTCTTACGTGTAGCATAATGCTCCAAGTCAGGTAGCGCCAGAGTCAATTGAGGCGGCCGGCAGACCCATCCACCGGCGCTCGGTCGCGAGGGTGAGGATGGGAGCTGATCGTCGCTAGGGTCGCTGGCCGATGACAGAGACCGCGCCCGTGACCTTCGTCGCGTCCAACGGTGTTGCGCTCGCGGTCCACGATCTCGGTGGCACCGGGCGGCCGCTGCTGGTCGCGCACGCCACCGGCTTTCACGGGCGTGCCTACGCCCCGTTCGCAGCATCGCTGTCCGACCGGTTCCACGTGCTCGCCTACGACGCCCGAGGGCACGGGGAGTCGGGCGTACCCTTCCCCGGTCGCCCCGGTGAAATGGCCGGTTACTCGCCGGCCGACTTCGCCGGTGACGTGCTGGCGGTCGTCGACGACCTCGGCCTCGAGTCAGCTGCCGCCTTCGGCCACTCGGCGGGAGCTACCGCCCTGCTCCTCGCCGAGCAGGCGCGTCCGGGCACCTTCTCGTTCCTGTACTGCTTCGAGCCGATCATCGCCGCCAGCGACGACCCGGCGCCGCCCGACCCTGACAACAGGCTCTCGGGGGGTGCCCGTGCCCGGCGGGAGAGCTTCCCCTCGCTGCAGGCCGCCTACGACAATTACGCCTCGAAGCCGCCGCTCAACGTGCTCTCGCCGGCGGCCCTGTGGGCCTACGTGGAGCACGGCTTCGCGCCAGAGCCCGACGGCACGGTGCGCCTCCGCTGCAGGGGTGACGACGAGGCGGCGATGTACGCGCAGGGTCTGACCCACGAGGCCTACCGTCACCTCTCCACGGTGACCTGCCCGGTCGTGCTCGCCTGCGGTGAGACGACCGACGCGGTCGGCCGTGACGTCCTCGACCTGCTCGCTCAGAGGCTGTCGCGGGTGAGCCAGGACGTGCTCCGCGGGATCGGTCACTTCGGACCTCTCGAGGACCCCGACGCCGTCGCCGCCTCGGTTGCCCGGGCCCTGCAGCGGCCGGAGCCCCCCGGTTGAGCGCGTCGCCCGCTCATCTGCTCGTCGAGGGCCGCCGCCTCGAGGTGCAGCGGCTGGGGGCCAGCGGTCGGCTGCCGACCCTTGTCTTCCTGCATGAGGGGCTGGGCTGCCTGGCGCTCTGGCGCGACTTCCCGCGTCGCCTCGTCTCGGAGACCGGCTGCGGCGCCGTCGTGTTCTCGCGCTACGGCTACGGCCGGTCGGACCCATTCGAGGCGCCGAGGACGGCGCGGTACATGCACGACGAGGCGGCGCAGTCGCTCCCGGCGTTCCTCGACCAGCTTGCGATCGACGAGCCGCTGCTCGTCGGCCACAGCGACGGCGCCTCGATAGCGCTGCTGTACGCGGCCGCCCGGCCGGTCGCCGGTCTCGTCCTGCTCGCGCCGCACGTCTTCGTCGAGGAGGTCTCGATCAGGGGGATCGAGGCAGCTCGGCGGGCCTATGTGAGCGGAGACCTGCGTCCGCGCCTCGCGAAGTACCACACGGACCCGGATGCCACCTTCTTCGGTTGGAATGACGTGTGGCTCTCGCCAGAGTTCAGCTCCTGGGACATCGAGGATGTTCTCGGGCAGATCACCTGTCCGGTACTTGTGGTGCAGGGAACGTCCGACCCCTACGGGACGCTTGCCCAGGTGAGGGCGGTGGCCGCCGGTGTGCAGGGTGACTGCACAGAGGTGACGATCGACGACTGCGGCCACTCGCCGCACCTCGAGGCACCCGAGCAGACCGTCGAGGCTGTCACCAGTTTCGTCGCGGGGGTCGTCGCCCGCCGGGACGGCTCGTCCGCCGTGCCGGGCGGAGAGGGAGCAGCGAGATAAGGCGGCAGAGCTTACGGTTCTGGCGCTCCGCAGGCGGCTCGCACGCGCACGGGGAGCTAGTGTGCCGGCCATGGGTGGGGCGTTGAACGGCGAAGTCCGCGACATCGCCCCCATCTACGACGAGCTCACCGACGGCCGGAGGCGGCATCTGCGTGTCTCCGAGCTGGTCTACGCTGCTGCCGAGCGATTCCCCGGCGTCGTGCCGTCGCGTGCTGCCATCGACGCCGAACGCCAGCTGCTGCAGAAGGACAAGCAGGGCATCGAGATCGCCCAGGGCGCCTTCATCGCCCGCCTGCTCGCCGACCCGGTCATCGGTCTGGACCTCCTGCACGCCATGTCACTGCCGACCGCGGCGGCACTCGCCAGACGGGACGCCTTCGAGAGGACGGGGAGCGCAGACCTCGGCCCGGTGCGAGTCGACCGGGAGGGCTCGATCGGCACGGTGACGATCCAAAACCTGGCGGTCCTGAACGCCGAGGACGACGCCTCGGTTGCCGCCCTCGAGGTGGCGGTCGACCTCGTCCTCCTCGACGACCGCATCGAGGTGGGAGTGCTGCGTGGCGCCGTGGCGACGCATCCGAAGTACGAGGGGCGGCGGATCCTCGGCAGCGGGATCAACCTGACGAGCTTGTACGAGGGTCAGATCTCGCTCGTCGAGTTCATGATCGAGCGGGAGCTCGGCGCGCTGAACAAGATGTACCGGGGACATGGAATCCTCCCGGCCGACGAGGCGAGTGAGACCGCGAGGGAGAAGCCCTGGCTCGCAGCACTCGAGACATTCGCGATCGGGGGCGCCTGCCAGTGGCTGCTCGTGACGGACTATGTCGTGGCGGAGAAGGGGTCCTACTTCAACCTGCCGGCGAACAAGGAGGGGATCATCCCCGGCTGCGCCGCGCTCCGCCTGCCGCGCCTCGTCGGCGCCCGGCTCGCCCGTCAGGCGGTGCTGCTCGATCGGCCCTTCGGGGTCGACGAGCCCGAGGGTCGCCTCGTGGTTGACGAGGTGGTCGAAGCCGAGCAGATCGGCGAGCGACTGGAGCGGGCGGCGGAGATGCTGACGAGGGTGGGGACGACAGCCCTTGGCGGGAACCGGCGCACCTTGCGGGCAGCGGCCGAGCCGCTCGACGAGTTCCGCAGCTACATGAGTCTGTACTCCAGGGAGCAGGCTCTCTGCCTGTACAGCCCGGGTCTTATCGCCAACCTGGAGCGGAACTGGACATCCCCGGCAGGCGGGCGTCGACCGACACCAACCACGTCCGCCGACACCTGACCTAGACTGATCTCGTGTCTTCGGGGCGGCAGACGGGTAGCTCGACCTCGGAGGCGACCGGATGGGGCTGACCGAGGCGAAGGAGCCGATGGACGAGCTGCGTCGCCCGACGTTCTTCCTCGACTTCGACCAGCCTGAGGTGGCGGACTTCGCCGAGGAGACAA
>JAJZZB010000157.1 GCA_021797795.1 Actinomycetes bacterium | reverse complement strand
GACAAGCCTGGCGGCGTCGGCCGTCGAGTTGGCCGGGAGCACCTCGGCATCGCCGAGCCGCTCGTGGACGAAGCGGCGGCACTGGGCGCTGGCGTGGGGAAAGGAGACCACCGAGCGGACCTCTTCCAGCCGCGTTCCGGGCGGAGCGAGCAGGAACAGGTGGATGTCCAGCACCATCTCGAGCTGGATCAGCAGGTCCGAGTCGAACACGAGGTGGTCGAGGGTGGCCGAGACCGTCCCTTCGATCGAATTCTCGATCGGGACGACGCCGAGGTCGACCTCTCTCGACTCCGCCGCCCGGAGTACGTCTGGGATCGTCGCGTAGGCGACGTGCTCGCAGTCCGCCAGCTCCCCGACCGAGGCCAGCGCCTCCTCGGTGAAGGTGCCGTGCGGGCCGAAGAAGCCGACGCGGCCCACCGCCCCCTTGCCGCTCCCGCCACTGTCTCGCCCTCCGGCCGTCATGGGGGCAGGATAGTGAGCACCCATGGACGAGCTCGAACTGCGGTGCCTCCTCGACGACGTGACGACCGGCGTCCTCTCGCCCGACGAGGCGGTCGCCCGCCTCCACCGCCTGCCCTTCGCCGAGCTCGGCTACGCCAAGGTGGACCATCACCGCGCGCTGCGCCAGGGGCGCCCGGAGGTGGTCTACGGCCCCGGCAAGACGGCGAGCCAGTGCGCCGGCATCGTCGCCGAGCTCCTCGAGCACGGAGGCGGCCCGGTGCTCGTCACCCGCGCCTCGCCGGGCCAGGCGGCCGCCTGCCTGGAGCGCTGCCCGGGTGCTGACCAGGTCCCCGCCCATCTCGAGGAGGGGAGACTCGCCACCCTCACCTGGCGGCCGGCGCCGGTGCGCCCTGGGAGGATCCTCGTCTGCACCGCCGGGACGGCCGACCTCCCGGTCGCCGACGAGTGCCTGGCGACCCTGCGGGCCTACGGCTTTCGGCCGTCGCTCCTCGCCGATTGCGGGGTCGCCGGTGTCCACCGGCTGCTGGCCTCGCTGGACGAGCTGTTCGAGGCGGACGCCGTCGTCGTGATCGCCGGCATGGAGGGCGCCCTCGCGAGCGTCGTCGGGGGCCTCACGCCTGCACCGGTCGTCGCGGTCCCGACGAGCGTCGGCTACGGAGCGGCTCTCGAGGGCGTGACGGCGCTGCTCGCCATGCTGTCGTCGTGCGCCGCCGGCGTGAGCGTCGTCGGCATCGACAACGGATACGGGGCCGCGGCGGCCATCGCCCGGCTGCTCGCCTGACGTGGCGGGCGAGCGGCGGATCGCCTACTTCAACTGCTTCTCCGGCATCGCCGGCGACATGGCGCTCGGCGCCCTCGTCGACGCCGGCGCCGACCTCCCCTCGCTGCTGCGCCAGCTCGAGCTGCTCCCCATCGGCGGCTGGTCGCTCGACTTCGAGCCGGCGATGCGAAACGGCCTCGCCTGCACCCAGGCTGTCGTGAGGGTGCGGGGCGACAGCGTCGTCCGCACCTTCATGCACATCCTCGGTGTCCTTGAGGAGGCCCGGCTCCCCGACCGGGTACGCGACCGGGCCGTGGCCGCCTTCACCGTGCTGGCCGAAGCCGAGGGCCGGGTGCACCGCCGCCCACCCTCGGCGGTCCACTTCCACGAGGTCGGGGGCCACGACACCATCGTCGACATCGTCGGGACGGCGGCCGCCCTCGACCTGCTCGGGATCGACGCCGTGGCGGCGAGCGCGGTCGCGACCGGGACGGGTGTCGTGAGGACGGCCCACGGCCTCATCCCCAATCCCGGCCCGGCCGTGGTGGAGCTGCTGGCCGGGATCCCCACCGTCGGCCGGGACGTCGGGCTCGAGCTCACCACCCCGACCGGAGCCGCCATGATGAAGGCCTGGGGCGTCTGCTTCGGCGCCATGCCGGGGATGACCGTCGAGCTCTCCGGCTACGGCGCCGGCAGCAGGGAGATCGACGGCATGCCGAACTGCACCCAGGTCGTCGTCGGCACCGGTGCCGGCGCCGATTCCGGGCTCGTCGAGAGTGCCGCCGAGCAGCTGACCGTGCTCGAGGCGAACCTCGACGACGCCACGGGGGAGACGCTCGCCCACGCCGTCCAGGCGCTCATGGACCACGGTGCCCTCGACTCCTGGGTGACGCCGGTCGTGATGAAGAAAGGTCGACCGGCCCATCTCCTGAGCGTCCTGTGCGACCCCGCGCTCTCGGCCAGCCTGGCCGAGCTGCTGCGGAGCGAGACCGGCTCGCTCGGCGTGCGGACGCATCCGGTCGAGCGCTGGAGCACGCCCCGGCGAACAGGCGGGATCGAGGTGGGCGGCATCCCGGTCCGGGTGAAGGTGAGCGCGGGAAGGGTGAAGGCCGAGCACGACGACGTGGTCCGGGCGGCGCGTCGCCTCGGACGGCCGCTCATCGAGGTGGCGGCCGAGGCCGAGGCACGCTGGCGGACCTCGACACCGTCGGGCGACGAGGAGGCGGCCGCCCGCCCGGAGCGCCCCGATCCAGCGCCCGCCTGACCTCAGCCGGCCGCCACCTCCAGCCTGAGCGACTGCGAGTCGAAGAGGCCGCGCCCGGCCGAGGGGCCGTCGGTCGAGATCGTCACCGTGAGGCGGTAGAGGGTGCCCGGCCGGACGGTGAAGCTCGGCAGGGAGAAGTCGAGCGACGAGCCGGCGGCGAAGGTCCCGATCCGGCGCTGGACGGTCTCGGGTGAGAGCGGCGGCGGGGCGGTCGTCGTCGTCGTCTTCGCCTTCTTGCCGCTCCGGCGCGGGAGGGCGATCGGCGAGAGGGTCCCTCGCACCACGACCCCCGGCTCGGCCACATTGCCACCGTTCGCCACGACGACGATCGCCGCCACGGAGCGGGTGGGTGCGAGCCAGGACGTCGTGCGCGGACCGGGAAGCTGCAGCGTCGTCGTGGTGGTGCTCGTCGAGGTGCTCGTCGTCGTCGAGGAGCTCGGCGGCCGGGTCGTCGAGGTGGAGCTCGCTCCCGGCGCGGTCGTCGACGTGGTGGTGGTGGTGGACGTCGTCGAGGTGGTGGTGGACGTCGTCGAGGTGGTGGTGGTCGTCGTGGTGGTCGGCGTGATGCGCAGGGCGGGGGGCTGGAGGGTCACCGCCAGGATCGTGAGGTCCTGGTGCAGCACGAGCTGCGGGTTGGTCGTGAGCGCCGTCAGGTAGCGCTGAAGGGCGGGGGTCGTCCAGCGGCCCGAGGAGGCCCACGAGCTGGTGGGGAGCGGCACCGAGTGCCGCCTGGCGGCGGCCGGCACCTGCTGTCGGAAGGCGAGGTAGGCGGCGTCGGAGGCGTGGATGTCGGCGGCTGCCCGCTCGAGCCCGGCGAGGGCGCGGCCCCGTCCGCCGGGCGACATCGCCGCCGTGACGGCGCCCGCCAGGGTCCGCGCCGCCTCCGTGCGCTTCGCGAAGACGCCGACCAGGTTGTCGCCGAGCCGGGTCGTCGGCGCCGGGATGGCGATCGAGGCCACCTGCTGCTCGGCGGCGGCCGAGCCGCTCACGAGCCGGGCGAGGGCGGCGAGCAGACCCTGACGGCCGAGCGAGGCGGCGTGGTAGCGGATGTCGTGCAGCCAGGGCACGAGCGCGGTCGACTCGTCGATCACCGGCACCACGGCTGCGACGTAGCTGCGCTCCTGGATGAGCGCCGCCGGCTTGCCCGAGTCGAGGACGTCGGCGGTGACCTCGCCGATGACGAGGGCAGCCACGAGGATCGCGACGATAAAGCCGGCGACGGCACGGCGAGGGCGGCGGGTGGGCGGGAGACCCGATCGGCGGCGGTAGCGGGGGATCATGGGCGTGCGCGAAAGCTACCTGCTCCTGGGTATGTCGCGAGATCGAGGGCGGAGCGGATCCGCCCCCGAGGATGGCTCTCTCGGGGGCGGGGCACTAGGCTCTCGGCGGCTCGTGATGAGCCCGACGAACTTTCGCCGGAAGGAGTCTGCGGCAATGCGTGTACTGGTCCTCGGCGGGGACGGCTTTTGTGGGTGGCCCACCTCCTTGCACCTGTCCGACAACGGACATGACGTGGTGATCGTGGACAACCTCTCGCGGCGCAACATCGACAACGAGCTCGAGGTGAACTCGCTCACCCCGATCCAGCCGATGAGCACCCGCCTCAATGCCTGGAAGGAGCTCACCGGCAGGGAGATCGAGTTCTTCCGCTTCGACGTCGCCGAGCACTACCACCGGTTGCTCTCGGTGCTCCTCGAGTGGCGCCCCGACGTGGTCGTCCACTTCGCCGAGCAGCGGGCCGCCCCGTACTCGATGAAGAGCTCGTGGCACAAGCGCTACACGGTCTCGAACAACCTGAACGCGACGAACAACCTGCTCGCCGCCATCGTCGAGTCCGGCCTCGACATCCACGTCGTCCACCTCGGGACGATGGGCGTCTACGGCTACGGCACCGCCGGGATGAAGATCCCCGAGGGCTACCTCAAGGTCAAGCTCGAGACCGAAGAGGGCAAGACGATCGAGCAGGAGATCCTCTACCCGCCCAACCCGGGCAGCATCTACCACCTCACCAAGACCCAGGACCAGCTGCTCTTCGCCTACTACGCCAAGAACGACAAGATCCGGGTCACCGACCTCCACCAGGGGATCGTCTGGGGGACCCAGACCGAGCAGACCGTCCGCGACGAGCGCCTCATCAACCGCTTCGACTACGACGGCGACTACGGCACCGTCCTCAACCGGTTCCTCATGCAGGCGGCGGTCCGCTACCCGCTCACCGTTCACGGGACGGGCGGCCAGACCCGGGCGTTCATCAACATCCAGGACACGGTCCGCTGCATCGAGCTCGCCATCTCGACGCCGCCGGAGCGGGGCGAGCGGGTGCGGATCCTCAACCAGATGACCGAGACCCACCGCGTGCGCGACCTCGCCAAGATCGTCTCGCAGATCACCGGCGCCGAGATCGACTACGTCGAGAACCCGCGCAACGAGGACCCGGAGAACGAGCTGTACGTCGAGAACCGCCAGCTGCTGAGCCTCGGCCTCGAGCCGATCACGCTCGCCGAGGGCCTCTTGAAGGAGATCACCGAGATCGCCGAGAAGTACGCCCACCGCTGCGATCTCGACAAGGTCCCGGCCCGCTCCCTCTGGCGCAAGCCGGCCCAGAGCTGACAGCCCACGCCAGCCGGCTCGCCCGTCGGGCCGGCTGGACTTAGGCTGACGTCGCTGCAGTCCTGCAGGCCCGGGTAGCTCAACGGCAGAGCGTCCGCCTTGTAAGCGGTTGATAGGGGTTCAATTCCCCTCCTGGGCTCCGTCCGGCCCGCCCGTCGCGACCGCTCCCGAGGACACACGAGCGGCGCTCGCCCCGCGGCCGGGTCAGCAAGGCTGTGGGGCTCCCGAGGGCCTGGCCGATGGCCGCCCGTTCCGGGGGCACAGCCCCGCCGGCCGAGCTACCGGTAGGAGCGCGGGATCCTGAAGATCCCCCGTCCGGACCTCACCCCGTTGCCCACCGGGCCGCCGTCGGCCGCCACCTCGGCGTGGCCGTTCTTGCGGACCACGATCATGGCGTCGACCGGGAGCGGCGGGAGGATCTCTCGCACGTCGCCCGGCCGCGGCTTCACCTCGATCGTGGAGTAGCCGCCCTCGGCCGAGCGGATGACGACGTTGTGCCGCTTGGTCTTCGTCGGCCGGTGCTGGTGCTGCAGCTCGATGCAGATCTTGTAGGTGATCGGGAAGATGACGACCGGGACGACGACGACGAGCACCCGGAAGGCGACGAGCACCGTGTTGAGCGAGACGTTCAGGTAGTTGGCGAGGACGTCGGTGGCGCTCGCCCCGAACAGCACGAAGTAGAAGGCGAGCACCGCGGCACCGAGCGCCGTGCGGAGCGGGTTGTTGCGCGGCTCCTCGAGGATGTGGTGCTCACGGGTGTCCCCGGTCACCCTCGCCTCGATCATCGGCCAGAGCATGAGGACGGTGAAGGTGATGCCCGGGAGCAGGACGCCGGGATAGAAGGCGTTCGGGATCATGTGGCCGGGGAAGACGGTCTCCCAGCTCGGCATCACACGCAGCGCACCGTCCAGCCAGCCCATGTACCAGTCGGGCTGGACGGCGTAGCTCACGTGGTAGGGGACGTACGGGCCGTACTGCCAGATCGGGTTGATCTGGACGAAGGCGCCGAGGAGAGCGGTGACACCGGCGACGAGGAAGAGGAAGCCCTGGGTCTTGGCGAGGAAGACCGGCCACATCGGGGCGCCGACCACATTCTTCTCGGTCGCCCCCGAGCCGGCGAACTGGGTGTGCTTCTGCTTCACGAGCAGGCCGAGGTGGGCCCCGATGAGAACGGCGATGATGGCCGGCAGGATGAGGACGTGGATGATGAAAAAGCGCGGGATGATCGCCGTGCCGGGGAAGTTGCCACCGAACAGGAGGGTGGCGAGGTAGCTCCCGACGAGGGGGACCGACTCGAGGATCGAGAAGGCGATGCGGATGCCCGTTCCCGAGACGAGGTCGTCGGGTAGGGAATAGCCGAGGAAGCCGTTGAAGATGGCCAGGATCAAGAGGTTGACGCCGATGATCCAGTTGAACTCCCTCGGCCGGCGGAAACCGCCCGTGAAGAAGATCCGGACCATGTGCACGACGATCGAGCCGACGAAGATGTTGGCGGCCCAGTGGTGCATCTGGCGCATGAGCAGGCCGGCGCGGACCTTGAAGGTCAGGTTGATCGTGGAGGCGTAGGCCTCCGACACCTTCTGGCCGTCGAGGGGCAGGTAGGAGCCCCGGTAGACGATCTGGTGCTGGGAGGGCACGAAGTACAAGGTGAGGAAGACGCCCGTTGCAAGCAGGACGACGAAGGAGTACAGGGCGATCTCGCCGAGCATGAAGGACCAGTGGTCCGGGAAGATCTTGTTGAGCAGCTTCCGGCTCGACCCGGAGATGTTGAGCCGGTCGTCGACCCAATTGAAGAGGGAGTCGATCACTTGGGCGCGCCTCGCTCCCAGAAGCCCGGTCCGACCGGCTCGTCGTAGGCGGCCTGCGCCCGCAGGTAGCCGTTCTTGTCGACGTACAGCGGCAGCTGCGGAAGCGGCCGCGGCGCCGGCCCGAAGACGTTCGTCGCCGGCTCACCGGGGCCGACCTTGAAGACCGACTGGTGGCAGGGGCAGAGCAGCTCGCCGACGGCCTTCTCGTAGAGGGCCACCGGGCACCCGGCGTGCGTGCACACCTTCGAGAAGGCGA
>JAJZZB010000002.1 GCA_021797795.1 Actinomycetes bacterium | reverse complement strand
CTCGGCTGACGGTCCCCTTGAGGCGGTGATCCGTTTCCGGGCACCGTACGGGGAGGGTGTGTCACGTACTCGGTCAGTGTTACAGCAGTGTAGTTGCAAACACACGTTCGCTGGTGGATACCGGCTGGGACGAGCCGCCGGCTGTCCCCGAGCGCACCGGGAGGGCTCGGCGGAGCGCTCGCCCCGGTCCGACGGCCTGTCGCCTCGAGGCGGCCCCGCCGTGTGCGCCTGGCGTTGCTGCCCGGTGCCGAGGACCGGCTTCGAGCTCGGGATGCTCGACCCACGCGACAAGATGCAGCTGACCGACGCCGCTCGGGTGGCGACCCGCGCCTTTCGGTTCGACCCCTTCCTCGTCCACCTGAGCCCGTAGCCTCGCCAAGGGGCGCGCGGTCTCGGGATCTTCTTCCGCTCGCAGATCGCCGCCCTCGGAGACAGCTCCGAGATGCTCGCCGCCCGCCAGCCGGACGGCCGCCTCGTCGGTGTGGCCTGCTGGGGGAAGCCTGACGGCTACCCGCTTTCGTCGGCGCGCAGCTGCGCCAGTCCCTCGGAGCCTTCTTGGCTCTCATCCCCCGGCCGAAGGCCCTCGTCGTCGGGACGAGGTACCTCTCGGCCATCGACAGGGCACGCCCCAAGGAACCGAGCTGGTCTCTCTTCCTGCTCGCCGCCGACCCCTCGGTGCAACGGTCAGGCATCGGGACCGGGCTGCAGCAGGCGGTGCTCGACCGGACCGACGCCGACGGGCTGCCCGCCTACCTCGAGACCCAGAACGTGGACAATCTCGCCTACTACCGTCGCCTCGGCTACGAGGTCGGCAACGACCTCCACCCAGTGCCGGGGGGCCCGCCGCTGTGGACCGTGCGGCTGGAGCCGAGAGCGCTCAGCTGACCGGTGCGAGGAGGTGGCGGCGCAAGGCGCTCAACGCCGAGATGACCGTCATCTGACGGACCCGTTCACGATCGCCGGGGAGCCGGAGCTCGATCGCCTCGCTCTCGGCTCCCTCGATCGAGAGCCCGACGAAGACGGTCCCGGGCCGGTGTCCCTCCTGGCTGGCCGGACCAGCCACACCCGTGGTGGCGAGCCCGACCTCGGTGCGAAAGAGCCTCCTCGCACCCTCTGCCATGCTGCGCGCCGCGGCAGCAGAGATGACCGGGCCGGGGGGCACGTCGAGAACCGACGCCTTCACCTCCGACGCGTAGGAGACGACGCCGCCGGCGAACCACTCCGAGGCGCCGGGCACCGAGACGACCCGTGAGGCGACGAGTCCCCCGGTGAGCGACTCGGCGAGGGCGAGGCGCCACCCGCGAGCCCGGATCAGCGAGCCGACGGCCGACTCCATCGTCTCGCCGTCCACCCCGAAGACAACGTCGCCGAGCACCCCGCGGACGAGGGACTCCTCGGCGTCGAGTGCGGCGGCGGCAGCCACCGCGCTCGACGCCTTCACCGTGAGGCGCACCTTGATCCCCTCGATCCCGCTCGCGAGGAAGGCGATGGTCGGCACACCCGGGCCGCCGGCTGCCAGGGCCCCGATGCGCGGCTCGAGCAGCTCGGCGAGAGCCGACTCGGCGATGCCCCAGGTCCGAAGGGTCCGGCTCACGATCACGGCAGGCTCACCGGCGCGGCGCCGCAGGTCGGGAAGGACCGCCCGGTCCATCATCTCCTGCATCTCGTAGGGCACGCCGGGCATGGCGTAGACGACCTTGTTCCCGACCGGGCAGATGAGGCCCGGGGCCGTCCCGGTGCGCTGCTCGATGATCTCGGCCCCCCGGGGCACGTCCGCCTGCCGGGCGTTGTTCGGCGACATCTCCCGTCCCCGCGAGGAGAACATCGCCCGGATGGCCTCGAGGACCGAGTCGTCCCGGACGAGATCGACGTTCATCACCGCCGCGATGGCCTCCCGCGTGATGTCGTCCTGGGTCGGCCCGAGGCCGCCGCAGACAAGGACGGCGTCCGAGCGGGCGAGCGCGCTCCTCAGCGCGAGCACGATCCGGCCCAAGTTGTCGCCGACCCGGGTCTGGAAGTGGCAGTCGATCCCCGACAGGGCGAGCTGCTCGCCCATCCAGCTCGAGTTCGTGTCCGCGATCTGCCCGAGCAGCAGCTCGGTGCCGACCGCCAGGACCTCAGCCCGCACGCACGGAGGTGCCCCGGCCGCTCGGCGGCACACCGTCGGCGCCGGCGCGCCGCGCCGCCGCCCGGCGACCGTCGAGGGCGTACTCGGCACCGGTGTAGAGCGTGAGCACCACCGCCACCCACAGCAGGTCGCGCACGAGGCCGACCTCGTGGGTGCCGACCGGCGGCAGGAGCGCGAGGGCGATGACGAGGTCCTGCATGAAGGTCTTGGCCTTGGCGGTCCGCCTCGCCGGGATGGAGATCCCGCGCCGTCCCGCCAGGGAGCGGTAGGCGCTCATGGAGACCTCGCGTGCAGCGATGAGGCCGACCGGGAGCCAGGTTACCTCGCCGGCCACCGCCAGGGCGGCGAGCACGCCGAGGACGAGGAACTTGTCCGCCAGCGGGTCGAGGAAGGCACCCGAGCGGGTGGCCCCCATCTTGCGCGCCACCCACCCGTCGAGGCCGTCGCTCCCCGCAGCCAGGAACCAGAGCACCGTGAGCAGCCAGCTCGCCGGGCCGGCGAAGACCACGAGGAGGACGAGCACCGGCGAGGCGAGTAGGCGGATCAGCGTGAGGGCGTTGGCGGGCGTGGCGAGGGCGGAGGGGCCGAAGGTCCGGTCGATCCCCCCCTTCGGCCGAGCCGCCGCCGGCGTCGAGCTCACGGGCGTCCGCCCTCGACCTCGGCCAGGAGGTCGGGGCCCTCCGAGCCGACGCAGCGGGCCGTCACGAAGCTGCCGGGAGCAGCGCCCGCGCCCGCGCCGGCGAGGCGGACGATCCCGTCGATCTCGGGGGCCTCCCTGTAGGTCCGCCCGCGCCCGTCGCCATCGACGAGCACAGTGAGCTCGGCGCCGACGAGCGATGCCCGCCTGCGGGCAGTGATGGCGTCCTGGAGCTCCGAGCACTCGGCCAGTCGCTCGAGCGCCAGCGCCTCCGGAACCTGGAGCTCCTCGGTGAGGCCGTCGGCGTAGGTGCCGGCCTCCCTCGAGAAGGTGAAGAAGCCGGCCCAGTCGAGCTCCGCCTCCTCGATGAACGAGAGCAGCTCGTCGTGGTCCTGCTCGGTCTCGCCGGGGTAGCCGAGGATGAATGACGACCTGAGTGCCGCCTCGGGTGCCACCGAGCGGATCCTCCCGATGCGCTCGGTGATCCGGCCGCGCTCGCCGAAGCGGCGCATCCGGCGCAAGAGAGGGCGGGAGACGTGCTGGAGCGAGAGGTCGAAGTAGGGCACCCCCGTCGCCACGACGGCGTCGACGAGCTCGTCGGTGAGCGACGAGGGGTAGAGGTAGAGCAGCCGGACCCAGTCCACCCGGGCCGCCACCGCCCCGACGAGGTCGAGGATCCGGTCGTGCTCGAGCCGGGACGCCGACGAGCGGTCACCCCCGTAGGAGGCGAGGTCCTGGGCGACGAGGACCACCTCGGAAACGTCCAGGCGGTCCACCTCCTCGAGCACCGACGCCAGGGCCCGGGAGCGCTGCGGGCCGCGGAAGGAAGGGATGGCGCAGAAGCCGCAGCGCCGGTCGCACCCCTCTGCCACCTTGACGTAGGCCCACGGAGCACTGGCGGGCGGGCGGGGAAGCTCGAGCAGGTCGAAGTCGGGGAGCTCCTGGCGCCTCAAGAAGGCCACGGGGGCGGCGGCGAGGGCGGGGGTGAGCTCGGCACCGAAGCCCGCCACGAGGTCGACCTCAGGCAGCGCCTCGGCAAGCTCCTCCCCGTTGCGCTCGGCGAGGCAGCCCGTGACCGCCAGGCGGGCGCCATCCCGCCGCAGATCGGAGAGCTCGATGATCGTCTCGATCGACTCGGCCCGCGCCGCCTCGATGAAGGCGCACGTGTTGACCACGATGAGATCGGCCTCACCAGGCTTCTCCGCGGCCTCGAGGCCGCCGGCCCGCAGGCGCCCGGCGAGCTTCTGCGAGTCGACCTCGTTCTTCGGGCAGCCGAGCGTGTGGATCCAGAACGACCGCGCCCGCGGCGCGACGGCTCCGGTCAGCGGCCCCTGCACATACGAAGGCTACCCGCACCGGAGAAGTCGCCTCCCCCGGCGCCTCAGTAGGCCCGGAGTACCCCCGAGGCGAGAGCGGCCTCGACGCGCCCGGGGGAAAGGCCCCACTCAGAGAGCGCCTCCAGGCCGCCCTCGCCGGGCCAGCACGGCGGCTCGGGTACGGCGCTCTCGGTGCCCGAGAACCTCGGTGCCGGGGCCGGCTGCACGACGCCGTCGATCTCGAGGAAGGTCCGGCGGGCAACGTGATGGGGGTGCCCGGCCGCCTCCCCCATCGAGAGCACCGGTGCCAGGCAGGCGTCGCCCCCCTCCGCCTCGGCGAGGGCGACCCACTCGTCGCGGGTGCGCCTTCTGAAGACCTCCCGGTAACGCTCCTTGGCCGCCGGCCACCCGGCCCTCTCCATCTGGGGCGGCAGCTCCTCCGGCGAGAGCCGCATGACCCTCAGCAGGGCGGCGTGGAACCGCGGCTCGAGTGCGCCGACGGCCACATGGCGGCCGTCGGCGCACTCATAGACCTCGTAGAAGGGCGCTCCCGTGTCGAGGAGGTTGGTCCCTCGCTCCTCGCTCCAGACCCCGAGGGCGCGAAAGGACCACATCATGGAGAAGAGAAGGGCCGCCCCGTCCACCATGGCGGCGTCGACGACCTGGCCGGCGGCGCCACGGGCCACCTCGAACAGGGCGGCCACCACGCCGAGGCCGAGCAGCATCCCGCCGCCACCGAAGTCACCGACGAGGTTGCAGGGCGGCACCGGCGCCTCGCCCGCCCGCCCCAGCGCGCCGAGGACGCCGGCGAGGGCGATGTAGTCGATGTCGTGACCGACGCGGTCGGCGAGCGGACCGGTCTGACCCCATCCGGTCATCCGTCCGTAGACGAGCCCTGGGTTGCGTCGGAGGCACTCCTCGGGGCCGAGCCCGAGCCGCTCGGTGACCCCGGGTCGGAAGCCCTCGAGGAGGACGTCGGCGCTCTGTGCCAGCTCGAGGACGAGCGAGACCCCGCCCTCCTGCTTCAGATCGACGCCGACCGACCTCTTCGAGCGTTGCAGGACATCCCAGCGGACCCCGGGGGGAGGCTCCTCGCCGACCGCCTCGGCGCGTTCCACCCGCAGCACGTCGGCACCGAGGTCGGCGAGCACCATACCGGCGAAGGGACAGGGGCCGATGCCGGCGAGCTCGATCACCTTCACGCCCGCAAGCGGTCCCGGACGCCGGCGGTCGGCGCTCACGGAGCGGTCGAGGTGGCATTGGCGACGATCTCGGCCACGAGGCGGTCCCACAGCGCCGGCGGGACGTGGTGGCCCATCTCGTCGATCACGACGAGGCGGGAGCCGGGGACGGCGGCGGCCGTCGCCCGACCGCCGCTCACGTCGACGAGCGGGTCGAGACCCCCGTGGATGACGAGGGTCGGCACCCTGAGCGCACCGAGGGCGGTGGTCCGGTCCGGCGCCGTCAGGATCGCTGCCAGTTGGCGGGCGAAGCCGGATTGGTCGCTCGAGCGGTCCCAGGCGGTCCCGGCGAGCGCCCGCTCCCGGTCCTCGTCGATCGGAAAGTGGGGGGAGCCGATGATCTTCCAGGTCTCGACGGCCTGGTCCATCGCCTCCTGTCTCGTCCGGGGCGCGGGTCGCAGGAGGGCGCCGATCCCCTCCTCGCTCGGCGCGCCGACGTCGGGCGCACCCGTCGTCGACATGATCGAGCAGAGGCTCAGCACGCGCCCCGGGTGGTCGACGGCGAGCTGCTGGGCGACCATGCCGCCCATCGAGACCCCGACGACGTGGCAGGCACGGACGTCGAGCGCGCCGAGCAGGCGGGCGGCGTCGAGCGCCATGTCCGGGATGCCGTAGGCGAGCTCGACCTCGTCGCCGGAGAGCAGCGCCATGAGGTCGGGCACCCCGGCCGCCACCATGTGGGTCGAGAGGCCGATGTCGCGGTGGTCGTAGGCGATCACCCGGAAGCCCTCGGCGACGAAGCGGTCGATCACCTCCTCGCCCCACTCGACGAGCTGCATCCCGAGCCCGGAGACGAGGAGCAGCGGAGGATGGGAGGGATCACCGGAGCTCTCGTAGAAGAGCTCGATGCCGTTCGCGGCCACACTTGGCATGGCGGAATGCTTCCCCCGGGCGACCTCCGGCGCAAACCGGGCCGCGGGGCGGCAGCCGGTGTGACAATGTCGGGCCGTGGAACCGCTCGTGCCCCAGGAGTTCCGGTTCGGGGTGGCGACAGCCGGCTTCCAGGTGGAGGGCGGCTTCAACGGCCCGGGGGAGCCCCGTAACAACTGGTTCTCCTGGGAGCACGACGGCCGTGTCGAGCCGTCGGGCCTCGCCGTCCAGTTCTTCGACCACTACGAGGCGCACCTCGATGCGGCGGCCTCGCTCGGCATCGACTCGTTCCGCCTCTCGGTCGAGTGGGCGCGCCTCGAGCCGCGCGAAGGGGAATACGACGACGAGGCGTTCGGCCGCTACGCCGCCATCCTCGCCGCCTGCAGGGACCGGGGCATGGAGCCGCTCCTCACGCTCTGCCACTTCACCCACCCCGACTGGGCCGGCGCGCGCCTGTGGTGCGACGCCGACGCCCCGGAGCGCTTCGCCTCCTACGCCGCCGAGGTCGTGCGCCGCCTCGGGGACAGCTGCCGCCTCTATGTCACGCTGAACGAGATCAACGTCCTCGCCCTCATGAGCTTCTTCCTCGGGGCCTTTCCCCCTGGGAGCCGCCTCGACGGCCGCAGCGTCCTGCGGGCGGCAGACCACCTCCTCGCCGCCCACGTCCTCGCCTACGACGAGGTGAAGTCCCGGCTGCCCGAGGCGGTCGTGAGCACGAACAACTGCAACTTCTCGATCTACGAGCTCGACCGGCTCCTCGTCGACCTCCTGGCCGCCCGCTCCCGCGGCGTGGAGAGGGACGCGCTCGGAGCGCACCTGTCCAATCGGCGCCGGCAGTGGTACGCGACCGACGCCGCCCGCTCGGGCGCGAACCGCCGCTGGCCGGCTGCCGAGGAGGCGCTCCGGCGCCTCTCGGCCCGCCTCGTCGACCCCGTGGCCGCCTTCCCGAGAGCGATCGAGGCCGTCTACTCGAGCCCCCACCTCACGACGATGGACGTCGTCCAGCTCGACTACTACGACCCCGAGACGGCCTCCCACCTCCGACTCCCCTTCTCGGCCACCGCCGGCGGGAGATGGCCGGGTTTCGACCGGCCCCTGTGGGACGACCCGCCCGATCCGGCCGGTCTCGGCAAGTACGCCCGAGCGAACCTCGAACCCGGCCTCGACCTCTGGGTGGTCGAGAACGGCCTGTGCAACCGGGTGAGGCGCGGGCGCTCCTACCCCCGTCTCGACGGCTGGACGCGCGAGCGGTACCTCACCGAGAACCTCTCGGCCCTGGTGGCCGCCGTGGCGGGCGGTCTCCCGGTCACCGGCTACTGGCACTGGTGCCTGGCGGACAACTACGAGTGGGGCACCTACGAGCCGCGCTTCGGCCTCTTCGGCGTCGACCGGGAACGCGGGCTCGCATGGAGCGAGCGGGACTCCATGGGAGGCGATGCCGCCGGTACCTACCGCCGCCTGATCGAGGGACTGCGCGCCGGCGACCGCAGCGTGCTCGAGGGCTGACGACCCGCCGAGATGTCCACCGGCGAGCGCGTCGTCGCCTTCGCCCCCGGCCGCGTGAACCTGATCGGCGACCACACGGACTACACCGGCGGCTTCGCCATGCCGATGACCGTCGGGCTCGGCACCGAGGCGTCCTTCCAGCCGGACCCGTCGGCGCCGGCCATCGAGGTCACCTCCTCGCTCGAGGGCGAGCCGGGCCGTATCCCTCTCTCGATCCCGGCCCAGCCCCTCGAGCTCGCCATGGTCCTGCCGGAGTGGGCTCGCTACGTCGGCGCCGTCGTCGCCGTCGTCCGGCCGACCTCGGGCGGCAAGGCGGAAGTCTCCTCTGACCTCCCCGTCGGCGCCGGCCTCAGCTCGAGCGCCGCCCTCGAGGTCGCCCTGGCGCTCGCCCTCGGCGCCGAGGAGACCGGGCGAGAGCTCGCCCTCACCTGTCAGCGGGCCGAGCAGCTCGCCACCGGGGTGAAGACCGGCATCCTCGACCAGCTCGCCATCGTCTCGGGCCGAGCCGGTCATGCCATGCTGCTCGACTGCGGCACGCTCGGGGTGCGCTACGTCGAGGTGCCCACCGACGAGCTCGAGTTCGTCGTCGTCGACAGCGGGGTGCGCCGGTCGGTGAGCGAGACCGCCTACGGCCTACGAGAAGCCGAGTGCGCCGAGGCGGCGCGGCTGCTCGGACCGCTGCGCCATGTCTCGCCGCGCCAGGTCGACGGGATCGCCGACCACGTGATCCGCCGGCGCGCCCGACACGTCGTGAGCGAGAACGCCCGGGTGCTCGCTTTCGCCGGCATGCTCGAGCGGGCCGAGCTCGAGGAGGCCGGCCGCCTCCTCGACGAGAGCCACCGCAGCCTCGCCATCGACTTCGAGGTCTCGGTGCCAGAGCTCGACGAGCTCGTGACCTGGCTGCAGGGGCTGCCCGGGGTCCTCGGGGCGCGCCTCACCGGCGCCGGCTTCGGCGGCTGCGCCCTCGCCCTCGCCCGGCCGGGCGTGCTCGGGCGGCGACTCGGGACCCGGCGGCACTGGGTCGTGGCGCCGGGTGGCGGCGCCCGCCGCTGCTGAGCCGCTCAGCCGAGGCCGAGCAGCCGCCGACGCTCTTTCGCGAACTCGACGTCGGTGATGACGCCGAACTCGTGCAGCCGCTCGAGCTCGCGCAGCGCCTCGGCGAGCGACTGGCCCTCCGGCGCCGTCGGCGTGCGGCCGGTGGGTTGGCCGACGACAGGGAGCTCGCTCGTCGCCGGTTCCTCGTCGAGGCGCGAGCGGTCACCCCGGGCGGGCGGTGGCGCCCGGAAACGACCGCGGTCGCCGCTCACGAGCTGGTTGATGAGCGACTGCATCTCGGCGGGCCGGCGGATGTCGGGGAAGGGCTCCTGGCCCGCCGCACCCGCCGACTCGATCGTGAGGCTTCCGGCCCTCGCCAGGCGCTCGATCAGGTTCTGGTGGTAGGTGACGTCCTGAATGCGGTCGAGCGGGATCTCCCGACCGGTCCGGTGGAGGACTCCCGACCGGTAGATCACTCTCGAGGTCGTGATCACGAGGAGCTTCGAGCGGTGGGAGACGACCCGGGCAGCGAGGAGGAGGGCGCCGACGGTCGCCACGGCGGCGAAGACGTAGAGGACCCAGATCGGGGCCGAGCTCCACGCGACCGCGATGGCGACGCACGCCCCGAGGACGAGGACGAAGGCGGCCACCGGCGGGACGAGCACCGACCAATTCGGGTGGCTCTCGACGACGATCTCCTCGCCGGGGATGAGCAGCTTGGAAGGAAAGGGCATGACGTCGCCCTTCCTAGGCGAGCTTGCCCCCGATGGAACCGGCCCCTCGCAGCACCGACCCGTCGGCCCCGGCGGTCGAGAAACTGACCGACGGCCGGCCGATCGCCTCGCCGAGCAACTCGAGCAGGAGCGCCGGGAAGGGCACGGGCGGGTCGATCCACAGGTGGCGGCCGAGCGAGCCGGGGATGGTGTTGATCTCGTTCACGTAGATGGCATCGCCGTCGGAGAGGAAGTCGATCCGGGCGACACCCCTCACGCCGCAGAGCATCGCCACCTCGGGAGCGACGGTGCGGATCTGGCGCTCGATCTCGGGGTCGATGCGAGCGGGCAGCTCCCGGGGCGCCGTGGTCATGCCCTCGGCCCCGACGTACTTGTCGCTGTAGGCGAGGATCTCCCCGTCCGCTCGGGTCCGAAGCGGCTTCTCGATGGCGGAGAGCTGCACCTCCGGCCACGTGCGGACCGCGACCTGAAGGTCGTAGAGATCGGGCTGGTAGGGCTCGAGCACCGCACCCCGCTTCAGGTGCGGGTTGACCCTCAGCCGGGCGAGGGCTGACTCGTGGTCCGACACCACCTCGATGCCGATCGAGGATCCGCCAAAGCGCGGCTTGATGATGTAGGGGCCGGGAAGTCCCGGCGCGGACGACCCGTCGTAGAGCGGGACCCGAGTCAGCATCGGGAGGAACGCCGTCGCCATGAGCGCCGAGAAGGCGAGCTTGTCCATGCCGATGAGCGCCCCGGCGAGCGTGGGGCCGGTGTAGGGCAGCTTGCAGAGGTCGAGGACACCTTGGAGGGTGCCGTCCTCTCCCGGGCCGCCGTGACAGCAGATGATGACCGCGTCCAGTTCGAGCGGTTCCTCCTTGGAGCTGAACCGTCCGCCCTTTTTCGCTACGAACCCACCGTCGACCCCCGCCAGGAGACGCAGGGGCGTCGAGCCGTTCGGCGGTCCGTCGACGTAGTCGCCCGCCTCCCGCCCGTTCGGCGCCTCGAACCACTCGCCGGTCTTGGTCCAATACAGCGAGTGGATCTCCCCGATGCTCGGCGCCCCGCGCAGCCCTCTCGCCGCCTGCAGGCCGGTCAGGATGGAGACGTCATGCTCCGGCGACGGGCCGCCGTAGATCACGCCCACCCGCGCGGGGGCGCCGCCGGCCCGAAGGCCGATGGCGCCGGTTATGCCGAGTGCCCCCCGATCATCGAACGAAAGGCCACGATGGGACCGTCTCATGGCGGCGCCCACCTTATCTGTCGCAGGACTGCCGAGTACGAACGGACGCACCGGGGCCCGAGCCGTCCGCTCGCCTCACGGATAGTGGTCCGGGAGGTCGTTCTCGTACAGGACGGCGTCGCCGGGCCCGAGGTTGGCGCGGACCCACTCGAGCGCCTGATCGAGCCGGTCGAGGGTGAGCACAGCCGCCCCGCTCTCGCCGGCCCTCGCCGCCCCCTCGGCGAGCGCCGCCCGGTTCGTGCGGGCGACGATGACGACCCAGTCGGCCAGGCGGGCCGCCGCCTCGCCGAGGGCCTCGTTCTCCTCCCGCTGGATCGGACCGAGCTCCACCATGCCCGGGGTGACGACCACCCGCCGCCCCGAGGGGCTCACGCCGGGGTCGTCCCTCAACCGCGAGAGCGCCAGGCGGGCTCCCGTCGGGTTGGAGTTGAAGGTGTCGTCGAGCACGACGTAGCCGCCGTCCGCGACGTAGCGCTGGAGGCGGTTGGCCGGGACCGGGAGGCTGGCGAGGCGGGCGAGCACCTCCTCGGGCGGCACGCCGAGCTCCATGGCGACGGCCGCCGCCACGGCGGCGTTGCTGAGGGCGGTCGGGGCCTCGCCCGGCGCCAGGGAAGCGACGCCGACGCGGCGTCCCGCCACCTTCATCTCCAGGCCCTCCGGGACGGCCAGCACGGCGACGTCGGCCACCTCGCTCGCTCCCGAGGCCGCGATGACCTTGCGACCCGAGCCCGAGAGCACCCGCGCCAGCCCACAGAGACGCTCGTCGTCGGCGTTCACGACGACGACCCGGGCGGTCTCGGTGATCTCCGACTTGGCCGCCAGCGTGCGGTCGAGGCTCTTGAAGCGCTCGAGATGGGCCGGGCCGATCGCTGTGAGGACGGAGATCTCGGGACGGACCCAGGAGCACATAGCGGCGATCTCGCCCGGGCCGTAGGTGCCCATCTCGGCGACGAAGACCTCGGTCGCCGGTCCGAGGAGCTCGTTCACCGTCCGGGCGAGGCCCGCACGGTTGTTGAAGCTCTTCGGGCTCGGCAGCGTCGTCTTGTGACCGCGGACGAGATGGGCGATGTAGCCCTTCACCGTCGTCTTGCCGTACGAGCCGGTGATGGCGATCGTGAGCGGCGCGATCCGTTCGAGCCGGGCGCGCGCCCGCTCAACGAAGCGCCGGGCGAGCATCTCCTCGACCGGTCGGGTGAGCACGAGCCCGCCGTCGACTGCGAGCGGAGCGAGCATGGCGACGAGCGCAGCGGCGAGGGCTGCGCCGGCGAGGCCTGCCCCGATGCCGCCGAGGGTGACGGCGGCCGCCTCGAGGGCGTAGGCCACCACCGCCACTGTCGTGAGGCGCCGCGTCCAGGCGAGCCGGCCGGTCCGGCCCCGTAATCCGAGGCGCCGCGGCGCACCGGCCGCGACGGCGCCAGCCACCACGGCGACGGGCGGGAAGAACGACGAGACGAGCGCAGCGGCGATCCCGGCGAGGCCGAGGAGCCGGTCGTCGGGCGCCTGGCTCCACCACCGCCATGCGAAGCGGCTCGACTCGCCGGCGAGGTAGTGCTCCCGCTGGGCGACCCGGAGCCAGCGCAGGGTGCCGGTGGCCGCACCCGCCGCGGTGAGGAGGAGGACGACGGCGTCGAGAGCGGTCACAAGCCCTCGGCCCGACCGGACGAGCCTGCGAGGAGGCGCTCGATCACCTGGCGCAGGCGTCCGGGGACGACGAGCGGGGTCAGGTGACCGACCCCCGGGAGCACGCTGAGCTCGAACGGCGCCAGGAGTTGGGCAGCGATCCGTTCGGCCACCGAGGGAGGCGCGGCGGTGTCGAGCTCGCCCCACACGAGCTCGACCGGGACAGTGACGGCCCCGAGTGGGACCGAGTAGGCCTCCTCGCGCTCCTCGGCGATCGACTTCACGAGCACCTCGCGCATCACGCCGGTGGCCGCCCGGTAGTCGGGCGATCCGTAGCGCTGGCGGAGCGCCTCGAGCCGCTCCTCGCCGACAAGGCCGCTCCGGGCGAGGGCGCGGGCGAGGCGATAGCGCGCCGGGGGCCGCCGCCTCCGGGCGGCGCCTGGGGCGGGGAACAAGGGAGCGCCCGTGAGCACGAGCCCACGGACCGCGTCGGGCCGGGCGGCCGCCACCTGGACGGCGACCCGCCCTCCGAAGGAGTGGCCGACGAGGACCACAGGTTGGTCGAGCTGGTCGAGCAGGCGACCGACGGCTTCGCCGTACTCGGGCGAGCCCCAGGCGCGCTCGGGGGCCGGGGTGCCCCCGAAGCCGGGGAGGTCGAGCGCGATCGAGGGCAGCGGGCCGTCGGCGAGCGGGCTGTCGTCGGCCGACCTCGCGATCTCGGGGGTGACCGCGGCGCTAAGCAGCCCGCTCCGGGCAGCCCCGCCGCCGAGGACGAGATCGAAGTCCCGGTGGTCCCGCCTCCACCCGTGCAGGGCGACGGCGGCAGGGGCGCCCGATCCGTGAACCTGGCCGAAGAGTCGGCCACCGTCGAAGGACGTCAGCACGGCGAGCACCATACCCGGCGACCCGCCCCGGGCCGCCTCCGCTACGGTGCTGGCGCGTGGCGCCCTCCCGACGACCTCTTCGGCCCGACGACCTCCTCGCCGGCTGCGACCGTGAGCAGATCGAGGCCATCACGACGGCCCACAGCCCGCTGTGCATCCTGGCGGGAGCGGGCTCGGGCAAGACGAGGGTGCTGACGAGGCGGATCGCCTGGCGGGTCCTCGACGCGTCGGCGCTCGCCCCTCACGTCCTCGCGCTCACCTTCACCCGCAAGGCCGCCGCCGAGCTGCGGGGCCGCCTCGGCGGCCTCGGGCTGCCCGAGCCCGTGACGGCCGGCACCTTCCATGCCGTCGCCCTCGCCGAGCTGCGCCGGCTCGCCGCCGAGCGCCACCTCGCCCCCCCGGTCATCCTTCCCTCGAAGGCCCGGCTCCTGCACGCCGTGGCGGCGGCGAGGCACGCTCCTCCGGCCACGACCCGGAACCGCCGGGGACGCCCCGCTGCGGCAGGCGACGGGCTCCCGGTCCACGAGATCGCGGCCGAGATCGAATGGGCCAAGTCCCGGCTCGTCGCTCCGGACGCCTACCCGCGGGCCGCCGAGACCGCCGGGCGGAAGCCGGCGCTCTCGCACGCCGAGGTGGCGGAGTGGTTCGACAGCTACGAGCGAGAGCGCCGCAGGCGGCGACTGCTCGACTTCGAGGACCTCCTCACGGTCTGCGCCGCCGAGCTCGGGGCCGACCACGAGTTCGCCGCCTCGGCGAGGTGGCGGTTCCGCCATGTCTTCGTCGACGAGTACCAGGACGTCAACTCGGCCCAGCTGGCTCTCTTGAGAGCCTGGTGCGCCGGTAACGAGGACGTCTGCGTCGTGGGCGACCCCGACCAGGCGATCTACGGCTGGAACGGCGCCGATCCCCGTGCCATCTCGCGCTTCTCGCAGGACTTCCCTGGTGCCGTCACCATCCGGCTGGGCACGAACTACCGCTCGACCGCCGAGATCCTCGAGGTGGCAGCCTCGGTGCTCGAGGGTACGCAGCCGGCTCCGGCCGGCGGGCCGCTCCCCGAGGGTCCGGTGCCCACCCTCACGGCGTACACGACCGATCGGGAGGAGGCCGCCGGCGTCGCCGAGCGCGTGAGGGTTGCGCACCGCCCGGGGCGGCGGTGGTCCCAGATCGCCGTCCTTTCCCGCACCAACGCCCAGCTACGGGCCTTCGAGGACGCATTCGCCGCTCTCGGCGTCCCCTGCCGGGTCACTGCCGAGGCGGGCTTCTTCCGCCGTCCGCACGTCGCCGCCGCTATGTCGGAGCTCGAGCACGCCGATGGCGCCACTGCGCTCGCCGGCCTCGCCAAGGATCTCACCGGTACGACGGTGCCCGACGGCTCGGCGGGCCAAGACGCAGAGGCGGTGGCATCGGACCTGCGTGAGCTCGGCGTGCTCGTCGAGGAGTACCTCGGGACCGACGCCGTCGCGACGGGAGCAGGGTTCCGCTCGTTCGCCGCCACCAGCGCCCGCTCCCTCGGTCCGGCCGGCGGGATGGACGCAGTCGAGCTGTCGACCTTCCACAGGGCGAAGGGACTCGAGTGGCCGGTCGTCTTCCTGACCGGCCTCGAGGACGGTCTCGTCCCGATCGCCCACGCCCGCGACGCCGACGCCCTCGCCGAGGAGCGACGGCTCCTGTACGTGGCCTGCACCCGGGCGGAGGAGGAGTTGCACTGCTCGTATGCCACGAGGAGGCGCTTCGGCTCGGAGCGGGCGAGCGAGCGCGAGCCCTCCCCCTACCTCGCCGCCGTCGAAGCGGCCCGGGGCCGCCTGCTCAGGCGCTCGGCCGGCGGTCGGTCGGTCGCCCGGGCGGCCCTCGCCGAGAGCCGGCGGGCGCTCGGCGGCGCCGGCTCCTCGTGACGGCTCTCCACGCGATTCGGCGCCGGGGTAGCATTGCGCGCAGTGAGTGACGCGATCACCGCTGTCAGTGGTCCGACCCCGGCATCTCGTCCCTGCACTGTGTCGAGCTGGTGGCGCCGCGGTAGCGTTCTGCCGGGGCGAGGAAGGGGAGCAGATGCCAAGGGACGCTGACACGAGAGCGGCAGATCTGGAGGCCCGCAACCAGTACCTCGGCATCATCGACGACGCCTGGGAGGTCTACCGCGAGGCCGTGGAGCGGGCGTGGGCGTCCTATGAGAATTCGCTCGAGGCTCCCCGGGGCTCCTACGACACCGCTCAGGCGGCCGCCGAGGACGCCCACGGAAAGGCGATCGACGAGGCCTGGGCGCTCTACAAACAGGCCGTGGCGAACGCCCCTTCCACGATGCGCCGGGACGTGGTGGCGCAGGCAAGAGCAACCTACAACGAGACGGCGGCTCAGATACGAAAGCAGTACAACGAGAGCATGGCCATCGCCCGTGAGGACTACCTGCGGTCGGTCAACGATGCGAGGAACGCCTACCGCGCAGCGGTCGACGGTGAGCTCGACGCACATCGTGAAGGCGTCCGCTCGGCGTGGACGAACTACCTCGAGATGGTCGACTCTCAGATGCTCGTCGAAGAGTGACCGTCCCGCCGAGAGTGCGGGCCAGACAGGAGATCAGCTCGTGCACATCTCGGCCAAGGTCGACTATGCCTGTCGGGCTCTCTGCTCGCTGGCGGCAAGTGACGGAGGGCCCCTCACCGCCGACGAGATCTCGAAGGACCAGGACATCCCGGTTCGCTTCCTCCGCAGCATCTTGAACGAACTGCGCCGGGTGGGCATCGTCTCGAGCCAGCGCGGCAGTGAGGGGGGCTACCGACTCGCCCGCCGAGCCGAGGACGTCACCCTCGGCGAGGTGGTCCGGCGGCTCGAGGGCCCTCTCGCCGAGGTCCGCAACGAGCGGCCCGAGGATTCCTGCTACCGCGGATCCTCCGAGCACCTGCAGGAGGTCTGGATCGCCCTCCGGGCCGCCCTGCGGAGCGTGCTCGACGAGGTCACGCTCGCCGAGGTCGTCACCGACACCCTTCCGGCGGGCGTCACCACACTCCTGGGGACGGGAGGCGCCTGGCAGTCCCGCTGAGGCCGCTCGAGGACAGGAACCCGGCCACGGCCCCCTACGAACCACCTCCGCCGGCTGCCTCCATGGCGGCCAGGAGATCCGCCGGCACCCGGCCGGGACCGAGCGTGGCACCTGATCGCTCCGCGATGGCGCGCGGCCTGGTCGCCGGGAGTCTGGCGGCTTCCTCCCGGCCGGCCGGACCGCGCTAGGACCGTCTGGCTCGAAGCGCCCGGTCGAGGTCGTCGAGGAGGTCTTCTACGGTCTCGAGGCCGACCGAGAGGCGGACGAGGGCCGGGTCCACCTCGAGAGCAGAGCCGGCAGCGGACAGGTGCGTCATGCGCGCCGGGTGCTCGATGAGCGACTCGACGGCACCGAGGGACTCGGCGAGGGTGAAGATGCCCGTCGAGGCGGCGACGTCGAGGGCGGCCGGCTCCCCGCCCCGCAGCGTGAAGGAGACCATGGCGCCGAAGTCGCGCATCTGGGCCTTGGCAAGATCGTGGCCGGGATGAGACTCGAGGCCGGGGTAGTGGACCCGGGCCACCTGCTCGTGGGTCTCGAGGAAGCGGGCGACGGCGAGTGCGCTCTGGCACTGGCGGTCGAGGCGGACGGCAAGCGTCTTCAGCCCGCGGAGCACCAGGTAGCAGTCGAAGGGGCTCGGCACGGCGCCCGTCGCGTTCTGGAGGAAGCCGATCCGCTCGGCGAGGGCCTCGTCGGCCGTGGCGACGAACCCCCCGACCACGTCGGAGTGCCCGCCGAGGTACTTCGTCGTCGAATGGACGACGACATCGGCCCCGAGGGAGAGCGGCTGCTGCAGGTAGGGCGTGGCGAAGGTGTTGTCGACGACGAGCAGCGCCTCGCGCGAGTGGGCAAGCTCGGCGAGGGTCGCCAAGTCGGCCACCTGCAAGAGCGGGTTGCTCGGGGTCTCGACCCAGACGAGGCGGGTCTCGGGTCTGATCGATCCGGCCACTGCCGAGGCATCGGCGAGCTCGACGGCGTTGAAGGCGATCCCCTGGGCCTGGTGGACGCGAGCGACGAGGCGGTAGGTCCCGCCGTAGGCGTCGTTCGGTATGACGACGTGGTCCCCCGGTGCGAGGGTGCGCAGGACGGCGTCCTCGGCGGCCATGCCGCTCGCGAAGGCAAAGCCGTAGGCGGCGCCCTCGAGCGTGGCGAGCGCCGTCTCGAGGACGGTGCGGGTCGGGTTGCCCGACCGGCTGTACTCGAAGCCCCGGTGCCTGCCGACGTCGTCCTGGGCGTAGGTGGTGGCGAGGTGGATGGGCGGGACCACTGCTCCCGTCGTCGGATCGGGGTCCTGGCCGGCATGGATGGCGAGGGTCTCGAAGCCTGGGGTCCGTCGCGTCTCGGTCACGCCTGCCTCCGGCTCTCGGACGCCTCGGCGCCGGCCAGCGAGGCGAGGAACCCGAGAGCGTCGGTCCGCGTCACCACTCCGACCGGATGGCCGTGGTCGATGACGACGACGGCGGACGCCTCCTCGAGGCTACCCACGACGACCTCGATCGGCTCCCCGCTCCCGACGGTCGGGAGCGGCGGGGCCATCACCTCGCCCACCGGCCGCTCCAACAGGCGCGGCTCGGCGAAGGCTCTTCGCAACAGGTCCTGCTCGTGGACAGATCCGACCACCTCAGCCTCGACGAGCGGCGGCTCGGCCTTCACGACCGCGAGCTGGCTCACCCCGTACTCGGCCATGACGGCGATCGCCTGGCGCGCCGTCTCGTCGGGATGGACGTGGATGAGCTCGGGCAGGGCCGCTCCCTTCTTGGTGAGCAGGTCGCCGATCGTCCGCCCCCGCGAGCGCAAGAAGCCGTGGTCGGCCATCCACTCGTCGTTGTAGAGCTTGGACAGGTAGCCCCGACCGGAGTCAGGGACGAGGGTGACCACGACGTCGTGTGGGTCGAGCTCGCCCTGCAGCTGGAGCGCCGCCCAGACCGCTGTCCCGGTCGAGCCGCCGACCAGCAGGCCCTCCTCGAGCGAGATCCACCTCGCCATGTGGAACGAGTCGGCGTCGCTCACCATGATCACCCGGTCGACCACCGCCGGGTCGTAGGTCGAGGGCCAGAAGTCCTCGCCGATCCCCTCGACGAGGTAGGGACGGCCCGACCCACCCGAGTAGACCGAGCCCTCGGGGTCAGCCCCGATGATCTGGATGTCCGGATTCATCTGCTTCAAGTAGCGCCCGATGCCCGAGATCGTGCCGCCGGTCCCGATCCCGGTGACGAAATGGCTGACCCTGCCGGCGGTCTGGCGCCAGATCTCCGGGCCGGTCGTTGCGACATGGGCGGCCAGGTTGTCGGGGTTGTGGTACTGGTCGGGATGGAATGCGCCCGGGATCTCCTCGGCGAGGCGGGCCGTCACCGAGTAGTAGGAGTCGGGATGGTCAGGCGGCACCGCCGTCGGGCAGACCACGACCTGGGCGCCGTAGGCTCGAAGCAGGCCGATCTTCTCCTGCGACATCTTGTCGGGCATGACGAAGATGCACTTGTACCGGCGTCGCGCCGCCACGATCGCGAGGCCGACGCCGGTGTTGCCAGAGGTTCCCTCGACGATGGTCCCGCCTGGCTTCAGCAGCCCGGCCCGCTCGGCGGCGTCGATCATGGCGACGGCCGGTCGGTCCTTCACGCTCCCGCCGGGGTTCAACAGCTCGAGCTTGGCGAGAAGCGGGCAGGGCAGGTCCCGCCCGACCCGGTCGAGGCGCAGCATCGGCGTGTTCCCGACGAGGTCGAGGAGCGAGCCGACGGCCTCCATCGCCGGACCGGGATCGCTGCGCGGGAGCACCTCGATTCCGGCGAGGTCGTCACGCGAGGCGACGTCCTCGTCTGTGTGCAGGCGTACCGGCATGCCGGCGCGGTGCAGGGTCGCCGCCACGTCCGCCGCCACGCGGTCGGTCCCGACGACCGTCACCCGGCGAGGCAGCCGGGCCCGCAGGTCGGTGAGCACGCCCGGCGCGATGTCCGGGCCGTCGAAGTGGACCACGCGGCTCGCCCGTTCGAGGAGGAAGCGCGGAGGGTCCGCCTGGCCGGCGATCACGAGTACCTCCATGGCACCATCCTGCCCGCTCCCGCTGCTCCCTGCCGGGGATCGTCCCGGGAGGATCCGTGCCGAAGACGGCGCGTGGACATAGGCTCAGCGACGTGCACGAGGCACCCTTAGCCCACGACGAGACAGGGCGCCTGATGGCGCTCGATGACCTCCACCTTCTCGAGTCCTCACCCGAGCGGCGCTTCGACCGCGTCGCCCAGCTGGCAGCACGCCTCACCCGGAGCCCCATCGGGCTGATGACCCTGGTGGCCGAGACGCGGGTCTTCTTCAAGTCCGCTTGCGGCGCCTCGGCAGCCGGTGTCGTGCTCGGCGAGCCGCACCGCAGCTCCTGGTTCTGCTCCCACGTCGTCGGCACCGGGGTGCCCCTCCTCGTCGCCGACGCCCGGGCGGACGCGCGCTTCGACCGGCTGGCGGTCGTCAATGCCGTCCCGCCTGTGCTCGCCTACGCCGGAGTGCCGGTGAGGGCGCCGGGGGGCGAGCACGTCGGCGCCCTGGCGGTGATGTCGCTCGAGCCGCGGGAGTACTCCGACGCCGAGGTCGGCGCCCTGGGCGAGCTGGCGAGGCTGCTCGAGGCGGAGCTCTCGTCGATCCCCCACATGGCGCTCGACGCCCTCACCGGGGCCCTCAACGCCCGGACGTTCATCCGCCTCGGCAACCGGCTGCTCGAGCTGGCTGACTCGCGCAGCGAGCCCGTCAGCCTGCTCCGTCTCGACATCCGGGGCACATCTGCGATCAACGGCCGTCTGGGTTACGAGAGCGGGGACACGGCGCTCGCAGAGACTGCTCACCTGCTCGGATCGACGGTGCGGGGCTCGGACCTCGTCGGTCGGATCGGCCCCGACGAGTTCGCCGTCCTCCTGCTCGATGCAGCCGGAGAGGAGGCCCGCGCCATCGCCGACCGGCTGACCGCCGCCACCGCGGCGCGCAACGCGGCCTCCGACCACCGCTTCGATCTTGCCTTCGATGTCGCCCTCGTCGAGCACCGGCCGAGCGACCGTGCCGATCTCGACGGCGAGCTCCTCGCCGCCACCCTCAGCGCCTAGGCCGAAGATGGACCCGATCGGCCACCACCCACGCCTATCTCTGGTCGTCCTCGACACCACCGACGCCCGGGAGCTGGCCGAGTTCTACCGCGCGCTGCTCGGCTGGGAGTACCGGGCTGGCGACGAGCCGCCCGTTGGGGGCGCCGACGACCCGAGGGGAAGGGAGTGGCTCGTGCTCCGCCACCCGGCCGGCGGGGTCGGCGTCGCCTTCCAGCAGGTCGAGCACCTGGAACCCTCGACCTGGCCCGAGCACGGCGTCCCCCAGCAGCTCCACCTCGACTGCACGGTCGGCGACCGCCACGAGCTCGACTCCGCCGGCGAGCTCGCCCTCGGCCTCGGCGCCCGGCTCCTGCTCGACCGCGCCGACGACCCCGACGAGGCCCTCAGGGTCTACGCCGACCCCGCCGGCCACCCCTTCTGCATCTTCGTCGCCGCCGACTGACAGCTCAGTCAGTCTCCCCCGCGGCGAACCGTGCCAGGCGAGTGCCGCGATACATCCATCCCGAGCGAGCGGCCCCTCGGTGGCGAGCAGAACCGCGCGATAGTCCGCTCGTCGAGACGGCGACAAAGACGTCGTATCGTCAGCAGACAGCCGTCAGCTCCTGCGCGTAGAGATGGCCCCGGCGACCACGGGTCGTCGAGACCGCACCGCTGGCCGCGAGTGCCACCGCCGGGAGGCCGGCGGGCAGCTCGGAGACGAGCAGTTCCTCGACGGGTGGGCGGGCGAGCGCCTCCCGCAAGCAGTCGGTTTCTCGCCCATCGGGCACGGGGCACCGCTCCCGAGACCCCCGTCCCCGATGTCGAGCGATATCGCAGTGGCGCGGCGTGGGTACGTGGCACCCCCGGCAGGATTCGAACCTGCGTAAAACGGATTAGAAGTCCGTTGCCTCATCCACTCGGCCACGGGGGCTCGCCCTCCATTCTGCCCCGCGACACGCCCGGCGGGCCGACAGACGCCTTGTGCGGCTCCGCCCGCTCGGCAAGACTGGGAGCGCCCGGGTCGGGGGGCTCGGCGGAGCAAGCGGGGGGCGGACCGTGGGTATTCGCGTGGAGATCGGCATCGACTGCGCCGATCCGGTTCAGCTGGCACCGTTCTGGGCACGGGCTCTCGGCTATCGCGTCGGCCATCTCGACGATGACGGCACCTACCTCGATCTCCGTCCCGAGAAGAGAGCCCAACCGGTGATCTACTTCCAACGCGTGCCGGAGGCGAAACAGGTGAAGAATCGGCTGCACCTCGACCTGTGGACCCACCACCCTCAGCGTGAGATCACCCGACTCGTCGCGCTCGGTGCTTCGCAGGTCGGCGACCCGCTCGAGGACGCTCGTGGCAGCTGGTGGCAGGTCATGTCCGATCCGGAGGGAAACGAATTCTGTGTCTGCCGGGAGTGCCGGTGACGCCGCGAGTGACAGGTTCTCGCGCTCGAAGCACGAGTCGAACTGCCCTAACAGCTGAGCGGATCCGGCGCGAGCATGTGGTGATGGACAAGTCCGATTCTCCGCGGGACCCCGCGGAGGCGGAGGCGAACGAGCGGATCGAGGCGCGGCTGTTGCGACGGGACGCCGCGCTCGGCCGTTCGAGCGCAGGTATCCAACGGGCAGGGGCCGCCCGCCAGCGCGCCGAGGCGGCCCGCAATCGTGCGGAGTCGGCCCGCCGCAGGGCCGAGGAATTGCTGGCCGCATTCCTTGAGGCCCATGAGCCGAGCAGGGCCGCGACCGAGCTCCCCGGGTCGAGCCAGGAGCATGTCGCCGTCGAGCGCGAGCGCGTCGCCGACACCCGCGAGTCCGAGGCCGACGAGCGCGAGCGCGTCGCCGACACCCGCGAGTCCGAGGCCGACGAGCGCGAGCGCGTCGCCGACACCCGCGAGTCCGAGGCCGACGAGCGCGAGCGCGTCGCCGATATCCGCGAGTCGGAGGCCGACGAGCGCGAGCGCATCCTTGCGTCCCGCATGGCCCCTCGGCCGGACACGGCCGACGAGGCGGAGCAGAACCTGGAGGCGCCGCGCGCCAGGGCGGCCGACATCGCGGAGTGGATGGCGGACGAGGCCGAGGCCTACGCGACCTATCTCGAGGGCAGCCCCACCCGAGGGGACCTCGGACGCCGCATGAGGATCGCCGAGACCGAACGGGAGATCGCCCGCGTCGAGCGGCGGAACGCCGCCCGCCTGCGCGAGCCGGGCGCCCGCTACCGCCGGCTGGAGCACCTTCCTCGCCTCGGCGGCGGGCAGGGGGAGGACGCACCGCTCGAGGAGGACGACGACTCAGCCCGATGAGTCGGGGCCGCGGAGCCTCCATTGCCGGGGTGGGCGGGCTGCGCGGACCTCATCCCGGAGTGATCCGCGGCCGACTGCTGGCACCGCGTGAGGCGCCCGCTGGCACTCGCACCCCGTTGTCTGCCAGCACCAGCGGTTGTAGCGTTGTCAACACGCACTCGGGGAGTTGACGATACAGCCTTCGGGAGCCGCTCGGCTCAACGGAAGCTGACGAGGATGACCTACGAGTTGGGCGGGCTGGTGCTTTCCCAGAAGGAGTCCGGAGAACGTCACCTTGTCTCCTTCTGCGGCGAGATCGACCTTGCCAACGCGACCGCCGTCCGAGACGAGCTGTTGGCCATCGCCGAGTCGACCGTCGTAGTCGACCTCGGGGAGGTGAGCTTCCTCGATGCCGCCGGCCTTGCCGGCCTCCTTCAAGCCAAGCAGAAGAGCGAGGCAGGGGGCAATGCCATCCGCTTCGTCAACGCACCCCGGGCCGTCTGCCGAGTCCTCGAGATCACCGGCACCACGCAGCTACTCCTCGCCGACGAGGCTGGAGCCGAGGAGTGACCGATCACGAGGTCAGTGGACCGCCACGGGAGAAGGTCCCCGGCGAATGCACGGCGCACGGCGAAGCGGAGCCGGCAGCCGCGCTCGGCTCCTCGCCAGCTGCCCTGCTCGTGCTATGCGCCACTAATGCCCTGTAGAAGTCGGCCGAGTTTTCTCGAGAATGTGGCTCGGCGGTGTTGGTCCAGATGAACGGATTCGGATTCTCGTCTCCAAGCCTCGATTGAGGCAGGAATGTCCTTCTCGAGGGAGTGACCGTGACGGTCATCGGTCGGTCGGAGCCGCTCGGCGACCCTCCGGCCTACTCAGATCAGAGCGCGGGAGGGCGGACCGAGTGCCAGGGCTCGACGGCGATCGTGACGCCATCCGGCCGCACGTTGACCTGCACCCCGGTCATCCGCGCACCCGGGCGGACGACGTAGGAAGGCCCGAGCTCGCTGCCGAACTGGCTGATCCTCGGCGAGTACCCTTCGGTCGCGAGCAGCCAGACAAGCCCGAGGAGGAGCCGACGATCGTGATACCTCATACCCGGCGTGGAGATCGTGAGGACGATCGGTTGGGCGGACAGCCGGTGCGTGATCTGCCTGTCGGCTGCGGCCACGACGTGGACGTAGCCGGCGTCGGCCACCGCCAGGAACTCGGAGGCGGATCCCGACGTCTCCGCCGACGTCACCGCCGCGAGTCCTACCACCGCCAGCATCGCGAACGCGCGCGTCAGGGCCCGAGGCCAGCGGGACGAGCCTGATCTGGCGCGCTCGTAATGGTGGGCGCGCCGGCTGGTGATTCGCCCGGACAGAGTGGCGATCGCCCACTTCCCAACCAGTGCGAGCGAGGCCGTCACCACCAGCCAGCAAACGAGCCCGACCGGAAGCAGCACGATCATCAGGTAGTTGAGCGTGTTGAGCGGCCTCGGCGCCGCCGGGATGCCGCCGAGCGAGATGCTGGCATAGGTAACGGCCGCGCCCGCACTGGCAACGAGGCTGACGCCCGCAAGGGCGGCCACCGGCCGCGAGCGCAGCGGGCGGATGGCGGCCGCCATGGCGGCGACGGTCACCGCCAGCACGATCACGCCGGCCACGGCCGAGTGAGAGCCGAGCACCTTGATGTTGAGCAGGGACTCCAGTGGCGTGCGCCACACAGGCGGCACGCCCGCCGCGGCGTCGAGCGCCCGCAGGCCGAAGCCGAGACCGGTCCGATGGCCGGTGGCCGCCTGGCCGTGCAGCAATGCGGTGAGGTTGCCCGCGGCCCCGGTGAACTGCTGCCAGAGCGGTGCGCTCCAGCAGGCCACCCCCGATGCCAACCCGATCCACGCCCAGCGGCAGCCGGAGCGCGCGAGCACACTGTCGGCAAGACCGACCGTCAGCCCGACCGCGGCCAGCGCGACTGACGGCAGGGCGAAGAGCAGATGGGCCTGGGTAGCAACCGATGCCGTGCACACGACCGCAGGCAACCAGGCACGGTGCCCGGCCAACACGGCCCACCCTGTGGCGAGCGCCGCGATGAGAAGAACATGACGCCGAACCATGGGTTCCAGGAGGGTTGCAGGGCTACCTCCGGCATCCAGGCAATGGTCCCGAGCACGATTCCGCTGGCGGCCAGGCCGCCGATGGTACCGGCGGCCGACTACGCCGCCTCGATCGCGACCGAGGCGGCGGCCATGGCCCACAGCGCCGATCCCCACGCCAGCCCGTGGGTCGGATCAAGATGCTCCGGTACCGTGAGCAGCCAGTACTCGAGCGGACCTGGGTCGAAGATCCCCGCCCCAAGCCTCGTCGCCTGGCCTACCAGCGGAGCGTGGGTGGTCAGCACGTCCCACGACCGAAGCGCGACGGCGCTGGCGTCGGAGACGGGCTGCCAGTCGTGGACCCACAGGTACCGAAGAGCCCACAGAAAAGGCATCCACGCGGCCAGATGGGCCACCACCCGAGACACCGTCCGGCCCGACGCGCCCCTCAGTCGTATCCCGAGCAGACTGGCGCGCGCCGCTCTGCGCCGGTCCGCCGCAGGCCCACCTCGCGCGGAGGTGACCTGCCCTTGGGTGAGAACCGATCCCATCAGGCCGCATGACTCCCATCCCGCCGCAGCCTGCATGCGCGATCGCCCGCTCCCACAAGCCGACACATCCGAGCCCCCGGAATATGGTGCGCCCCCTGGGACTCGAACCCAGAACCTGCGGATTAAGAGTCCGTTGCTCTGCCAAATTGAGCTAGAGGCGCGTGCTCCGGCAGGAGACACTAGCCGCTCGCGGACAACCCGCGGGCAAGCCCGTCCCACTGCCGCGATGACTGGGGTGACCGAGGGGACTCGAACCCCCGACTTTCGGGACCACAACCCGACGCTCTACCAACTGAGCTACGGCCACCATGACTCGGACCGGGAAGCCGGTCGCCGGCTCCAGCATGACACATCAGGCGCGGGCTGAGGCCACCCGGCGGACGGCCTCCACGTCCCGGTGCATCTGGGCGATGAGCTGCTCGCTGCTCGAGAAGCGCTCCTGGCCCCTCACCACGCTTCTCACCCCCACCCGCACCCGCTGACCGTAGAGGTCGCCCGAGAAGTCGAGGACGTACGCCTCGAGCAGGCGCGCCCCGTGGGCGCCGTAGTACGTCGGCCGGCCGCCGATGGAGACCGCCGCCAGCCGTCGGATGCCGCCCATGTCCTCGAGCCACCCCTCGTAGACGCCGTCGGGGGGGAGAGTGGCCTCGGAGTCGTGGAGCTCGACGTTCGCCGTCGGGAAGCCGAGTTCGCGGCCCCGCCTGTCGCCGGGCACGACGGTGCCGGTGAGGACGGTCTCGGTCACGGGCCCACGCTAGCGATCGGCGCCGGGCTGCCCGGGTAGCCTTCGCCTTGGTGGCACGGCCCTTACTCCCCGACCTCCCCCGCGCGGTGACGCTGCGCGAGGTGGGGCCGCGCGACGGCCTGCAGGGCGAGGCTCCCCTGCCGCCTGTGGTACGGGCCGAGCTGGCGGCCTCGCTCGTCGAGGCGGGGGCGCGGAGAATCGAGGCGGCGAGCTTCGTCTCCGAGCGTGCGGTGCCGGCGATGGCGGGAGGGGCCGAGGTCATCCGCCAGCTCGAGGCGCTCGGCGGACGCCGGCCTGGAGTGGTCGTAGCAGCCCTGGTCCCGAACCTGACTGGAGCGCTCTTCGCCCTCGACTGCGGCGTTGACGAGCTCACGGTCACCGTGGCCGCCAGCGCCGCCTACAACGAGCGGAACGTAAGGCGGACGATCGACGAATCGGTCGAGGAGATCGGCCTGATCGTCGCACGGGCGGCCGAGCAGGGCGTGGCGGTGGACGCCGTCGTCTCCTGTGCGTTCGGCTCGCCCTACGAGGGCGAGATCCCCCCGCCCGAGGTCGCCCGGCTCTGCGGGCGCCTCGTCGCCCTCGGAGCAGGAGCTGTCACCCTGGCCGACACGACCGGGGTGGCGACGCCGGAGGTGCTCGCCGGGGTCGTCGGGGCACTCGACGCCGCCGGGCTCGGGCTCGAGCCGGGCCTCCACCTGCACGAGACGAGGGGGACGGCGCTCGTGAACGCCTACGCCGCCCTCGCCCTCGGCCTCACGCGCTTCGACACCTCCATCGCCGGGCTCGGCGGCTCGCCCTTCGCGGCGGGTGCCGGGGGGAACCTCTCGACCGAGGATTTCGTCTCCTTCCTCGGCGCTCTCGGGATCGAGAACGGCTACGACCTCCACGCTCTGGTCGAGATCGCCGCCGGCCTCGCCGAGCGGCTCGGGCGAGAGCCGGCGAGCAAGGTGCGCGCCGCCAACGTGAAGGCCACCGGCAGGTAGGCAATACTGCGTCCATGTCGGCACGATCTGGCCCATCGGCGGGCTTTCGGACCAGGGCCACCGACCACCTCGCGGTGGCAGTGGGGACCACCAAGGGCCTCTTTCTCATCTCCGACGGCGTGGCCGACGGACCGTGGTTCAAGGGGCGTGAGGTGCCGGCCTTCGTCCAGGTGGGTGCCACCTACCTGGTGGCCACCACGGACTCGCGTTTCGGCCCGTGGGTGGCGCTCAGCACCGACGGCGGAACGACGTGGTCGGAGCCCGCCTCCCGCCCGGTCGCCTTTCCCGAGGATGCAGGCGCCTCGGTCGCCCGCATCTGGCAGCTGCACTTCGACGCCCGCAGCGCGGATGGCGACCCGATCGTCATGGCCGGGGTCGAGCCGGCCGCTCTCTTCACGTCCTCCGACGTCGGCGGCTCCTTCCAGCTGGCCGACTCGCTCTGGTCGCATCCCCACCGGCCGCTCTGGCAGCCCGGGGGCGGCGGGCTCGGCCTGCACACGATCGTGACCCACGGGGACCGTCCGGCCCGCATCCTCGTCGGCATCTCGACCGGCGGCGTCTACCGCTCCGACGACGGCGGGGCGAGCTGGGCGCCGAAGAACAAGGGCATCCGTGCCGTCCACCTCCCCAACCCCGAGGTCGAGTTCGGCCAGTGTGTCCACAAGATCGCCGTCGACGCCGCCGGTCCCGACGCCTTGTGGCTCCAGAACCACTGGGGGATCTACCGTTCCGTCGACGCCGGCGACACCTGGGAGAACGTCGGCTGGCCGGGCGAGGAACGCGGCGTCGTCTCCGACTTCGGCTTCCCGATCGTCGCCCATCCCGTCGAGCCGGCGACTGCGTACGTCTTCCCGCTCGAGTCGGACGAGTACCGTTGCTCGCCGGGCGGAGCCTGCCGCGTCTACCGCACGACCGACGGCGGGGCGAGCTGGGAGCCGCTCGGCAGCGGGCTGCCGGCCTCGCACGCCCACGTGACCGTGCTCCGCGATGCCTTCGATATCGGTCGCGAGCCGCCCTACCCGCTCGTGTTCGGCACCCGCACCGGTCAGCTGTATGCCTCAGCCGATGGCGGCGAGAACTGGCGTCTCTTCGTCGACCACCTGCCGCCGGTCCTGTGCACAAGGGTGCTCAGCTGAGTACCCGGACAACACCCCAGCTGGTCCTGTTCGACTGCGACGGTGTGCTCGTCGACTCCGAGCGGATCGCCGTCGAGGTGGAGGTCGACATCCTGGCCGAGCTCGGGTGGCACGTCACGCCCGCGGAGGTCGTCGAGCGGTTCCTCGGCATCAGCGACGCCGACTACCTCGCCCAGGTGAAGGCACAGGTCGGCAGGGCGCTCGGCCCTGACTTCCTCGCCGAGATCGAGCCGCGATACCGGGCGGCCTTCGAGCGCGGGCTCACCGCCGTGCCCGGCGTGGAGGGCCTCCTCGAGACGCTCGAGGAGGCTGGGATCGAGACGGCCGTGGCCTCGAGCGGCACCCGCGACAAGCTCCGCTTCACCCTCGGGCACACCGGCCTGTGGGAGCGCTTCGAGGGCCGGGTCTTCTCTGCGACCGAGGTCGAGAAGGGCAAGCCGGCCCCCGACCTGTTCCTCCATGCGGCCCGCTCGCTCGGGGTCGACGCGAAGCGCTGCGTGGTTGTCGAGGACAGCCCGGCCGGGCTCGCCGGGGCACTGGCAGCCGGGATGCGGGCCATCGCCTACGCCGGGGGTCTCGTCCCCCTCGAGCGGCTGCAGCTCCCGGGCGTCGCCGTCGTCACCGACATGTGCGAGGTGGCCGAGCAGCTCGTCGGGAGGAGGAGCGGGTGCGCACGGTGAGCGATCACAAGCTGCTCGTCATCGACCACCCGGTCGTGGCCGACCGCCTCGGGCGCCTCCGCGACGTGGCGACCCCGCCGACCGCCTTCCGCCAGGTCGTCTCCGAGCTCTCCGCGCTCATCGCCTACGAGGCCCTGCGCGACCTGTCGCTCGAGACCACCCTCGTCGACACTCCGGTGGCATCCGCCGTCCCGTCCGAGCGGGTCACCGAGAACGTCCTCCTCGTCCCTGTGCTGCGGGCCGGGCTCGGCATGGTGCCCGCCATCCAGGAGCTGCTGCCCCGCTCCGAGGTCGCCCACATCGGTCTGCGGCGCAACGAGGAGACCCTCGAGGCGCAGGTCTACCTGAACCGCCTGCCCGCCAGCCTCGCCGGCCGCCGGGTGGTCATATGCGATCCCATGCTCGCGACCGGAGGCTCGCTCGCTCAGTCCTGCAGCCTCGTAAAGGCGCACGGGGCGAGCAACGTGACGGCACTCTGCCTCATCGCGTCGGAGCCGGGGCTGCGGAGGTTCCACGATGCCCATCCCGACGTCCTCGTCGCCTGCGCCGCACTCGACCCGCACCTCGACCACCGTGGCTTCATCGTTCCGGGACTCGGGGACGCGGGAGATCGGCTCTTCGGGCCACCGGATTGAGCCTTCCGGCCTCAGGTGCCGATGTCCTCCCACCACAGCTCGGGACGCTCGGCGATGAAGGCACCGAGCAGACCGGCACACTCGTCGTCGTCGAGGTCGATCACCTCGACGCCGAGCTCGGCCAGCCACCCGTGCCCGCCCGAGAATGTCCGCGACTCCCCCATCACGACGGCCCCGATGCCGAACTGGCGGACGAGCCCGCTGCAGTACCAGCACGGCGAGAGCGTCGTGACCATGACGGTGTCGCCGTAGCCCCGTCGGCGCCCCGCCGCCCGGAAGGCGTCCGTCTCGGCATGCACCGAGGGATCATCTTCCTGCACGCGGCGGTTGTGACCCCGGCCGAGCAGCTCGCCGTCGCGGGTGAACAGCGCGGCGCCGATGGGGATGCCGCCCTCGGCCATACCGGCACGGGCCTCGGCAAGGGCCACCTCGAGGAAGGCCCGGGCCCGCCCGGCCTCGAGCGGGGGCTGACGAGGCGTTCCCGCCGGGGCTGCGTTTGCGCTCATCGACCGCCTCCGGCCAAAGTCAGCTCCATGGCCGACGAGCGTAGCTACCGAACCAGGGTGGGTTCACAGGAGATCGAGCTGCCGCTCGTCGAGGTGGCACCCGGCCTCTCCATCGCGCTGCTCATCTCGGTGGACCACGGGATCGCTTTCAGCGAGCGGGCGGGCGCCGAGCTCGCCGACCTGATGAGGTCCTACGACGTCGAGATCGTGGCATCCGTGGCGACGATGGGGATCCCACTCGCCATAGAGGTGACGCGGGCACTCGGGCTCGACGACTACGCCATCTTGCACAAGACCCAGAAGATCCACCTGAGCGACGCCGTCGCCGAGCCGGTCCGCTCCATCACGACGGCCGCCGACCAGCGCCTGCTGTTCGACCGCCGCAGGATCGAGGCGATCAAGGACAGGCGGGTCGGGATCGTCGACGACGTCATCTCGACGGGCGGTTCGAGCCGCGCCGCGCTCAACCTCGTCCGACGTGTCGGGGGCACGCCCGTCGTCTTCGGGGCGCTGCTCACCGAAGGCAGCGGCTGGCGGAGCGTCCTCGGAGACGACGCCGCCATGGTCCGGACCCTCGGCGCCATCCCGGTCTTCCACCACGAGCCGGACGGCACGCTCAGGGAGGACTGGGGCGAGGGCTGAGTCGAGCCCCCGCCCCGACACCTCCTACAGGATCGAGCTGGCTGCCGCCAGGGCCTCGTCCTGGACCCGCCGCTGCCGGCGCACGAGCGGCCCAGCGAGCAGGAAGTAGAGGATGCCCCCGACCCCGAGCCCGAGGTAGACGCTGAAGTCCGCCCCGCCGCTGTGGACGACCACCTCGTTCAGCCACGACGGGAGGGGGAAGGTGGCATACAGCCCGGAGATGGCAGCGAACATGCCGACGACCTGGGCGACGATGGCGGCCCAGTTCACGCCGCCGTTCGCCCAGTAGATGCTCGACCGGTCGGTCTTCTGCAGCTCCCGCGGGACGTAGTGGAACTTCCGCATCGCCCAGTCGACGAGGAAGATGGCACACCAGGGTGCGATCCAGACGATGACGACATCGACGAAGTCCTTCAGGTAGGTGCTGAAGTGCGAGTCGAAGACGGCCCAGAAGGTCACCCCGAGGCAGATGACGCTGTCGAGGATGACCGCCTGGTACCGCTTCAGCCGGAGGCCGAGCGCCTGCAGGGTGACGCCGGATGAGTACAGGTCGAGCGAGTTGATGGCGAACAGCTGGACGAGCGCGAAGACGAGGAAGATCACGACGAAGACGCCGGGGATCGAGTGCTGCGCCGTGAAGGCCTGGAAGGGGTTGGCCCCGTTCCAGATGGCGTCCGAGCCGACGAAGGTGAAGGCGAGGGCGCCGATCGACATCATCAGCATCTCGGGGAGCGCCGTCGCGAGGAAGAGCCAGCCGATCGTCTGACCCTTGGAGGCGTTCGGAGGCAGGTAGCGGCTGTAGTCGTTGCCGCACTCGGTCCAGCCGAGGCCCGACAGGGTGATCGTGAAGGCGAGGCCGCCGAGGTAGAGCTGCCAGTTGTCATAGGAGGCACCGGCGCCGGTCGTGTGGCCGTGGATCAGCCCGTAGATGAGCAGCACGCCGAAGATGACCCCGAAGGGCACGATGAGCACCTTCAGGACTCTCACCATCGTGGCGTGGCCGAGGAACGGAAGGACGATCTGGACGGCGACGGCGAGCAAGATGAAGACCACCTTGGCCGGGGTGCCGGGCTGGAAGCCCGCCTTCGAGGAGAGGACGAGCCCGGCCCCGACGATGAGGATGAGGCCCTCGGTCTCGAAGCCGAGCTGGGTGATCCAGTTGAAGAAGGCGATCAGCCGCGAGCCGTTCGGCCCGTAGCTCGCCCGGTTGATGGCGAACACGGTCGTCCCGGTCTGGGGCCCCTGCAGGCTGCACAGCCCGACGAGGAACCACGAGAGGTTTCCGATGATGATGATGCTGACGGCCTGCCAGAACGTGAACCCGAAGCCGAGCAGGATGGCACCGTAGACGAAGTACTCGATGTTGAAGCTGGCACCGGCCCACATGCTCGCGACGTCCCGGGGTCGCGCCCAGCGCTCCCTCTCGGGGATGTGGTCGATCCCATGCTGTTCGACGTGGAAGGCCTCATCAGATACCGGGAGGGCAGTCCCTGTCCCTGTCCCAGTGTCGTCGGCGGTCACCGTCACGATGTCTCCTCTCGTACGGATGGGCGTCCTGCCGCGGGCGGTCCGGTCGACGCGGGCGGCAGGTGCGAACGGCTCGTCGCTCCCCCAGCGCCGTGATCCCGAACCCTCGTACGAGCAGCCCGTTCCCCCCGACCCACCAGAACGGCTGGCCGTATGCTAAGTGAACGCGTCGAGCTGCCGCAATAGTTCTCGGCGCCGGTCCTCGTCGGCGAAAGAGGACTCGATGGACACTCTTGCCATTTCGGCAAGCTGCACGTGCCCCCAGCCGAAAGCGGCGGCGGTGCTGTGGTACTCACCGGCCAGATCGACTCCGTAGAGCAAGGGATCGTCGGTGTTGATCGAGCAGCGCACCCCGCGGGCCAGCAGCTCGGGGAGGGGGTGGGCGGCGAGCGCCGGGACGACACCGAGCACCACGTTCGAGCTCGGGCAGACGTCGAGGGGTATCCCCCGGCTCGCAACGAGGGCGGTGACCGAGGCATCCTCGAGGCAACGGATGCCGTGGTCGATCCTCTCGGCGCCGAGCAGCTCGATCGCTTCGCGGACCCCGCCCGCCCCGCTCGACTCACCGGCGTGGGCGCAGCGCCGGAGCCCGGCGGCCGCTGCCCGCTCGAATGCCGGGGCGAAGCGGTCGTTGTGGGACTCCCGGCCGCCGGCCTCGTTCCCGTCGATGGAGAGAGCGACGACGCGGGGATGGGCGAGCTCGAGGAGACGGTCGACCACCTCGAGCGCCTCGGAGCGGCTCTGGTTCCGCTTCAGGCTGACACAGAGGCCCGAGGTGGCGCCGTAGTCCGCCTCGCCCGCCCGAAAGCCGGCGTCGAGGGCGTCGAGCATCGCTTCGAGCCGCCCCTGCCAGCGTGGCCAGTGGGTCGGGTTGACGATGACGTCCACGTGCCCGGCGCCAGCCGCCCGCGCCCGGGTGCAGATGCGGTAGGCGGCCTGCTCGAGCTGCTCGGGCCCGGCCACGAGTGCGCACGACCAGTCGAGATACGAGAGGAGGTCGCCGAGCGAGGCGACCTCCGGGACGCCGTCGGTGACCGGTACCGGCGGAGGGCGGCCCGAGGCGGCCGCCGCGTCGGCGATCACCTCGAAGGGGACACACCCCTCGAGGTGGAGGTGGACCTCGGCCTTCGGGAGCGCCCGTACCCACGCCTCGCTCACGGCCGTCGCGTGCGTCGTCACGAGCGCAAGCTAGGCCATCGGTGCGATCCTGTCGTCCGGAGGTCTCCGGCCGCGAGCAGCGGCCCCGGCGGCCCCGTCTCGCGCCTGGCGCCCAGGTCGCCGATCTCGCGCACGCCCTGCAGGGCGTGGCCGGGTCGACACGAGCCCGCGAAACGGGGGCAGAGCGGGATGGCGCCTAGGTTGTGGGCGTGAGCCTGCGCGACTTTCACTCCCGGCCCGGCGCGATCGCCGGTCTCAGCGTCATCGCCACCCGGCAGGTCTCCGACGAGAGGGGGACGGTGCGGGAGCTCTACCGCGCGAGCCGCTACGGGCGCGATCTCGAGGGGGCGGGGGGACCCTGGGCGCAGATCAACCTCACTCGCTCCCTCGAGGGTGCCATCCGCGGCCTGCACGGCGAGGAGACGACCAAGCTCGTCGGCGTGGCCGCCGGTGCCGCCTTCGGTGCCTATGTGGACGCCCGGCGCGACTCGCCTACCTTCGGGGTGGTCGAGACCGTCGCCCTCGAGGTCGGCGTCCAGGTGCTCGTGCCCCGAGGCGTGCTCAACGGCTTCCAGGCGGTCGGCGGAGGCGGCTGTGAGTACCTGTACTGTTTCGACGCCGAGTGGCGACCCGACATGCCGGGGGTCGGGGTCGACCCACTCGACCCCGAGCTCGCCATCGCCTGGCCGGTGGCCGTGCACCGCCTCGACCGCACCCGGCTCTCGGAAAAGGACGCCGGGCTCCCGCCCTTCTCCGACCTCGCCGCCTCGCGGTAGCTAGCCCACTCCTCCTCGCCGGCCCCAGGCGCTCACGAGCGGCGAGGTGGCGAGATCGAGCCTGCCCTCTCGCACGTGGTCGACGTGCCGGTCGATCTCCTCGGCGGTGGCAAGCCCGGCGGAGATCAGCCGCTGCCTGATCTGCGCCAGTGTGGCGAGCTCGAGCACCTCGCAGGCGGGCGAGGTGATCGGGAACCAGGCGTCGGCCTCCACGTCCTCGAGACCGGCCTCGCGCAGGCGACGCGGCAGCGTCCGGCCGAAAGCGAGGTCGACGCCGCGGGCCGCCATGAGCTCCCGGAAACCGTCCTTCAGCCGGTTGGCGAGCCGCTCCTCGTCGCCGCGCTCGTCGGGACAGACGAGCGGCTGGAGCGAGGGATCCGCCTCCTCCACGAGCAGCCAGCCGCCCGGGCGCAGCGAGGAGACGAGATCCGAGAGCGCCCGGTCGCGGTTGCGGACATGGACGAGCACGAGACGGACATGGACGAGGTCGAAGCCGCCCTCGGGGGCGGGATCGCTCCCGAGCTCGTGGTGCCGGATGTCGAAGCCGGCGGCACCCGGCAGCGTGTTCGGCTCGAGGTCGGTCGCAAGCACGTACCCCGAGTCCCCGACGCGCGCCGCCAGATAGCTCGGCACCGAGGCACTGCCGGCGCCGGCCTCCCAGCACCGCCATCCTTCGCCGATGCCGAGGCGCTCGAGGTGGGCGAAGGTCCCCGCGTCGAACAGGCTCGAGAGCGCCTGCAGGCGCGAAACCGCTTCAGGCTCGAGGTTGCCGAGCAGGTATTTGCCGTCATCAGCCACGGCACTGTCGCCCGGTCAGCCTCCGTCCGGTCGCGCCGGAGCCACTCAGTCCCTCCCCCGGCGTCCGACGGGGTCGCGCCGGTGCTCGGCGTGCCACTCGCTCATCGCCGAGGGGCACGAGGATGCCGACCGCCATGGAAACCTCCTGTTCGAACGCGGATGGTACCGGTGGCCGGTGACGAGAGGGCCGACCAACCGGAGATGGCGGCCGGCTGAGACCCTGGCGAGCCCTGCGGGCTCAGCGCCCGAGCACGTGGGCGACGACGAGGGCCGCCGCTGTCGGGGCGGCCACTCGCCGAGGTCGCCGCCGAGCAGGACTGCGAGTGGGTCGCCCACCGACGCCCGGATCGCCCGGCCTCGCCGATGGTGTCGATGAAGCAGGCCGACGTCGTCCTCGATGACGACGAGGTCGGCCGCCCCCTTTGCGGCATGGGTCACCCTCGGACCAGAGGCGATGCGGTCTCCGAGCCTGATGGCCTGGATGTCGTTCGCCCGATCCTCCGTCACGGCGACGATACGGTCGGATCGCCGGAACGTCGAGACGATCCATACCTTGTGCGCCCGGTTGACCCGGGTGAAGGCTCGCCGACCTGCTCGTCCAGTGCCTCGCCGCTCAGCTCGCGAACGGGGCGACAACCTGAGGAACTTACTGGCGATGCCGCAGCATCCGATGTTGGACGCTGTGCAAATCAGCCACCCATCGATGTGTCGGCAACCCTCGATCCGCGAACCGCGGCCTGGGCTCACTCGGTCGTCCACCTGACGAAGGGGAGCCTGGCGGCTCCCCTTCTCTGCGTCTGGGCCGGGTCAGCTGCTGAGGATCCCGTGCGAAACGACCGACATCCATTCGCCAGCCCGCAAGTCAGACGACTGACATTCGGATGGGAATCGACATCAGCTGCACCCGCTCGTCGCCCCGCAGCTCGGGCAGGCGTAGCACGAGCCGGCCCGCTGCATGACGTTGCCGCAGGCGTAGCAGAAGGGAGCGTCCCGGCTCTCCATCCGGGGAGCCCGTGCCGCTGCGGCCGGCGACGCGTCCGCCGCAGAGCTCGCGTCGCCACCGTCGCCGAAGCGCTCCTTCTCCTCTGCCACCGCCCGGTCGCTGTCGACGTCCTCGAGGCCCGGGAGCGTCGGCTGGGTGCGCTCTCCTGTCGAGAGCACGCCGAGCTCGAGGCGCTCGTCGTAGCTCAGGTAGTCGATGGCGAGACGCCGGAAGATGTAGTCGACGAGGCTGGAGGCGAGCCTCAGGTCCGGATCGTCGGTGATGCCGGCGGGCTCGAAGCGCATATTGGTGTACTTGCGGACGAAGGTCGAGAGCGGGACCCCGTGCTGCAGGCCGAGGCTGACGGCGATGGAGAAGGCGTCCATCACCCCCGAGAGCGTGGAGCCCTGCTTGGAGACCTTCATGAAGACCTCGCCCGGACGCCCGTCCTCGTACTCTCCGACCGTGACGTAGCCTTCGCAGTCCGCCACACGGAAGGCGAATGTGTTCGAGCGCCGACGACGGGGCAGGCGGGTGCGTGTCGTGGCGGACGGCGCTGTGACGTGCGAGGCCTGGAGTGCTCCCTCGAGCTCGGTGATGCGCGCTGTCAGCTCGGACTCCCTCGCCACAAAGGAAGCCGCCTGCCGCTCGCCGTCGCTCGAGCCGATGGGGGTCGTCCCCTCCTTCTTCGTTGTCGAGAGAGGCTGTGCCACCTTGCAGTTGTCACGGTAGATGGCGATCGCCTTCAGGCCGAGCCTCCAGGCATCGATGTGGAGCTGCTCCACCTCCTCGACGGTGACCTCCTCGGGCATGTTGACGGTCTTCGAGATGGCACCCGAGATGAACGGCTGGGCCGCCGCCATCATCTTCACGTGGCCCGAGTAGTGGATGACGTTGTCGCCCATCGAGCAGGCGAACACCGGCAGGTGCTCTCCGCGAAGGTGCGGGGCGCCGACGATCGTCTTGTGCTCGTCGATGTGACCGACGATGTCGGAGATCTGCTCCTCGGAGTAGCCGAGGCGCCGCAGGGCGCGGGGCACCGTCTGGTTGACGATCGACATCGTCCCACCGCCGACCAGCTTCTTCGTCTTCACGAGGCCGAGATCCGGCTCGATGCCGGTGGTGTCGCAGTCCATGAGGAACGAGATCGTCCCCGTCGGGGCGAGGACGGTCGCCTGGGAGTTGCGGACGCCGTGCTCCTCGGCGAGGTCGACCGCCGTGTCCCAGGCCTCCTGGGCCGCCGAGAGCAGCTCGGTCGGGACGAGCTCCTCGTCGATGGCAGCGACGGCAGCCCGGTGCATCTTCAGCACCTCGAGCATGGGCGTGGCGTTCTCGTGGAAGCCGGCGAAGGGGCCCATGCGGGCAGCCGTGCGGGCGGAGGTCTCGTAGGCGGCGCCGGTCATGAGGGCGGTGATGGCGGCTGCCCACGCGCGACCCTGGTCCGAGTCGTACGGCAGGCCCTCGGACATGAGGAGCGCCCCCAGGTTGGCATAGCCGAGACCGAGCTCCCGGAAACGGCGAGTCGTGTCGCCGATCTTGTCGGTCGGGTAGTCGGCGTTGCCGACGAGGATCTCCTGGGCCGTGAAGGCCACCTGGGCGGCCGCCTTGAAGCCGTCGACGTCGAAGACACCGGACTCGCTGCAGAACTTGAGCAGGTTCAAGCTGGCAAGGTTGCAGCTCGAATTGTCGAGGTGGACGTACTCGCTGCAGGGATTGCTGGCGGTGATGCGGCCGGTGTTCGGCGCGGTGTGCCACTTGTTGATCGTCGTGTCGTACTGCAGGCCGGGATCGGCGCACTCCCACGCCGCCTCGGCGATCTGGCGGAACAGCTCGCGGGCCTTCACGGTCTCGATGGTCTCGCCGGTGGTCCTCGCGACGAGCGCCCAGTCGGCGTCGTCGAGGACCGCCTGCATGAACTCATCGCTCACCCGGACGGAGTTGTTGGCGTTCTGGTACTGGATCGAGTGGCTGTCGTCGCCGTCGAGGTCCATGTCGAAGCCCGCCTGGGCGAGCACGCGCGCCTTGCGCTCCTCCTTCGCCTTGCACCAGACGAACTCCTGGACGTCGGGGTGGTCGGCGTCGAGGATGACCATCTTGGCGGCGCGCCGTGTCTTGCCGCCGGACTTGATCGTGCCGGCCGAGGCGTCGGCGCCCCGCATGAAGCTAACGGGTCCTGACGCCGTGCCGCCTCCTTGGAGGAGCTCCTTCGAGGAGCGGATCTGCGACAGGTTGACGCCCGAGCCGGAGCCGCCCTTGAAGATCGTCCCCTCCTCGACGTACCAGTTGAGGATGGCGCTCATCGAGTCCTCGACGGCGAGGATGAAACAGGCGCTCGCCTGCTGAGGGACGCCTTTCACGCCGATGTTGAACCAGACCGGCGAGTTGAAGGCCGCCTTCTGCTCGACGATGAGGTGCTTCAGCTCGTCGCTGAAGCAGGCGGCCTCCGCTCCGTCGACGAAGTACCCGTCCTTCAGGCCCCAGGCCGTGATGGTGTCGACCACACGATCGACCACCTGGCGCAGCGACCACTCACGCCCGGGTGCGCCGAGGGTGCCGCGGAAGTACTTCTGGGCGAGGATGTTCGTGGCGTTCAGGGACCAGCTGGCGGGCACCTCCACACCGAGCTGCTCGAAGGCGACGGCTCCGGTGCGGTAGTCCGTGATGCGGGAGTCCCGCCGTTCCCAGGCGACCCGGTCGTAGGGGTGGCGACCCTCCTCGGTGAAGTGCCGCCGGATGCCGATGCCGAGTCGCTCACCTGCTACTGCCATGCTGCCGATCCTCCCTTTCCGGGCCGAAGTCGCCCGGACCCCGAACCTTCCAATGAACCACAATATGTAGTGGTAGCCAATCAATGAGCCACCAGATAGCGGGGTAATTACAACACCGTAACTACGCCGTTGTCAATGGGCCGTCTGCTCCGGCGGCCCTGGTCAGGAGCCGCTCGCGAAGGTTTGCACGCCGAGATAGCGTCCGGGCGTGGGCGTCGTCGTCGCCATCGATGCCGGTACGACCGGCGTGCGTGCCCTCGCCGTCGACGAGGCGGCGGCAGTCGTGGCGGTCTCCTACCGGGAGCTCACCCAGCACTTCCCGGCCCCCGGCCTGGTCGAGCACGACGCCGCCGAGATCTTCTCGCTCGTCGAGGAGACCCTCGCCGAGCTGGCCGGGATCCTCGCCGAGCGGGGGATGGCGATCGCGGCGGCCGGGATCACCAACCAGCGCGAGACAGCCCTCGCCTGGGACCGCCGTGGCCGGCCTCTCCAGCCCGCCATCGTCTGGCAGGACAGGCGCACCGCCGGGCGCTGTGCCGAGCTCGAGCAAGAAGGACTGCTGCCGCTCGTCCGGGAGCGCACCGGGCTCGTCCTGGACAGCTACTTCAGCGCCACCAAGTGGGAGTGGATGTTCCGCCACGGCGGACTCGAGCCTGCCGACGACGTCCTGCTCGGGACCGTCGACGACTGGCTCATCTGGAAGCTGACCGGGCGGCACGCCACGGATCCGACGAACGCCTCCCGCACCCTTTGCTACGACCTCACGACCGGCGCGTGGAGCGACGAGCTGTGCGGATGCTTCGGCATCGATACCCGCATGCTCGGCGAGATCGTCCCCTCCTCTGGGCGCATCGGCACCATCTCGCCCGAGCTGGCAGGCGGAGCGCTTTCCGGCGTCCCCCTCTCGGGTGTGGCCGGAGACCAGCAGGCGGCCCTGTTCGGCCACGGCTGCCATGCACCGGGGCAGACGAAGGTCACCTACGGCACGGGCAGCTTCATCCTCATGAGCCTCGGCGACAGGCGACCCGAGCCGGCGGACGGGCTGCTCACGACCGTCGCCTGGCAGCTCGACGACGACCCGTCCCACCGTGCCTACGCCCTCGAGGGGGCGGTCTTCTCCTCCGGCGCCACGATCCAATGGCTGAGGGACGGCCTCGGCATCATCGGCGAGGCGGCGGAGATCGGGCCGCTCGCCGCCAGCGTCCCGAGCAGCGAGGGCGTGGTCCTCGTGCCCGCCTTCGCCGGGCTCGGCAGCCCCTGGTGGGACCCGGGGGCGCGGGCTGCCGTCACCGGGCTGACGCGGGGCATCGGGCGGGCACAGCTCGCCCGGGCGGCGGTGGAGGCGATGGCCTTCCAGACCCGCGACGTCGTCGACGCCATGGTCGAGACAGCCGGCTGCGAGGTGACTGAGCTGCGGGCCGACGGCGGGGCGGCGGTGATGGACCTCCTCTTGCAGCTGCAGGCCGACCAGTGCCAGGTTCCGGTCGTCCGGCCGTCGACGACGGAGGCGACCGCGCTCGGCGCCACCTTCCTCGCCGGGCTCGCCGAGGGGGTCTGGGAGCGGGAAGACCTTGGCGGGCTCGTCGGCTGCCAGGCCCGCTTCGAGCCAGCGTCCTCCCGCTCCCGGGTCGACGCCGACCACCGCCGGTGGCTCGATGTGCTCGAGCGAGTCCGCTAGCTACTTCGCCCGGAAAAAGGGGCGTCTGATCGCCAGCCGTCAGCCACGTATTTTGGCCGCAGCGCCCGCGTGCGAGTGCCCCACCCCCCGTTCTGGTCCCTTCCGACCGCTTCTCGGCCGTCTTCCCGGCCGATTGAGTCGTGAAGGGACGAGCGGGCGGGGCGGAACAGTCAGGTAGCGGGGCGCTCGGTGGGCGAGCGTCCGGTCGGAGGTCCGGTCGTCGTCGGCCGTCCGCGCTGCCGTTTTTGTCGGCTCGTGGGCGGCCGAGCGTCCGGCTTCTCCTCGATGAGGGCGGCGATCTTGGCGCTGTTGTGAGCGAAGACCCCGTAGCCGCACCACGTCGTGGCACCGACGATGCCGTCGAGCATGGTGCAGTCGAAGCCGTAGGAGTGCTTCAAGTGCGAGATACGCCCCTCGCAGCCGGTCCGCCACTTGACGAGCGTGCGGAAGCGGCGGCTCCGCTCGACCTCTTGGCGCTTCGGCCCGGGCCTGCCCTTTCGCGGGATGGCGACCGTGCCCACGCCGCCTTGGAGAAGCTCGTCCTCGATCGCCGCCTCGCCGTAGCCGCGGTCAGCCGTCACCGCCTTCGGCGCCCGGCCAAAGCGTGTGCGGATGCGGCGGATCGCCGGGAGGAGGAGAGGGGCGTCGGGTGGATTGCCCTTGAAGACGGCGAGGTCGAGCACGACGCCGTCGGAGTTGTCGGCGACCTGTGCCTTGTAGCCGAACTCAACCGGCTTGCCGAGACGGCCCTTGGCGATTGGCCGGGCGTCGGTGTCGTGCAGCGAGACGATCCGGCGCGAGCCGTCGGGCACCTCCCCCGAGAGCCGGGTGCGGGTCTGGTGAATCACCTGTTCGAGGATGGCCGCGTTCTGTTCCAGCTCGGCGACGAGTGCGACGGCTCTTCGTGACGAGGACGCTCCGGCACGGGCGATCGAGCGCCGGGCGTTGCGGGCGAGCACTCTCGCATCGGCGATGCTCGCCTCGGCGATGAAAGCGATCTCTCCGGTCAGCTTCAGCACCTCTTCCTTCGCCTCGTCGTTGCGGCGCCGGAGCCAGGCCCCGATCGAGTGCGCCCGCCGGCGGACAGAACGGGTGCGGTCCCGGAACTTCGTCCGCGAACCGAGGCCGAGCGCCTTCAGTGCGGCCGCTGTGCGGGCGAGCTTGGCGACTCCCTTGGCGAGCAGTCCCGAGTCGGTCGGATAGGAGACGTTCGCCGGCACGACAGTCGTGTCGGCCCGCACCTCGAGCGGCATGCGCCTTGGCGAGGAGCACCTCGTTCAGCTCGACGACGACTCCCTCCCCGCACCGGCTGGTGATCTTCATGAGCGTCGTCGGATGCGGCACGGCGTCGTACGGCCCGATGCGGCAAAACCGTCGCCAGCCAAGCGAGTCGGTCACCTCGGCGCACAGCGTCTCGAAGCCGAGCTGGTAGCGGAAGCGCAGGTGCATGAGACGGAGGTAGGTCTCGATCGGGATCGACGGCCGGCCGTAGCGCGGGTCGAAGTACGGCCGGAAGGGCTCGAAGAAGACCGGGTCGTCGAGGAGCTCGTCGACGGCGGCAAGCCCAGCAGGAAGGCGACGGAACTCCTCAGGGAGCAGGGACTCCCACAGCGTGGGCTGAGGTTCTACCTTGGTACGCAGCACGATGGCTCCAATGGCTTGTGAAATGGGTGATTGGAGCCATCGTGCCCTCATTCGAGAAGGATCGCGAGCACCCTCGGTATGAGGACTCCCTGGTCAGGGGCCACTTTCAGCTTTCGTTTTTCAGGGCGAAGTAGCTAGTAGCCGCCTCCGGCTCGGCTCAGGCCGAGTCCGCCAGCACCGCGCGGTCCCCGGTCGGTCCCGCACCGCCGCTCGCCGGCGCCCCGGCCTCGGGACCGGTCCGCCCGCCGGCCCGGTTGGCCGGCTCGCCCGGCTCGCTGCGGCGCGAGGCGTATCGGTCCACATACTCCTGGCCCGACAGCTGCCCGATCTCCCACATGAGGTCGTCGGTCGCCTGGCGCAGCACGAGGGGGTCGTCGAGGCGGTGGCCGTACCGGTCCCGAAGGCGCGCCGGGGCGCCGAAACGCACCTCGACCGGCTTGAACGGCTTCATCAGCCGGGCGCCGACGGGCTGGATCTCCCTCGTGCCCCTGATGCCGACCGGGACCACCGGCGCGCCGGTGGCAAGCGCCAGCCGAGCGACACCGGTGCGTCCCCGGTGAAGGCGTTCGTCAGGGGGCCGGGTTCCCTCGGGGTAGATCCCGATGCAGCCGCCTGCCCGCAGCACCCGCTCCGCCTCGCCGAGGGAGCGGCGGGCAGAGTCGCCTCCCTCCCGGTGCATCGGGATCTGGCCGAGCGCCCGGAAGAACCAGTTGGTCTTCCAGGACTCGAAGTACTCCGCCTTGGCCACGAACGTCACGCGTCGCCCCGCCACGAGCGGGATGAACAACGAGTCGCAGAAGGCCTGGTGGTTGGAGGCGAGGATGACCGGACCGGAGCCCGGCACGTTCCCGAGGCCGTCGACCCCCACGTCGTACAGGGCACGCATGAGGGGCCTCAGGACGAGCTTGAGCGCCCCGTAGAGCATGAGACAAGGCTAGTTGCGGCACGCCCCTGCCGGGAAGGCCCCCACCGCCGGCCAACGGTCGCCGGCGCCGGCGCCGCTGGTGCTGTGTTGGCCCTGTTGACACCGTGGCGATCTCGTCGTAGCGTTGACCGCTGCTCCCGTCCGAGACCGCCGCAGTACTGCCGACTCCGGGAGCCGACCGCAATGCCGACCAGATCGCTTCGAGCCCTCTCGGTGGCGCTCGCCGCCACTGTGAGCGTTGGGATGGCTACTGTCGGCGTCCACAAGGCGGCGACCGGCCCGGCGGGGGGTGGCCTCCCCGCTGCCACGACTCCGACCGCCTACAGCCAGCCTAGGGTCACCTCGATCGGCACGATCCTGCAGCCTTCCTGGTGGCACGGGCTGTGCGACGGTGGTACGGCCGGCACCTATCCGGGTTCCTACGCGCTCGGCGCTCGTTGGGACGGCCTCGTCGCCTGCGGTCCAGGCCCCAACGAGGGCGGCAGCGACGCCTCCGTCCAGTTCTTCCCCGGTGCCTGGGGCGAGTACGAGTGGGAGTGCGTCGAGCTCTCGATGCGCTGGATGTACCTCGCCTGGGGGGTGCCCCCCTACCCGGCCAACGGCAACTCGATCGCCGACAACTACGCCACTGACAACCCGCACGGCCCGACGCTCCAGCTCGTGAGGAACGGGGCCTCGGGCGAGGCCCCCCAGCCGGGTGACGTGCTCGAGATCGACGACTCGGGCGGCTACGGGCACACCGAGGTGGTCACCTCCTCGCAGGTGAACGTCCGCGGCAACGGGACGGTGCGCGCCATCACCGAGAACCTCAACTCGCCCACGAGCGGATGGCAGACGCTCACGGTGAGCGACTGGGTCGTGAACGCCGGCTTCGGCACCGTCGTGGACTGGCTTCACAACCCGAACTGGTCCCTCGAGGAGCCCCTCGTCTCGAACGTCACCTCCGACGGCGGCCTCGCCGTGAAACAGGGCATGCTCCGCGGCAGCTTCCAGCAGGTGGCGACCGGGGTGGCGCAGGCGGAGGTGATCGGTGGCGGCGGCAGCGAGCCTGCGCCGATCCTCGTCGTGCGCACCACCTCGGGGGCGCTCGAAGCCCGCTACGACCTCCCCGGAGCACCCTGGTGGACGCTCGCCGCCTCGGGGGTCACCGATGTCCAGTCCGGCGTCGCCGAGGGGCCGGCGGGCCGGGCACCGGTCATCGGATGGCGCACCTCGGCGGGCGCCTTCTTCCTCCAGACCGGCGGGCTCGCCCACCGGCCGGTGAAGGAGGCGACCGGCGTCGCCTCGATCGCTGTCGCCTCGGGAGCGGCGACAGCTGCGCCGCTCGTCGGGTACGTCACGCCTGCCTCCAACGCCTACGTGAGGCTCGGCTCGGGGCCCTTCGTCCATGTCGCCATCGGGGTGGGGCACCTCCTCCTCGCCGCCGATGCGGCCAACCCCTCGCTCTCCCTCGAGGGCTACATCGGAAGGGCCGGCCGGGCCTTGGTCCGCCAGGGCCTCTCGGGGTCGTTCCACGAGGTGGGGCCGAACGAGAAGGGTGCCGTGAGCGACCTCAGCCTGGCGCTCGTCGGCCAGGCGGGCACGCCACTCGTCGCCTACGTCACCGGTGGCACGGCCTACGTCGTCGACGGCTCGGGTGCGCCGCTGCTCGAGTCAAACGGGGTCCAGCAGGTCGAGGTGGCGGCAAGCCAGAACCAGCACGGATTCCCCGTCCTCGCCGTCCAGAGCACGACGGGCGCCTGGTCGGCCAAGGACGGCTCCCTCGCGTCCCGCTTCATCTCCGAGGTGGCCGCCGGCCAGCTCAACCTCGGGACGCTCGTCGTCTCCTGACCGGCCGTCGCCGGATCAGAGCTTTGGGAGCGCCCGTCGCATCGAGCGGACCCCCTGGTTGATCCTCTGCGGGTTCTCGATGAGGGCGAAGCGGACGTGCCCCTCTCCGCCCTCCCCGAAGCCGGCGCCCGGCGAGGTCGCCACCCCGGCGGTGGTGAGCAGGAGCTTGGCGAAGGCCAGCGACCCCATGGCGGCGTACGCAGGCGGGATCTCGGCCCAGACGAACATGGTTGCCCGGGGCCGGGACACCTCCCAGCCGATGCGCCCGAGCCCGTCGCACAGGGCGTCGCGGCGCTCGCGGTACTGCCGGTTGACCTCGAGCGGATAGTCCCGCGCCTCGTTCATCGCCACCGTGGCGGCGATCTGGACCGGCTGGAAGGTGCCGTAGTCGAGATAGCTCTTCAAGGTGGCGAGCGCCTCGACGAGCTCGGCGTTGCCGACGAGGAAGGCGACCCGCCAGCCCGCCATCGAGAACGACTTCGTGAGGGTGTAGAGCTCGACCGCCACCTCTTTCGCCCCGTCCACCTCGAGGATCGAAGGCGGCCGGTACCCGTCGAAGGCGGTGTCGGCGTAGGCGAAGTCGTGGACGAGCACGACCTCCCGCTCCCGAGCCCAGGCCACGAGAGAGGCCATGGCGGCGAGGTCGACGCAGGCAGTAGTCGGGTTGTGGGGGAAGGAGAAGATGAGCACTCGGGGCTTGGGAGAGGCGCCCTGCCATGCGGCCTCCACGTTGGCGACCCAGGCGGCCCCGGCATCCCCGCCTGCAACGTGCTCGAGGCGGACCGGCAGCACGGTCGCCCCGGCGAAACGAGGGGCCTGGAGGTGAATGGGGTAGGACGGCGAGGGGACGAGGGCGGTGTCGCCCGGGCCGAGCAGCACCCACATCAGGTGAGCCAGTCCCTCCTTCGCCCCGATCGTGCTCACGACCTCCCGTTCGGGGTCGAGCTCGACGCCGAAGCGGCGCAGGTACAGCGCCGCCACGGCCTCGCGGAGCTTCGGGATGCCGCGGCTGGCGGAGTACCGGTGGTTGCGCGGGTTGCGGGCCGCCTCGCAGAGCTTGTCCACCGCCACCTCGGGCGAGGGGATGTCGGGGTTGCCGAAGCCGAGGTCGATGACGTCCTCGCCGGCTCGCCGCGACGCGAGCTTCATCCGGTTGATCTCGGCAAACACGTACGGGGGCAGATCGGTGACGCGGCGGAGCTCCATCACCTGAGGTTACTCATCGGTAGACTCGGTCTTCCTCTCAGCTCCCTTCGGCGAGGGAGAGGCCGGCGCCCACCGCCGCCTCCCGGACCGCCTCGAGCGAGTGGGGCCACCCCCACACGGCCCAGCGGGCACCAGCCTCCTCCAGCGACGAGAGGAGGTCGGCGGCCCGGTCCGCCCCGTCGGGGATCGGCCCTGCCCAGGTGACCGGCACCCCGTATCGCACCCGTGCCGCCGCCAGCCGCTCAGGGGTCGCCCCCCAGAAGTTGAGGACGGCGCCGGTGCGGCCGGCGACCTCGTTCGTGACATGGCGCCCGGCGCCCACCCAGCACTCGATCCGCCGTTCCTGGAGCCGGCCGAGCACCCATTCGAGGGAGTCCGTGCGTGCCCGAAGACCGAGGTAGGGAAGCCCGTAGCGCTCATGCTCGGGTTCGCTCTCCTCGTCTCCGGTCCCGAGGCCGGCGACGAGTCGGTCGCCGAGCACGAGGCCGAGGCCCTCGAGCGAGGCGGCGACGACCTCGTCCGGCAGGAGGCCGACGCGGGCCACGAGGGTGCCGACGCCGATCCGCCTCGTGACGGCCGCCACGGCCCCGAGCATCGGGTACAAAGAGAGCGACGGCCGCTCGGGATGCCCGATCGGCCACTGGTGGTCGAAACTGAACACCCCGTGCATGCCGGCCGCCTCTGCCGCCCTCGCCGCCTCGAGGACGGCGCCGGCGTCCCCGGAGAAGGTCGGCAGGGTGACCCCGAGCTTCACCGGCGGCGACCCACAGACGTGAGAGCCCGTCCGGGACCGCTCACCGCGCAGCCGTAGGACGAGGGACGGTGATCCCGAAGGCGTCGAAACCGATGACCGCCGCGCCGACGGCACCGCCCCGGTCGCCGAGCGCCGCCGGGAGGATCTCGATGAGGGGGCGGACCGACGCACCCTCGACCTGGGAGAAGAAGGACCGGCGGACCGGGCCGAGCAGCACCTCCCCCGCCCGCACGAGGCCACCGCCGATGACGACGACCCTCGGGTCGAGCACGTTCGCCAGGTTGGCGAGGCCGAGCGCCAGCCACCAGGCGAACTCCTCCACGATGACGGCCGCCTCCTCGTCACCCTCGTCTGCAGCCCTCATGACGTGCTCGCCCCGCACGGCATCGGCATCGCCGCCCGCCAGCGCGGCGACCCGCGACGCCCTCCCGGCGAGCGCGGCGTCACGGGCGATGCGCCCGAGCCCCGACCCCGAGGCGTACCGCTCCCAGCACCCGCGCCGCCCGCAGCCACACGGTGGGCCGTGCGGGTCGACCACCATGTGGCCGATCTCGCCGGAGAAGTTGCTCGACCCACGCACCAGGCGGCCGCCGGCGACGATGCCGCCGCCGATGCCGGTGCCGACCGTCACGAACAGGACGTCGGACCGGCCTGCGCCGGCTCCGAAGGCCGACTCTCCCGCTGCCGCGCACGTGGCGTCGTTGTCGACCTGGATGACCGGCCGGGTGTGGCTCAAGCGGCCGGCGAGACCGCGGCGGACGTCGGTGCCGCCCGCGCCGGGCAGGTTCGGCGCGAACACGAGCGTGCCCCCCGGGTCGACGAGGCCGGGGACGCCCACCCCGAGCGGCGGCGGTGCGCCCGAGCCGCCCGGTGCGGCCTGCCCGGCGAGCGTCGTGTACAGCTCGGCCAGGTCGTCGAGGAGCGCAGGGCCGCTGTCCACGGTGGCCCGCCGCTCCTCGGCGAGGACCCTGCCGCGCTCGTCGACCGCGACGCCGAGGATCTTCGTGCCCCCGACGTCGAGGCCGACGCTGATCACGCTCGGGACTCGACGCGGGCCTTCAGGTCGCGGACGGCGGCGTGGAGGATGTTCCCCTCGGCGCGCCGCTTTATGAACCCCGGAAGAGGGACCCTCAGCTCGGCCACGAGCCGGTATGTGATCTCCGTGCGGCCGTCGGGGGCGGGCGCGAACCGGTAGTAGCCGTCCAGGCGGTTCGTCAGGTCGCCGTCGCGCTGGACCCAGGCGAACTCCTCGGGGGCCTTCGAGTAGTCGTAGACGAGCGTGTAGCTGGTCGACCGGCCGAACGCGGCGGCGCGGAAGGCGGCGACCACCGGCCTCCCCCGCTCGTCCCGCTCGAGCACGTCGACGCGCTTCAGATCGGCGACCCAGTCGGGGTAGGACTCGATGTCGGCCACGACCGCGAAGCACCGCTCTGGAGTGGCGTCCACGAGCATCCGTTCGGTGGTGTGCTCCGCCAACTCTCGCTCCTTCCTCGGGTCCGCTGTCGCGATTCTGCCGGTCGGGACAGTACCTGGCGAGACAGGCCCGTGTCCGATTCTTGCGGGCCGGCCGGAGGTCCGCGTCCCGGCCGGTCAGCCGCCCGCCTCGAGCAGGCTCCGCTCGAGGCGCCGTGCCAGCAGGTCGTAGGAGAACTGCTCGACCGCACGGGTCCTCGCCGCCTGGCCGAGCTCGCGGCGCAACGCGGGGTCGTCGAGGAGCGGCTCGAGGGCCGCCGCCACCTGGCGCTCGTCCCCCGGGTCGGAGACGACGAACCCGGTCTCGCCGTCCTCCACCGCCTCGGCGGAGCCACCGCTCCGGCCGGCCACCTGGGGGACTCCGCAGGCGGCGGCCTCGAGGAAGACGATGCCGAAGCCCTCCTGCTCGAGGCCGAGCCAGCGCTCCCGGCAGCACATCGCGAACACGTCGGCGGAACCGTAGGCAAGGGGGAGATCCTCCTCCGAGAGACGGCCGAGCCAGCGGACCTGCACCCCGGCGAGACGGGCGATCGCCGCCAGCCGGCGCTCGTCCCGGCCGGCGCCCCCGATCGCCAGCACCAGATCGGGCCGGGTCCGCTGGAGGCGTGCCACAGCCCGGATGAGCACGTCCATCCCCTTCCTCGGCACGAGACGGCTCACGCTGAGCAGCACGAGGGCGTCCGAGGGAAGCCCCAGGTGACGCCTGGCCGCGAGGCGTGCCGGCTCGTCGAGGGGGCGGAAGCGGCCGGCGTCGACCCCGGGAGGGATCTCGGTGACCGGGGGCAGGCGTCCCCCGCCGGCGCGGCGCGCCTCGGCGGCCGGGTACCCCCCCGCCGCCACGATCCACGAGGCGGAGGTGAGCACGCGGCCGAGGGCGTGCCGGGCGAGCGGCAGCCTGCCCGGCACCGTGATCTCCGCACCGTGGGCGACGACGGCATAGCTGGTCGACAGCCGCTCTCCGACGAGGCCGAGAGGGAGCGCCGGGTCCAACACGACGAGCCCGCTGCCGGTCGCTCCCGCCAGCCGCTCGATCCTCCTCGCCATCCCCGCCGTGGGGAGCAGCAGCGAGCGGTCGCTGCGCACCACCTCGAAGGCCTGCTCGGCGTCGAAGGAGTCGGCATCCTCGTGGGCGGTCGTGAACACGGTCGCCATCCCCGGCGGAAGCCGGCGCCACAGCTCGTACAGGTAGGACTGGATGCCGCCGTGCTTGGGTGGGAAGTCGTTGGTGACGAGCAGGTGCGGCACGGCCGGGAACGTTAGACACCTGACGACGAGCCACGCACCCGAGGCCACGGGCGGGGATCGCCCCGACCTGCCATGCACCCGGCGCCGGGTGGGGGCCCGCACGCCCCTCCCCGGCTGGTGCCAGCACCGTGCTCCACATCCACCATCATGAGAGTCACACCCCCTCGTCATCATGGACGTCGTGGCGAGCTTCGCCCGACACAGGAGGACACCGATGGCGACGGACCCGATCTCGATCAGCTGCGACGACTGCTCGCTCCAGGCGACCCAGGCCTGCGAGGACTGCCTCGTCTCGTTCCTGCTCGGGCCGGACGATCGGGCCGAAGCCGTCATCGTCGACGTGGTGGAGGCGAGAGCGATGAAGATGCTCGAGCGGGCGGGTCTCCTGCCGAGCATCCGCTTCGAGCGGCGCGTCGGCTGACGTCGGATCAGGAGCCGTTCGTCTCCACCAGCACGGCGGGGCCGACCTGCTCCACCGCCCTCGAGCTGGCACACCAGCGGCAGGAGACCTCCTCCACCGACTCCTCGAGCACCGCCTGCTCCTCGATGACGAGCTCTCCTCCGAGGCTGAAGTGGTGGTAGCTCAGCGTCCTCCTCGTCGCCACGACGTCGAAGCGGGTGAGGTTCCCGCAGGCTCTGCATCGGTACCGGGGCGCCATCGCCTCACGGTACCGTCTCGCCGTGTCGAATCGCGGATCCATTCGTTCTTCGGTCTCGCCGCGCCTAGGTGCGATCTGGGACCTGTCCCTCTCGGAGATGCGCGAGTACGCCGGGGTCCACGACTACGACGGAGAGGTGCTCGACCTCTCCCCCGCCGGGGTCCGGGCGGCGCTCGACCGGCTGGCGCCCGTCGGCGCCGACCCCGATCCGGATCCCCACGACGAGGCGCACCTCCTCGCTGCCGAGGCCGGGCTGAGAGCCGAGTACGAGCTCGCCGAGGTCCACCGCTGGAATCCGCTGGTCCACATCGACAACCTCGACCTCGCCTGCTACGCGCGGGAGTACGCGCCGACACAAGAGCGAGCCGCCGCCCGGGCGCGGCACCTCTCGAGATGGCCGGAGGCAGTCGAGGCCTCGCTCAGCTCGCTCGACCGGACGCCGGCGCCCGTCGCCACCGCCCTGCTCGGGGGGGCCCGTGGCCTCGCCGTCGGAGTCGACGACGCACCGGCGCTGGCGGCTCACGCCCGCCTCGTCGCCCGGCTCGAGCATGCAGCCGAGAGCGGGACCCCGGACTGTGCCCTCGGCGACGACGTGCTCGCTCGTCTCCTCGGCGATCCCGAGGGGATGCCGGTCGACCTCGGCCGGCTCGAGGAGCGGGCAGATTCGGAGCGCCGGCGCCTGACCGAGCGCCTCGCCGAGGATTGCGACCGCTACCGCAGCGGTGCAACGCCGGCACAGCTCGTCCCCGAGCTGCTGGCGGACCATCCCGACGACGAGGGCATCCAGGAGGCGGCCCGCCACCTCATCGCAGAGGTGACCGCCTTCACCCTCGGCCGGGACCTCATCCCCGACCCGGGCGGCGAGTGCCGGGTGGGCGCCGCTCCCGAGTCGCGACGCTGGGCCATGGCGATGATGTCACCGGGAGGCGCCTACGAGGCTGAGGCTCCGGCGTGGTACTACGTCAACCCGCCGGAGCCGACCTGGGACGAGCGGGCGAAGCGCGACTGGCGCCAGGTCTTCAGCGCGACGACGTTGCCGACCATCACCGCGCACGAGGTGACTCCGGGCCACTTCGCCCACCACCGCCTCCTCATCCGCCTCGCTCGCTCGGACGTGCGCCGCTCCCTGTCCTCCTCGGCATTCGTCGAGGGATGGGCGCACTACGCCGAGGAGCTGCTCGTCGAGGAGGGCTTTCGCGAAGACGACCCCCGCTTCGCCATCGGCGTCTGGCTGGAGGCCCTGCTCCGGGTCACCCGCCTCGCCTGCTCGCTCGGCATCCACCGCCGCTCGATGAGCCTCGAGGAGGTGACTCACCGATTCGAGCAGGATGCCTTCCTGCGCGGCCCCGCCGCCCTCGCCGAGGCGAACCGCGGCACCTACGACCCGACCTACGGCCGCTACACCTGGGGCAAGCTCGAGATCCAGAGCCTTCGCGACGAGGCGACGGGAGCCTGGGGCAAGCGGTACTCCCACCGGCGCTTCCACGAGGCCCTGCTCTCGCTCGGATCACCGCCGCTCGGCACTCTCGGCGACGCCATCGGCAGCACCTCGTGAGCGCTCAGTCGAGCGCGACCGTGGCGGAGCCGACCACCTTCTGCTCGCCATCGGAATTGGCGAGCGAGCAGTCGAGGTCGACCAGGCGCCGGCCCCCCTCCTCCCTCTTGCCCACGGCGACCACCCGGGTGACGAGCGTCTCGCCCGGCCAGGTCTGGCGCCGGAAGCGCACCGAGTACCGGACGAGGCTGCCGGCGCCCGCCCAGCCGGTGACTGCGGTGCCGAGGAGGCCCATGGAGAACATCCCGTGGCCGAAGACCGACGGCTGGCCGGCCGCGGTGGCGAGCACCTCGTCATGGTGCATCGGGTTGAAGTCCCCCGAGGCGCCGGCGTAGGCCACGAGGTCCGTCCGGGTGAGCACGTGGCGGACGACGGGCGCCTCGTCGCCTACCGCCACGTCGTCGAAGGCCCGGCGGGCCCTCACGGCTCGAGCCGCCCCTGCTCGGCGTCGGCTACGAGCTCTTTGAACATCTCGTAGCGCCGAGCGGCCGGCTCGACCCAGGCCTCGTCGGGCTCCACCCGATGGCCGACCCTCGCCCAGCGACTGGCGCCGTCGAGGCTCTGCTCGAGCCCGGCGGCCATCCTCGCCACGTAGGCGGCACCGAGGGCGGCGCACTCGGGCACGAGCGCCACGTCGACCGGGAGGCGGGCGCAGTCGGCGAGCGCCTGCAGCCACTCGGGGCGACCCGTCCCTCCCCCGGTCGCCACCACTCGCCGGGCGGGGACGCCGGACAGGTCGATGTGCTGGCGGACCACGAAACCAGCGGCCTCGAAGGCCGCGCGGCGAACTTCCGGCCGGTCGTGGGAGAGGTCGAGCCCGATGAGCGACGCCCTGCGACCCGTGTCGTGGAAGGGGGTGCGCTCGCCCCGCGGGTAGGGCGCCCACACGGGGATGCTCGCCGGACTCGTCCGGCCGGGTGCCGATCCGGTGAACTTCGTCGCCCAGTCGAGGAACATCCCCCCGGCGTTGCTCGCCCCACCGATCAGCGTCCGGCCCGAGACCGTGTGGGGAACCGTCCACAGCCCGGGGACCTCCCTCCAGATGTCCGAGACGACCCAGATGACGAGCGTCGTACCGCAGATGACGAGGACGTCGCCCACGTCGACGGCGCCCGAGACGATCTGCTCGGCGAGGGTGTCGACGATCCCCGAGGCGAGCACCGAGCTGCCCACCTTGCCGATCGGCTCCCCGAGCCCGGCCACGGCGGGCAGGGCGTCGGGCATGCAGCCGGCCTCGGCGCAGACGGCGAGGTCCCAGCTGGTTCCGTCGTAGAGCGGCGCCATGGCGAGAGCGGTGGTGACGTCGATGGCACCTGGGCCGCCGAGGGAGCGGTTGGCGACGGCCTGGACAGGCCAGTACCCGGCGGCCCCCGGCTCGGCAGCCGCCAGCTGGCGCAGCAGCTCGGGTGCGCGCCCGACCGGCATGCTCGACACCTTCGACAGGCGCGAGCCGCGGGTGTCGCCGTAGAGCAGGCCGGCCGAGACGGGGATGCCGCGCTGGTCGACGGCCGTGAGGGAGGGGACCAGGCCGGCGACGCAGATGGCCGAGGCCTCGGGCACCTTCAGGCGGCCGAGCTCGCTGAGGACGCGCCGCGGTGCGAGGCGCCACGCCCGGCGGGCGTCGTGCTCCATCCGCTCAGAGGTCGGGAACCCGATCCGGTTCGGTATCTTGCGCCGGGCGAGGACGTTCCCGTCCGCCGAGGCGACCACGGCCTTCACCGAGCTCGTCCCGATGTCGATACCGAGGGTGACCTCGTCCTGCATGCTCAGCTCCCCGCCCGCGGCAGGCGCACGAGGGCGCTGGAGCGCGCCACCACGGCCACCTCGCCGCCTGGGTCGTGCCGCCAGGTAGTCTCGGTGAGGACGAAGGTCATCGCGGCCCCCGGGGCCTGCTTCTCGTAGACGTCGGTCACACGGCCCTCGCCGGTGAGGACGTCGCCGACGACGATCGGCGAGTGGTACTCGAACTCCTGCTCTCCGTGGAGGAGGAGACCGCCGGCGCGAAGGAGCGGCGCCAGGACCTCGAGCAGGGCGGTCTCGCCTTGCCCGCCGGCACCACGTGGCTGGAGCTCGGCGAGAGCGCCCCAGTGCGCCATGACGAAGGGGAAGGTCGGGGGGACGGGGACCGAGGGGAAGCCGGCCTCGCGGGCGGCGTCGGCGTCCTGGTAGACGGGATCATGGTCCTTGACGGCCTCGGCGAAGACCGCGACGGGGCCACGCTCGACCACGACACGGCGGAGGCCCGTCGACCTCCCGATCAGGCTGCGGTCGACCGCCACCGTGCTCGCCCACTGTCACGAGTCACCACAGGAAGGCTAGTGCCCGGGCGCGGCAGATCTCCGAGGTGCCCCGTCCCACGGCAAGGCGGGGCGGTGCTAGGAGGCCGGCCTGTCCGGCTCGGCCACCAAAGCGGCCTGGCTGGCGGCCAGGCGGCCGGCGAGGCGGCGAAAGGCACGTCCGCGGTGAGACAGGGCGTGCTTTTCCTCGGGCGACATCTCGGCGAAGGTACGCCCGTCTCCCTCCGCCGGCACGAAGACGGGGTCGTAGCCGAAGCCGGACGCGCCGACCGCCGAGAGGGCGATCTCACCCTCGACGCTGCCCGTCGCCACCACCTCGCTGCCGTCGGGAAAGCGGGCAAGGGCCACGGTGGTGAAGCGGGCGCGGCGGTCCGTCGAGGCGCCGAGCTCGGTGAGCAGCTTGGCGACGTTGTCGGCGTAGCTCGCCTGCTCGCCGGCGTAGCGAGAGGAGTAGACACCGGGGGCGCCGCCGAGCGCGGCGACCTCGAGGCCCGTGTCGTCGGCGATGGCGGCGACGCCGGTCGCCTCGGCGAGGGCGACGGCCTTGAGCCGGGCGTTCTCCTCGAGGGTGGTCCCGGTCTCGTCCACCTCTGGCACCTCGGGGGGCCGCTCGACGAGACGGACGCTTCCTCCCATCGCCTCCCCGAGGATCGCCCGGAGCTCCCCTGCCTTGTCCGGGTTGGCCGTGGCGAGCACGAACGAGGTGACGCTCACGGAACCGGCCGGGCGTCGGGCGGGACGGACACCATCTCCCGCTGCAACGCGTGCAGCTCGGAGATGCCGAGCCTGGCCAGCCGGAGCATCTCCTCGAGCTCGTCGCCTGTGAAGGCCATGCCCTCGGCGGTCCCCTGGAGCTCGACGTAGCGGCCGGCCCCGGTCATGACGACGTTCATGTCGACCTCGGCGGTCGAGTCCTCGGAGTAGTCGAGGTCGAGCATGGCGGCCGCGCCGACGACGCCGACGGAGATGGCGGCGCAGGTGTCGGTGAGGGGGTGACGGCTGAGCGAGCGCTGGGCGACGAGGCGGCTGCAGGCGTCGTGCAGGGCGAGGTAGGCACCCGAGATGGAGGCCGTCCTAGTGCCGCCGTCAGCCTGCAGGACGTCGCAGTCGAGCACCACCTGGCGCTCGCCGAGGGCGTTCATGTCGCACACCGCCCGCAGCGACCGACCGATGAGGCGCTGGATCTCATGGGTCCGTCCGGACTGCCGGCCCCTTGCCGCCTCCCTGCTGACCCGCTCACGAGACGAGCCGGGCAGCAGCGAGTACTCGGCCGTCACCCATCCCTTCCCGGTCCCGCGCATCCATCTCGGCACGTCCTCGTCGACCGAGGCGGTGCAGAGCACCTTGGTGCGGCCCATGGTGACGAGAACCGATCCGGCGGCGAATTCCGTGTAGTCGCGCTCGAAGGAGACCGGCCGCAGCTCGTCTGGGGCGCGGCCGTCGCGTCGTGAGGGGGTGCTCGAGGTCATGGGCGTGTGCTTAGCACGGCTTCCCGCCCCCGGACGCCGGGAGTTCGAGCTTCTCGGCCGACTCGAGCTCGGGTCCGAGCAGTCGCTGTCCCATCTCGACGAACCATCCGACGTCGCCGGAGGACAGCCACGTGTGGGTGGCCGGCCCCTGCGGCCGGCCGATGCCCTCCCGCCCGATGAGCGCCCGGGTGTCGAAGGCCGTCTCGTCGGCGGACGAGACGAGGACGACGTCGCGGCCCATGACGTCGCCGATCGTCCGGGCGAGGAAGGGGTAGTGCGTGCAACCGAGCAGCAGGGTGTCGACGCCCGCCTCTCTCACGGGAGCGAGCAGGCGCTCGGCGAGGACGTGGACCTGGTCGCCGTCGGTCTCACCCCGCTCGACGAACTCGACGAAGCCCGGGCAGGCGGCGCACACCACCTCGGCCTCCGGAGCCATCCCGGCGGCCAGCTGTTGGTAGGCCCCCGAGGCGATGGTCCCGACGGTGCCGATGATCCCGATCCGCCCGTTGCGCGTGGCCTGCGAGGCGGCCCGCAGGCCGGGCTCGAGCACCCCGACCACTGGCACGGCGCACCGGGCGGCGACATCGGCGAGGGCGACCGAGGCGGCCGTGTTGCAGGCCACCACCAGCATCTTGCAGCCGAGCTCGCCGACCAGGTGCTCGGCGATCTCGAGGGCGAAGGACCGCACCTGCTCGGCCGGCCTCGGGCCGTAGGGGTAGCGACCGGTGTCACCGACGTAGACGAGGTTCTCCTCCGGCAGGAGGTCGATCAGGGAACGGGCGACGCTGAGACCCCCGAAGCCGCTGTCGAAGACGCCGATCGGTCGCTCAGCTCCCCCGGGCGGCGCGGCCATCTAGAAGTAGATGATCGACTTCGCCCGCTCGACGACGGCGTCGATGTCGCCTGTCCAGGCATTCGTCGACAGGTACTTCCAGCCGCCGTCGGCGGAGACGATGACGACGACGCCCGAGTCGATCGAGGCGGCGCACTTTGCGGCGCCCGCCATGGCGGCGCCGGTCGAGATGCCGGCGAAGATGCCGAGCTCGGTCAGGCGGCGGGTCCACTCGATCGAGTCCCGCGGACCGACGATCGTCTTGCGGTCGAGCAGGTGCTCACCATCGCCCTCGGTGAAGATCGGAGGGACGTACCCGTCGTCGAGGCTCCTCAGCCCGTCGACGAGCTCGCCCGAGGGCGGCTCGACCGCCCAGACCTGGACGTCGGGCTTGTGCTCTTTCAGGTACGTGCCGACGCCGATGAGCGTGCCGCTCGTGCCGAGGCCGGCGATGAAGTGCGTCACCTCCGGGCAGTCGCGGAGGATCTCGGGACCGGTTCCCTCGTAGTGGGCCCTCGGGTTGGCGGGATTGGCGTACTGGTAGAGGAAGACCCACTCGGGGTGCTCGGCGGCAAGGGCACGGGCAGCCCGCACCGCGCCGTTCGAGCCCTCGCTGCCTGGCGACTCGATGATCTCGGCCCCCCAGACCTCGAGCAGCTGCCGCCGCTCGGTCGAGACGTTGGCGGGCAGCACCACCTTCAGGTGGTAGCCCTTCACCTTGCACACCATGGCGAGGCCGATCCCGGTGTTGCCCGAGGACGGCTCGACCAGGGTGGAACCCGGCTCGAGCAGCCCCGACTTCTCCGCCTCCTCGATCATGGCGAGCGCCGGGCGGTCCTTCACCGACCCACCGGGGTTCTGGCCCTCGAGCTTGACGAGGATCCGGACCGAGGGGTTGGGGCTGAGCGCCGACACGTCGACGAGCGGCGTGTTCCCTATGAGGTCGAGGATGCTCGGGTAGAGCGCCATCAGCCGCCGGCGACCGCAGGCAGGATCGACACCACGTCGCCGTCCTCGACCTTGGTGTCGAGCTTGTCCAGGTAGCGCACGTCGTCGTCGTTGACGTAGACGTTGACGAACCGGTGCAGCGAGCCGTCCTCGGTGAGCAGCTGGCCCTCGACGCCCGGAAAGCGTGCCTGGAGGCTGCCGAGCACCTCTGCGATCGTCGCTCCCTCGACGCTCACGACGGACTGCCCGCCGGCGGCCGGGCGCAGCACGGTGGGAAGGCGGACTTCGACGGACACGTCACCTCCGGAAATGTTGACTGGATCGGTCAGATTCTACTGACCGGAGACAACGACCTGCTCTTCGGAGATGTTCCCGTCGACGATCCGGTAGGAACGCACCGAGGGCACTTCGTGGCGGAGCGAGACGAGGACGTAGTGCCAGCCCGGGTCGGGTGCCTGGCGAACGTCGGTCGGCGAGGGCCAGGGATCGGTGTGCGTGTGGGAGTGGAAGACGCCGATGACCGCGAGGCCGGCCTCTTCCGCCGCCCGGTCGATGCGAAGGTGCGCCTTCGGGTCGACCGTGTAGACTTGGGCGGAGGCGGCCACGTTGTCGGTCGGGTGGACCTCGACGACGGCCCCGGTCGAGAGCTCCCCGACGAGGAGCCCGCAGCCCTCCTCCGGATAGCACGAGAGGCAGTGGGCGGCCATCTCCTCGAGATGCCGGCGTGTCAACGACAGCGAGGATCCTGTCTCGAAACCTGCCTCGGGGTGCGACACCGGGGTCACCGTAGTGCGCGGGCGGCAGACGGGCACGATTCCCGGCCACCCGCGAGCCGGTACCGTGTGACGCCGTGGCGAAAAAGAAAAGTGCCAGCTCGCGGGCCCGCGACGATGCCGCCCGCGGCATCCGGCGCGTCGCCCAGAACCGCCGCGCCCGCCACGACTACGACATCCTCGAAACCTACGAGTGCGGGATCGCCCTCACCGGCGCCGAGGTGAAGTCGCTTCGCGCCGGGCACATCGCGCTCCAGGACGCCTACGCCAGGGTGGAGCGGGGGGAGGCCTGGCTCGTCGGGGCCCATGTCGCCCCCTACGAGTACGCCGCCGGTTACGGGCGCTTCGAGCCGGGCCGCGCTCGCAAGCTGCTCCTCCACCGCCGAGAGCTCGACGAGCTCGCCGGCCAGGTCGCCGAGAAGTCGCTCACACTCGTGCCCTTGTCGGTGTACTTCAAAGACGGGAAGGCCAAGGTCGAGCTGGCGCTCGCCCGGGGTCGGCACCTCTACGACAAGCGCCACGCGATCGCGGCCCGTGACGCCGCCCGCGAGGCCCAGCGGACCATCAAGGAGCTCGAAGGCCGCTGAGCTCGACGAGCTCGCCGCCCACCGCGGGCCGGTACCATGGGCAGGTCCCGGAAAAGGGGGTGACAGGCTTCGACTCCGGTCGTCGAAGTGGGAGAAGCGAGCCGTGGTCTCCGGAGCCACGTTAAAGAGCCGGAAACCAATACAAACGCCAAGCCTCAGCTTGTGCTTGCCGCCTAAATAACGGCAACGTCCATCCGGCCCCAGCCCTACGGGTCGGTCGTGGGCGTCATCTCGTAGGGCTTACCTCGCCGGTGTCGCTGATGCGCCGCCGAGGGACACCTCAGTCAGCTGGAAGTCCGTCCGGTGCCGGTGGCGAGGCGGGCTTCGAGATCGATCGCCGGCTGCGCTCGGAGAAGTCCCATTGAGAAGCCGGAGGACCCGAGTTCGACTCTCGGCACCTCCACTCGAGGTAACGAAAAGCCAACCGGTGTCCGCCCCGTGGGTGGGCACCGGTTCCGCGTCCTGTCCGTGTTCGTCCGCTGTTGCTCCGGTGTCGCAGCCCGCAGAAGCAGGGGTAGGCGTGGCGTCCGTGGCGGTCTCTGCCCGGTCGGTCAATCCACCGAGGAGCTGTCTCACGGCGTCGGCGCAACCCCGAAACACCTTGCAAGCGGCAGGCCGCCAAGGGAGCTGGCCACGACCCTCGGCCTGTCGGTCGCCACCCTCTGTCGCTGCACACCTGCCGCCGGTCGCCCCCTGACCTGAGGTGCGCGATCCGGCCATGGGGGGACCCGCCTCCGGCGGCTTCCGGTGACATCCTGAAGCGTGCTCGATCCTGAGGCCGGTCGTCGTCGAAATCGGACAGGCGGGCCGGCTGGCGACGATCGGCCGCTTCCCAACCAGTCCGAGGCCGGGCGGCTACCGGTGCTGCGGTGGCGGGATACGCCGTCTCCGGTGCGCTGGGATCGCCGCCGGCACTGCCGCCCCAGCATGCCGCCATTCGTCCTTTGCGCTCGGAGCAGGCTCCATCCCCAGTCGATCACGGTCTCGCGGGCGGCCCCGGGACACCGCTCCCGGCTCATCGTCCTCACTCCCGCCGTCCCGAGCGTCGCCGGGCCGTTTCCCGAGGCCCTCGAGGTTGTCGCCCCGGCCGGCCGCGCCGGGTTCGAGACCGCCTCTCGGCACGCGGCGGTCCGCGCCAGGGACAAGGACGGCAACCCGCCCGGCAGCTTTGAGGTGAGAAGGGTCTGATCGCCTGGCGTCGTCATCACCGTGCCGGCACGAGAGCGAGCGAGGTCCGGGGACGGGGACCGGCAGGCGCTCAGCGGCATCGGCCACCGCGACGCCGGCGCCGTGTGCTCGCGCCTCGCGTGCTCAGCGAGTCAGTTCGAGCTGGCGCAGCCGACGAGCCGCAGCGACATCTCCACGTACCGTGCCTCGATCTCGGCGAGCGGCCAGGGGGAATCCTCTCGCAACCACTCCCCGCAGTGGACGAGCATGTCGAGCAGCGAGGCGGCCGTGATGACGAAGGCGTTGTGGTCTTCGCCACCCGCCACCTGGAAGGTTCCCTCCGCGGTGCCCGCCAGCAGCACGTCGACCACGCGGTCGCGCAGGCGGCGGCGGATGGCCACGATCTCGGCAAGCCGGTCGCCGGTGAGGCGGGGGAACTCGCGGTTCGCCACCCGCGCGCCCTTGTGCTGCCGGACGTGCATCCGGACGTAGACCCGCACGATGGCCGCCAGCTCGGCGCGCGGGTCCCCGCCGGCGTCGGCCTGGGCAGCGGTGGCCTCCTCCTCGAGCCGCCGATGGCGGGCACGGACGAGGACGAACAGGAGCTCTTCTTTCGAGGCGAAGTGGTTGTAGAACGCGCCCGGGGTGACGCCGCACGCCGCCGTGATCTCCCGGATCGTCGTCGCCTCGGCTCCCTTGTCGTAGAAGAGCTCGCCGGCGGCCTCGAGCAGCCGGCGGGCGGGGCCGGACAGGCCGCGACGGGCACCGACGAGATACCTGTGATCCCGGTCCGCCGTCTCCGTGAGCACCATCTGGGCCCCTCCTCACTCCGTCGCCTCAGCCTTGCAGAACCTTGACCCCCACGTCTCGGGGAGCTAGGTATACAAACGTTCATTCATAGTCGGAGGACGCCATGACCGAGACCACGGTGGCGGTGACAGGCGGGGGGAACGCGTCCCGCCACGGGCCGATCACAAAGGCGCTCTGGTACCGGGAGCTCGACCGGTACCCGGACACCTGGCCCCGCATCATCTACCTCGGGATCGTCGTGCTCGCCACGATCATCCTCTACTACCAGCTGTACGTGGCTGGGGCCGTCGCGCCGCAGATCCTCGCCCATTACCACATGACGTTCCGCTTCTACGTGTACATCACCGTGGTCGGCAACGCCATCGGTGCCTTCACCTCCATCCTCGCCGGGTTGGCGGACCGCTGGGGTCGGGCCAACATGGTGGCCTACGGGCTCGGGCTCACCGGTCTGCTCGTGCTGTTCGGGATCCCGAACGCCCCCGACGAGTGGGCCTTCGCCATACTGGTCTGCGCCGTCGGCTTCGTCGAGGGCATCGTCCTCGTCGCCACCCCTGCGCTCGTTCGAGACTTCTCGCCCCAGCTCGGGCGGGCGTCCGCCATGGGCTTCTGGACGCTCGGGCCGGTCGTGGGCAGCCTCGTCGTCGCCGAGGTGGCGAGCCACACCCTGAGCCATCTCACCGCCTGGCAGGACCAGTTCATCATCTGCGGCGTGGCGGGCCTCGTCGTCTTCGTGATCGCCCTGTTCGGGCTGCGGGAGCTCTCGCCGGGGCTGAGAGACCAGCTCATGGTGAGCATCCGGGACAGGACCCTCATCGAGGCCCGGGCCAAGGGCATCGACATCTCGGCGACACTCCGCCGGCCCTGGCGGCAGATGCTGCATGTGGACATCATCGCCTCGGCGTTCGCCATCTCGGTGTTCCTGATCATCTACTACACCGCGGTCGGCTTCAACGTGATCTACTTCGAGACGATCTTCGGCTTCTCCTCCTCCCAGGCCAACGCCCTCGGGAACTGGCTGTGGGCCTTCGATGCCGGCGCCCTCATCGTCGTCGGCATCATCTCCGACCGGGCACGGGTGCGTAAGCCGTTCATGATCGTCGGCGGGCTCGGTGCCGTCGCCATGACGATCCTCTACCTCGAGCAGGCGACCAACCCGCACACCGGCTACTACACGGTCGCCTGGATGTTCAGCCTGCTCGCCATCTTCCTCGCCACCGCCTACGGCCCGTGGATGGCGAGCTTCACCGAGACGGTCGAGCGCCGGAACCCTGCCCTCACGGCGACCGGGCTGGCGGTGTGGGGCTGGATCCTGCGCGCCGTCGTCGCCATCTCCATCTTCGTCCTGCCCTTCGTCGTCTCCTCGGTGACGCCGCTCGTCGAGAGTGGCGCGCTGGCGGTGAAGGCGGAGAAGATCATCAAGAGCGATCCGAACGTCTCCACCGTCCTCGCCCACCCGAAGCTGTTCGCCCAGCTCGTCAAGTACCCGCCGACCAAGATCCCCGCCCCGCTCCTCGCCGAGGCGATCAAGGAGGTCGGGATCCCGAAGCTGACGGCAGCAGCAAAGGACACCAAGCTGAAGGGCGAGATCGCCTTCCTGCAGCGCCACGCTGCCGCCCTGGCGAGCGTCAAGCATGCCGCCAAGGTCTCTCCCGGCCAGTGGCAGACCTGGTACTGGGTGTGCGTCGCCGGCGAGGCGCTCTTCCTGCCGTTCATCTTCCTGATGGCCGGCCGTTGGCGCCCGAAGCGGGGACGCGAAGACGCGCGGCGCCACGAGGAGATGGTGAACGCCGAGCTCGCGAAGCTGGCGGCGGCCCGGGCGGCGACCGCGAGCTCGCGCTGACACCCGACCGCTGGGCTCCTCCGACGCCGGTCGCACGGTGCGGTGATCGGAGGCGGACCCCTTCAATAGACCCGTCCGGGAAGTGTCGAATATGTAGATGATGCCGGCCGGCTCATGTCGCATGTGGCGTCCCCGGCTACCGGCGCTCCCCCGCGTCAGCACCACGGGAGGTGGGCCCACACGCTGGGGCGGTCGTGGTGGCGCCGTGCCCCAGACTTGCCCACTCCATTCGGCGGCGTATTGACGTGAAACGACCGACCATCGTAGGCTTTCATGCAATGGCATACAACGTGGTGTGCATCTCGAGCGCGGACGGGGCCGGCGCCGAAGAGATCGCTCGGCGTGTCGCCGAGGCGTTGGCATTCCGCCTCATCAACGAAGACGTCGTCGCACGCGCCGCCTCGGAGGCCAACATCGACGAGGAGGTGGTCGCCGACGTCGAGCGGCGCAAGTCGCTCGTGGCGAGACTGCTCGAGGGCTTCGCCGCGGGCACAGCCCCGCCTGACGCCGTGGTCCTCGGGCAGAGCGCGAGCGACAGCCTGCGACAGGTGATCCGGTCCGTCATCGAGGAGACGGCTGAGGCCGGCAACGTCGTCCTGTTCGCCCATGCCGCCTCCTTCGCCCTCGCGAGCCGCGACGACGTTCTCCGAGTGCACCTGACCGCTTCCGACACGACGCGCCAGCAGAGGCTGGCCGGAGACCGCGGTGTCGACGAGCACGAAGCCGCCCGCGTGATGAGGCAGTCGGACGCGGGGCGGGCCGACTACCTGCGGCGGTTCTACGGCGTGTCCGACGAGCGGCCCACGCACTACGACCTCGTCGTGAACACGGACAAGCTCACGACAGAGGCGGTCAGCGCCCTCATCGTGGACGCGGTCAAGAACCCTGCCTGATCCCGGGACCTCCCCCCGGACGGCTCCCCCGCCACGACGACGGGCGAGGGAGGAGGAAGCCCGCTCGACGCCTCGATCCGACTCCTCTCTGGAGGGTCCCGACCTCACCGGGGACCGGGGCGTCGTACCTCGCTCGACCCGGGGCACCACAGGCGCTGCCGCCGGCCATCGACGAACGGCGGGCTAGCAGGGCGGAGGGCCCACGGCACGCGCCGTGTTGACCGCCTGCCTCCAGTGGGCCCGCTCGTGGCGGGCCATCCGGTCGGCGTAGGAGAGGACCGACCGCTCGAGCGGCGCGCCGGCTCCGAGCACGGTGGCAGCGCGCGACCAGCCGGTTGCCGGCAACGCCTCGAGGAGACCGAGCAGGCGGTCGCGTTGGCTGCCGAAGGCCGCCAGGCAGGAGGCGAAGGCGATCCCGCCGTATCCGGTGCTCCGCACCCAGGTGGTCGGGTTCACCGCCCGCAGGACGAGATGATCGGTCCTCGAGATCGCCTCGATGGCGTCTCCCCACACGTCGGCGCACGACCGAAGGTGGGCGAGGAGCTCGGCCATCGACCACTCGCCCGGCGCGAGAGGGACGTGGAGCCGGGCATCGGAGAGACCGGCGCTCGCTGCGGCCAGCCGCTCCGGTGTCTGGCGGAGAATGGGGACGATCTGGCCGACGGGCATCGTCCCTCGTGGGATGGCGCCTCCTCCTCCTTGCTTGCGACCCGGTCGCCGACTGCCGGCTGACGGGCGTCCCGGGCCGTCGCCGGCAGACGGACCTCCCGCCCGCGGCGAGCACGTCATGTCGCCAGAGCTTCGCCCGTGACGGGCCTTCGATCTCCCGAGCGTGCCCGCTCGCGCCCACCAGAGTCTCGGAGGGCGGCGTCTGCCACAGCTGGCGAGCCCTCGCCCCCCAGACCGCCGGCAGCCCGGGGAGCAGCATCCCCCCAGCGGGGGTGCCGGGAGCCGTGCCTCTCGCACGGGCGCGGCCGCCCGGTGCTCAGGGAACGTAGGCGCAGCTCGCGTCCTCGCCGAGCGGATCGCCGGAGCGTCCGTAGGCCTGTGCCCGCGAGCCGCCGCACGAATCGACGTAGTCGCACCGACCGCAGCGGCCACCCAGCCGGCCCGGGTCACGCAGGCTGCGCAGCAGCGGCGAGTCCCGGTAGAGGTTCGTCAGGGGACGGTCCCGAACGTTGCCGGCGACGAGCGGGAGGAAGCCGCTCGGCTGGACGTCCCCGACGTGGGAGACGAAGACGACGCCACGCCCGTCCCCGACCGACAGCGGAGCCCGGCGTCGCCCGGCGTGCCCGCGGTGGCTCGCTCCCGTCGCCCCGGGCATGTCGGGCCAGATCGCCATGAGCCGCTCGTGGAGCCCGTCGAACAGCGGCCCCGGCCTCCATGCGGAATTGCCGGCGCCCTCCCCCTCGAGCAGGACCCGGCGGTAGGCGGGGGCCTCCGTCGTCTTGAGCGGCACCCTCGGCGCCAGCTCGTGGAGGAAGTGGAGCACGTCCTCGGTCTCATCCGGGCCGAGAGGCTGGAGCTGCTGGGCACGCCCGACAGGGACCATGAAGAACACGCTCCACATCCCCACTGCGAGGTCGGTCACGAGCCGCGCGATGCCCGGCAGGTCCGCCACCGTCTCCCGGCTCACCGTGGTGTTGACCTGGAGGCGCAGCCCGGCGGCGACGGCCGCTCGGCACGCCTGCAGGGTCCAGTCGAACGACCCGTCCACGCGGCGGAACCCATCGTGGGTCGACGGGCCGGCTCCGTCGATCGACAGGGAGGCGGCGACGGCTCCGGCCCGGCGCAGGGCGCCGAAGCGCTCCGGCGTCGCCCGAGGCGTTCCCGCCGGCGAGACGGCGATCGACAGGCCGGCCGAGGCGCCATGGCGGACGAGCTGCTCGAGGTCCGGCCGGTGGAACGGGTCTCCTCCCGTGAAGACGACCCGCGGCCGCGGGGCACCGAGCGAGGCGAGATCGTCGAGGAGCGCGGTGAGCTCCGCCGTCGTCAGCTCGCGCGGGTCCCGCTCCGGCACCGACTCGGCCCGGCAGTGCCGGCACGCGAGGTCGCAGGCCCGCGTCAGCTCGATGAGCACGAGAAAGGGCCGCGAGCCCACGTCGAAGTGCAGGCGGCGCACGCTCGGAGCCGGTGGCGCGGTGCCTCCCTCACCTGAGCTTCCTGCCGCCTCGCTGTCCATCGGTGTCCCTTCGCCGCGTTGCCGGCATCTCCGACCGGCTGCGTCCTAGCATGACGGCGCCGGGCAGTCTCCGCTACGGCACGAAGGTAGCGTTCTCCGGCGCGGACGTCCGCTCGGCCCTGGGCGACGGCGATCAGGCGGTGGCGCTCCTCAACAGAGCGCGCCGACGCGACGGACGACCCCGATCCCGACGGTCCCCGGCGGGGGCTCCCCGAACGGGTCGTCCTCGACGAGCCAGGCGAGATCCGGCGGGGCCGGCGCCGTCCCACCGGCGACGACGTGAGGATCCTTGCCGCCGGTGAGCACCGCCACGCCGACAGGCCCGCCGGCAAGGTCGCTCGCCAGCGAGCCGAGGGCGTCGGCGAGCTGCGCCGACCTCGGGTTGGCGTGCTCGCCTTCGGGGTCCTTCGCGCTCGCGACGGCGACGACCGCGTCACCGGGGGCGACCAGGCCGGCGAGGGAGGTCCAGTCGCTCCCATCGAGGGAGCCGGTGCTCAGAGAGGAGACGGGCACCCGGGCGTAGACCGTCCCGCCCGCATCGCAGGTGAACAGGTGTCGGCCCGGGCGAGGCGGTGCGCTCTCGAGCAGCAGGGCGGCCGGCTCGCCCGCCGGGCCGACCAGACCCGGGACGAGGGCGTCGCCTGCCTCGGCGAGCGTGCCCACCGGCCGCCCGCCCCGGTCCGAGAGCGGCGCCGGTCCGTGGAACACCCGGAGCCATGCCTCGGCATCGAGGACCCGCCAGAAGAAGAGGGACTCCTCGAGCCGCCCCTCGCAGCAGTCCTCGAATCCCGCCACGACCCTCGGCCCGTCCCAGTAGGCCCGGGAGTGGAACGCGGGAGAGCGGAGGATGCCCCGTACCGCGGCCCGCTCGGCGCGGAACCAGCGCATCTCGGGAGTCGTGAAACCGATCTTCTTCCGCCGGCGGCGGACGGCTTCGGGCAGCACGCCCTTCATCGCCTCCCGGAGGACGGCCCGGCTCCAGCCGTGACGCACGATGGCCTCGGCGGGGAGGGACAGGATGAGCTCGACCAGTTCCTGGTCGAGGAAGGGCGGCCTCGACTCGATGGCGTATGCCATGGCGTTGCGGTCCTCGTAGCGCAGCATCGGGGGGAGGCTGTAGGTCGTGAGGTCCTGGACCAGCCGCTGTTTCAGGTTCCGGTTCGTCCGGTGGTCGGCCGCCCGGGCGGCCGGCAGGTGGCGGCGGACCCGCTCGGTGCAGAACAGCGACGGCCTCACCGCCCTACGGCGGTCCCTCGCCTTGGAGAGCACGAGCGGGCCGAGGATGTCGGCGGCCGAGGCCGCCTCCCGGGCCGCCCGGAGGTAGCGGCCTTCGCACAGGAGCTGGCGGATGTAGACGAGGAGGTGGGGGACGTAGCCGGCCAGCAGCTCGTCGCCGCCCTGGCCGTCGAGGAGGACCCGGGCGTGGTCCCGGGCGAAGGCCATGACGCGGTACTGGGCATAGGGGCCAGAGGAGACCATCGGCTCGTCCTGGTGCCACACGACGAGGGGGAGGTCCTCGAAGAGCTGCTCGGAGCGAGGCTCGATGTAGTGGCTCTCGGCCCCGGCGCGCTCGAGCACGGGCTCGATGTAGCCCCGCTCGTCGATCGGATCCCCCGGGAAGACGGCGGAGAAGGTCTTGAGACGCTCCCCCATCGAGGAGGCGTCCGCCGAGCCGGAACCGAGCAGGTCGCTCATGAGGGAGACGATCGTGGAGGAGTCGAGGCCGCCGGACAGGCAGGTGCCGACGGTCAGGTCCGAGATGAGGCGGCGCTCCACCGCCCTCGTGAGGGCCTCGCGGAGCTCGGCCGGGTCGCTCGGCCCGTCCGAGGAGAGCCGTGGCTCCCAGTAGCCTTCGGCCCGCTCGTCTCGCCGGCCGCCATTGAAGGTGAAGGTGAGCACCGTCGCCGGGGGGACCTGGCGCACGCCGGCGAAGAACGTCCCGGTGTCGTGGTTATGCAGGCCCGTGAGCAGGTAGCCCGAGAAGCGCTCCTCGTCGACGGCCACCTCGAGCTCGGGGCAGGCGAACAACGCCTTGATCTCCGAGGCGAACAGCAGCCGGTCGCCCGCCTCGGCGAGATAGAGCGGCTTCACGCCAAGGTGGTCCCGCGAGAGCACCACCCGCGGCTCGCTCCCGTCCCGCTCGTCGAGGATGGCGACAGCCCACATCCCGTTGAAGCGCGGGAAGCAGCCACTCCCCCACGCCTCGTAGGCCCGCAGGACGACCTCGGTGTCGCAGCGGGTCGAGCATCGGTAGCCCTCGCACTCGAGCTCGGCCCGCAGCTGGCGAAAGTTGTGGACCTCGCCGTTGTAGACGATGTGGACGGTCCCCTCCGGGTTCGACATCGGCTGGTGGCCGTGGTCCGGGTCGATGACGGCGAGGCGGCGGTGGGCGATGCTGGCGAACCCGCTCTCGAGACAGCCGTCGTCGTCCGGACCGCGGTGGGCGATCCGCTCGCTCATCTGGAGGAGCAGCTTGCGGTCCGGCGCGCCGACGAAGCCGGCGATCCCGCACACGGGTCAGCCCTCGCCGGGCAAGCGGAGGTCGCCGCCGGGCTGCTTCACGGCGAGCACGGAGAGCCAGTAGGGCCTGGCGAGCAGGTCGACGAGGTGGCACCGCCGCTCGAAGGAGAGGTGCGACGCCGGCGGGCGGAGAGGCCCGGGCAGCAGGTGGCGGGCCGGGTCGAGGGAGATGGGCTCGTCGTAGTAGTCGGTGAGGTCCACCACCTGCAGCCCGGCCGAGCCGAGGCAGCCCACCACCTCGCCGAGCTTGAGCGGCTGCTCCCAGGCGTGGAGGAACTCGTCGACCACCCAGTCGTCGTCGCCGAGGTCGACGGGGGGCGCCGTCTGGGCCTCGACGACGCGCGGGTCCACGGCCGCCCACGCCCGGACGAGGGAGATCCTCTCCTCGAGCGGCAGGTGGCCGCCGACGGTCTTGATGATCTCCTGCTGGAGCTTGCGCTCGAAGTTCCCGTAGTGGCCGTAGACGCCGAGGCGGAGGACCCCACCGGGCTTGAGCGCGCGGCAGAGCACCGAGATGCCGAGGAAGGGATCGGCGAGATGGTGGACGGTGCCCCAGGAGAGGATGTAGTCGAAGCTCTCGGTCTCCTCGATCTCGAGCAGGTTGGCCACCGCCGCCCGGGCGTTGCCGACCCCCTCGTGCCGCAGCATCTCGTTCGCCCGGTCGACCGAGGTCTCCGACAGGTCGTAGCCGACGAAGCTCGCCTCGGGGAACTCGAGGGCGTAGTCGAGCATCATGAGGCCGGTCCCGCAGGCGATGTCGCCGAAGCGCCATCCGGCCGGATCCTTGCCGATCCCTTCGAGGAAGGACCTCACATAGGCGGCATGGCCCCGGTAGGAGTGCTTGCGCTGAGGGGGTGGAAAGGGATGGACGGCGTACTGGTCGTGGACGCGCCCGGTCACCTCCTCGCGATCGGGCGGTCGCCCCGGCGAGAAGGCGAGCCGTCCGGACGAGCCGTCACGGTCGGCGCGGCTGAGGGAGCCAGTCGGGGTTCTGGTGGTCACGGCCATCCTCCGTCTCGAGGTGCTGCACGGCTGTACCCGAACCTACCGCCACCCGAACAGCAGATGTCAGCGCGCTGCCGTGACGCTCTACCGCCAAATCATGCTGTTTCTAGGTACTTGAGAGCAATGGTGCGAACCGCCTTCGGGGCCCGGGCTCAGCCCGCCGCCAGCACCTCGCCGGCCGTGAGCTCGCCCGATCGCACGGCGCCCTCCATGTAGCCGTTCCAGACAGGCGAGCACTCCGAGCCCGCCCAGTGCAGGCGTCCGACCGGTTGACGGAGCATCGGGCCGTAGGAGCTCCACGTGCCCGGGACGAAGTGCGCCCCGTAACAGCCCCGGGTGAACTCCTCCGCCGTCCAGTCCCGCTCCAGGTACTCCCGGTGCGAACGGGCCCGCTCGCCGAAGTACCTGGCGAAGCAGTCGATGACCGCCTCCTCGCGCTCCCGTGGCGACCGGCGGCTCCAGCGGCGCGCCTCGGCGGCCTCGAGGAAGCCCAGCAGGACGCCCGGGGAGCCGGGCGGCGGCGAGTTGTCGAAGGTGATCTTGACCGGCCCCTCGTCGGAGGCCGCCTGCCCGGTGAGGCCGTCGGCCCGCCAGAATGCCTCGTCGTAGACGGCGAAGACCTTGATCACCGCCCCGGCCGGCAGCCGCTGGGTGAGCTGGTCCCGCCAGGAGGGCAGTGCCGGCGCGTACTCGAGCCGCCCCGCCAGCGTCGGCGGCAGGGTGACGACCGCCCGGTCTGCCTCGACGACCGACCCGTCACGGGTCCGGACGCGCACCGAGCCGGCGTCCTGCTCGATCCGGGCGACCGCCTGTGCACGACGGACGGACTCGCCGAGCTCGTCCGCCATCCGCTCGGCCACCTGGACCGAGCCCCCGACGATCCGGTCCTGCTGGGCCCCCCGGTCCACCGAGAGGAGGCCTTCGAAGTCGGTGCCCGAGTGGGCGTAGAAGAGGGCGTGCAGGGCCGAGAAGTCTCCCGGCTCCGCCGCGAAGACCGCCTCGGCCGCCACCTGGAAGTACCTCCGCCCGATCTCGGTCCGGAGGTTGCGTCGGATCCAGGTCTCGAAGGTCTGGCCGTCGAGGCGGGCGGCATTGGGCGCGTGCCATGGCTCGTCGAGCGGAACCTGCCGGGCGGCCCGCGTGAAGCGGGTGAGCCCCTGGAACACATCGGCGAGGACGAAGGGGCTGAGCTTGGGCACGGCCCCGCGCCTCGAGCCCATACGGGTCCTCCGCCCGCCGAGCTGCACGACGTGCTCGCCCGAGTTGTAGGTCGGGAACGTCTCGAGGCCGAGCTCCGCGATGAGCTCGTACATCCGCGTCTGGGTGGGTCCGACCCACTGGCCGCCGAGCTCGAGAGGGGCTCCCTCGGCGGTGGCGGCACCCTCGGTCCGCCCGCCGACCCGGTCGCGGGCCTCGAGGACGACCACCTCGGCGCCGGCGCGCCGCAGCGCCCTGGCGGCGGCGAGGCCCGCCAGGCCTGCTCCCACCACGACCACCCGCTGTCGGCTCATGCCCCCTCCCTCTCCGAGAGCCCCGCTTCGCGGTCGAGCTTCTCCCAAACGCGCCGCAGCCACCTCGGCCGGACATCGGCCAGCCCACTCGAGGCGACGTCGGCCAGCCACGCCCGCTCCATCGCCTCGGCGACGGCGAAGGCGTCGGCGCTGGTCGGCCGGTCGGCGAGCAAGGACCGCTCGAGGCGGTCCCGCAACGGCCGGTAGCGGGCGAGCAGGGCGGCGTGGTCAGAGAGCGTCGCCCGGTGCAACCTCTCGTGGCGCCACCAGCGCGTCGCAGGGTCGAACCGGTCGCCCGCCGGCGCCTCCTCGTCGAGCGGCTCGTCCACGCGGACGGGCTTGAAGACCGAGGTGCAGGGGGCGGAGGTGCCCGTCACCCAGTGCAGCGGGGCGTCCCGCAGGTCGGCCACCCACGAGGCGGTGGTCTGGCTGGAGGCGACGAGCCCGCCTGCGTGGACGCACGGGCCGCCGAGCGCCCCCTTTATCGGCGAGAAGGCCGGCGCACCCCCGGCACCGTGCTGCCTCAGCGCCGCCATCAGGTCGGCCGGTTGGCCGGCGGCGCAGGCCGCCCGCTCGGTGAGGGCCCTCCGGCGCCCTGCAGCGGCTACCCGCCCGTGCACCCGGTCAGAGTGGGCCCTGGCGAACGAGGGGATCGTGAGCTCGTTGGAGATGCTCCTCCCCCGCGCCCGCACCTGCTCGGTGGCGTGCTGCCGGCCGGCCGTCTCGAGCACGATCGCACCCGACGGATCGGCCACGAGGAAGCTGTTGTGGTAGGTGAAGCCGGGCCGGTCGTGGCTGCAGGGGCCGCCCTGGCCGTGGCGCTCGAGGAGGTCGACGATGACCGAGACGGCCTCCTCGGCCGTGGCGCCCCGCTCGAGGCCGAGGCGCAGGAGGTCCATGCCGAGCAGCGCCGGCTGGCCGGCCGGCTCCCGCGTCCAGACCGCCTCGTTGCCGATCACCACCCCATGCTCGTTGGCTCCCATCTCGGCGCCCCACATCCACCACGGCCGAGAGAGCACGACGGCATGGGTCCGGGCGACCTCCGAGATCTCGATGTGCGTGCAGCGCAGCCTGGCGCCCTCGAGATGGGCGGCGGCCGGATGCCACTCGAGCACCTGGGCCTCGTTCGGCTCCCGGTCGCTGTTCTTCCCGAAGAGCACACCCTCCTCGCCGAGCGTCACGAGGGTGTCGCACACGGAGCGAGGCTACCCGCCGACCTGCGGCGACGCCGGGGCGAGACCGCCGACGGCGTGCGCGCCCGTCCGCCGGCCAGCAAGACTCCCGCGATGCCATCCGACGACAAGCCTGGGGCCGGCGCCCTCGTCCGCCCCGCCGCCGAGGACGAGCTCGACCTGCTCGTCGAGCAGACCTGGTCCGTCGCTGCCGAGGGCCGCTTCATCGGCGCCGAGGTGCCCTTCGACCGCCCCCGGCGGCGCGCCCGGCTCGCGGAGCTGCTCGCCGGCGGCGACTCGACGGTACTCGTCGCCGACACCTCGCCCGCCGGCGGACCCGGCGTCGTCGGGTACCTCAGCGTCTCGGTCGCCCCCTACGGGGTCGCCGACATCGCGATGCTGCTGCAGGCAGGATGGCGGGGACGAGGAATCGGGCGGGCCCTCCTCGACGCCGCCATCGCCTGGGCCTCCTCGGCAGGGGCCCACAAGATGTCCCTCGAGGTCTGGCCCGACAACGCCGCCGCCATCGCACTGTACGAACGGGCGGGCTTCGTCGTGGAAGGGCGCAAGGCCAGGCACTACCGGCGGCGCAACGGCGAGCTGTGGGACTCGGTCCTCATGGGGCGCCCCCTCTCCTGAAGCCCGCCCGACCGGGCCGTCAGCGCCTGCCGGTGAGCAGCTCGACGGGCGGCGCCAGGTACCAGGCGCCCGTCGTCGGGCGGGAGAACCGAGTGAGCCGGTCGCGGATCCCGTCGCCGCCACCGGCCATCCGCTCCAGCATGGCGTCGAGGCGCGCCCGGTCCCTGCTGAAGGCGACGAAGACGAGGCCGTGCTCGACGACACCGCCGAAGGCGCTCGAGCGCCGGAACACCTGGAGCTCCTCACCGTTCGCGTCCTCGATCACGACGCGGCTGACGTGCGAGTCGGGCACCTGGTTGGCCTCGTCGAGCTCGACGCTGCCCTGGAGCGTGCGCCCGATCACCTGCTCGCGCTCCTCGAGCGGGAGAGCACCGAACCGGTCGAGGTCGTGCACCCAGCGCTGCAGGAGCACCACGCTCCCGCCGGCGCAGGGCTCTCCGTCCGGGATGGTCGCCACGGTCACGGCCTCGGGGACGGGCGGGTTCTCCGTCCCGTCCTCGAAGCCTGTCAGGTCCTGGCTCGAGAGGTAGGCGAAGCCGGGGTGCTCGGCGGCGACCGTCGCCACGGCCGACAGCGTCGCCGCGCTGGAGCGGGCGACGTCGAAGACGGCGTCAGGTCCCGCGCCGTGCAGCCACAGCCACAGGTCGTGCTGGGTGGCGGGCATCACGAACCCGTCGGGCCCCTCGACCGGATCGAAGGCGCCGAAGTCGCCGGGCACCTCCCCGGGCGCGATCTCCGACCACAGCCGGGCGCCGAAGCCGACGACGAGATTGACCCCCGAGACGGCGTCGGCAGCCCCACAGGCCGTGGCCAACGCCGAGAGCACCGCCGGACCCCCTGCGGTCGCGTCGAACTCGAGATGGTGGTGAGAGCGGGTACCGAGCGCGAAGATCCCAGGTTGGGCGTGTGCCATGACGCCGGAGCCTACTGCTCGCCCCCGAGGCCTCCCCGGCGGTTCCCGCCGATCGGCGGCGGGTGTCGCGCCGCCTCGCGACAGCCGGACGGCCGCCAGGGCGACTGACGACCCCAGCCTCGACGCCCGGAGGCAACCGAGCCCCCCGCCCGCACGAGCGAGGACGTGGCCGGCGGACTCGAGCTGGGCCGAGAGCGAGCGGCCGACGGCGGTGGCGGAGGCGAGAGCCGAGGAGCTCGCTCGGCGGCGAGGCTCCGGGCGCCGCGGGCCACAGCCTGGAGGAGGCCGGGGCGCCCTCCCCCACCCGAACCACGCGCCCGGTACGGTTCGCCCGTGACCGGCCTCGGGCTTCTCGTCGCCGCCGGAGTCCTCCTCGGCGTCGGGTCGGAGCTCTTCGCCGGGCACGCCGGCTCCACGGCCAGGCGCTTCGGCCTGACGACGCTCGCCGTCGGCCTGCTGCTCGCCGGCGCGGAGCCGGAGGAGCTCGTCACCGGGATCGTCGCCTCCGCCCGGCACCTGCCCGGCATCGCCGCCGGTGACGCCATCGGCTCGAACGTGACGATGCTCACCGTCGTCCTCGGGCTCATCCTCGTGGCCCGTCCGGGAACCCTCAGGCGTCCGGCCGCCCCCTACGCCCTCGGGGCGGCGGCCGCCGGGACGGCCGCCGCCGGCGCGCTCCTCGGCGGCGGGGTCACCCGGGTGGCCGGCGCTGCCCTCGTCGCCGCCTACCTCCTCGCCGTCCTCGCCATCTGGCGGCGGGAGCGACGGCCTCCGGCCATCGGCGAGGCGGCCGAGCTCGAGGAGGAGCAAGGCGAGGAGAGGAGGCGGGCGGAAGGCTTGGCACCGCTCGCCGTCGCCGCCGGCCTGGTCGCCATGGCCGCAGGGGGATACCTGGCGGTGAGCGGTGCCGGGCAGCTCGTCCACTCGCTCGGTCTCTCCCAGTCGGCCGTCGGCTCCACTGTCGTGGCGCTCGCCACGACGGCCGAGCTGTTCGCCCTCGTCTGGGCAGCCTTTCGCAGAGACCTCGGCGAGCTCGCCCTCGCCGGGCTGCTCGGCTCGGTGCTCTACAACGCGACGGCCACGCTCGGCGTCGCCGCCCTCGTCCACCCGCTCACCGCCTCGGGGCTCGACGGTGCCGCCTGGCTGGCCGCCGGGCTGCCGGGCGCCCTGGTCGGCCTCCGCAGGCTCCCCGACCTCGCCGTCCGCGCCGCCGGCCTGCTGCTCGTCTCTGCCTACGGCGCCTACCTCGGGCTGAGCCTCGCCCGCTGAGGCGCCTCAGCCCCGCCGGGTGGCGAGGAGGACAGGGATCACACGATCGGTCTTCTCCTGGTACTCGGCGTAGGGCGGGTAGGCGGCGACCGCCCGCTGCCACCACCGGTCGCGCTCGCCACCCTCGAGCTCGCGGACCTCGACGTCGAATGGCTCCGGGCCGTCCTGGATCATGACGCCCTTCGGGTCGGCGCGCAGGTTCTCGTACCACTGCGGGTGGTCGGGGGCGCCGCCCTTCGAGGCCACGATGGCGTACTCGCCGTCGTGCTCGACCCTCATGACGGGGACCTTTCGAATCCTGCCGCTGCGATGTCCCCGCATCGTCACGACGATGATCCGCAGCCCGGTGTCGCCGAGGGTGTCGGCCCGGGTGCCGCCGGAGCGCTCGTACTCCTCGACCTGTGCCCGCACCCACTGCGACGGGCTCGGTTCGTACTCTCCTTCGAGTGGCATGGCCGCGATGCTAGGGAGGTGGCGCCGCTCCAGGTACGGCCGCGGCGACCGCCGAGCAACAAAGGAGCCCACGTGGCCGTCCCTCTCACCGATGACGACCGACGACTGCTCGGGGAGACCCAGCTCGCCGCCATGGCCACGCTGAACAGGGACGGCTCGGCGCAGCTGACGCCGGTGTGGGTGGACACCGACGGTGCGGCCCTCCTCGTCAACACCGCGAAGGGCCGGGTGAAGCACCGCAACCTCCTCCGGGACGACCGCGTCTCGCTGCTCGTCGTGGACCGCGCCGACCCGAACCGGTGGCTGGCGGTCCGGGGACGGGCCGAGCTCGTGGACGAAGGCGCCGACGAGCACAACGCCAGGCTGTGGCGCAAGTACGAGGGCCCCGACGCCCGGCCGCCCTCCCCGCCCGGCGAGGTGCGCGTCATCGTCAGGGTCGTCCCGGACCAGCGCGCCTCCGGCTGAGCGACCTCAGTCCGGCAGCGAGGCGGCCGCGGCCGAGACGAGCTCGGCCGCCTGGAACACCTCGGCGTAGGACAGGTACAGCGGAGCGAAGCCGAAGCGGCACAAACCGGGCGAACGGAAGTCGCCGACGACCCCCCTGTCGGCGGCGGCGGCCACCACCTCGCCGGCTCTCGGGTGCTCGAGCGAGACCTGTGAGCCCCGCCTGGCGGCCTGGCGAGGGGAGGCGACGGTGAGCGGCGCAGGCCCGAGGTCCTCGATCACCTCGATGAACAGCTGGCCGAGCCGCTCGGACTTGGCTCGCACGGCGTCGATCGAGACGCCCTCGAAGGCGTCGAGGGCGGCGTCGAGGGCCGTCAGGGCGAGGATCGGCGGGGTCGAGGTGAGGAAGCGGCGGATCCCCCGGGCCGGGCGCCACCGGCGGTCGAAGTCGAAGGGCAGCTCGTGGCCGAGCCACCCCGGGAGCGGGTTCTCGAGCTCGTCCTGCAGGCCTGCGCGCACGTAGAGGAAGCTCGGGGACCCGGGCCCACCGTTCAGGTACTTGTAGGTGCAGCCGACCGCCAGGTCGACCCCGTGCTCGTCGAGGCCGACGGGGAGCGCGCCGGCCGAGTGGCACAGGTCGAACAGCGCGAGGGCGCCGGCCTCGTGCGCCGCCGCAGTGAGAGCCGGGAGGTCGTGCAGCTCGCCGGTGCGGAAGTCGACCTGGGTGAGACAGCACACGGCCACCTCCTCGTCGAGCGCCGCCGGCAGCTCGGATCGGTCGACCACCCTCAGCTCGGCGCCGTGCAGCCGGGCAGCGCCGGCCGCCGCGTACAGGTCGCTCGGGAAGTTGTCGGCGCTCGTCAGCACCACCGGGCGGTCCGGCCTGGCGGCAAGGGCGGCGCCGACCAGCTTGCCGAGCGCCACCGAGGTGGTGTCGGCGACGAGCACCTGCCCGGGCCCGGCTCCGACGATCGGGGCGATGCGGTCGCCGAGGCGTTCGGGGGCCTCCATCCAGCCGCAGTCGGTCCAGCCGGAGACGAGCGCCCTCCCCCACTCATCCTCGACGACCCGGCGCGTCGCCTCGGGCACGCCGGCGGCCAGCATGCCGAGCGAGTTGCCGTCGAGGTAGACGAGGCCCTCGGGCCGCAGGAAGCGGGGGCGGACCCCGGCGAGCTCGTCCTCGTCGTCGAGGGCCCGGGCCCGCTCGATGCTCCATCGGGTGTCCACCGGCGGCATCGTAGCGAGAGGGCATGCTCGGCCGAGGCGGCTCCACCTCGACGGCCCGGTCGAGCAGATGCCGGACGATGACGGCGCCGAGGCGCTCCTGGCGGGACGAAGAGGGCGGCCGTGCGCGGCCGCTGCGCCGGGGGGCCGGCCGGCCTGGCGGAGAGGGCGGGCACTCCGACGCCGACCTCGCTCCGGCCACCTCCTCGAGACGAGGTCGCCCGGCCGGCGCGGCACCAGCCCGGCCGCTCGGGCGATGCGGCGCTCCGGCCGACCTCCGGGGTCCGACGGTCACCGGGCGGCCGCCCGCTCCCGCAGCGTCGCAGCCGCCAGCGGCCGGTCGGTGACGACCACGTCGACGTGGCGCCGCCCGAGCCAGCGTGCGAGCTGCCGGTCGCCGTCAACTGTCCATACCACGAGGGCGAGGCCCCGCAGCCGGCAGAAGGCACGCAGCGCCGGCGTGGCGAGCAGGTAGTGGACGGCGACACCGGTCGCCCCCGAGCGCTCGAGGCGCGAGAACGGCACGAGCTCGCCCGCCCTCAGCCGGGCGAGCTCCGACGGGCGGAGACCGCGCCCGTCCCGGCCGAGGGTGAGGAGGGCCGCCACCTCGGGGCGGGCGGCCCGCAGGACCGAGACGGAGGCCTCCTCGGAGCTCGTGACGAACAGGCGGCGGGCGCGCCCGAGGACGGCGTCCACCGCCTCGCGCTCGAAGCCGACCTCTTTCAGGTCGAGGTGGACGCCGCTTCGTCGGCCCGGGTCCTCCTCGTCGAGCACGTCGAGGAACTGGGCGAGCTCGAAGACGCGGCCCCCGGCGGCGCGGCGCACGGCCGGCGAGGACCAGGAGAGCTCCGAGAGCGCGCCGAGGCCCGGCAGGTCGGCGTCGTGAACGCATACGAGCACCCCGTCCCCGGTCCGGCGGAGGTCGACCTCGACGAGCTCGGCCCCGCGCCGGGCGGCGGCGGCAAAGGCGCCGAGGCTGGCCGCCGGGGCCAGCTCGGCCCCGCCGCGGTGCCAGGAGATCTCGGGGCGGAGCCGCTGGAGCGCCAAGTCGGCCCTCACGGGCTGCCCGCGCGGTACAACAGTGTGATGGCCCGGCCACTGTGGAAGGACCTGCGCACGGCGCGCCAGCAGCGGTCACTCGCCGCGCTGCCGACCCTGTCGCAGGTTCCCCTGCCCCCGCGACCACGCTGGAAGCTCGCCCTCTTCTCGACGGCCGTCGCCATCACCGCCATCGTCCTCGAGCACGTGAAGCACGGCAACCTGTCGAGCACCGCCCACCTGAACGCCCGGCTGTGGGCGCTCGGAACCTCGGCTGCCTTCCTCATATTCGGAAGTATCGCCGTCCGGAGGTTCGCCACGCAGCTCGCGAGGCTCGTCCACATCGGCGCCGGACCGACGGCGGCCAACGCCCTCCGGCTCATCTTCACGATCGTCGGCCTCCTCGTCGTGGTCCTCGCCACGATCGCGCTCCTCGGCATCGACGCGACCAAGCTCCTGGCGGCGGCGGGCATCACGGGCGTCATCTTCGGCCTCGCCGCCCAGCAGAGCCTCGGCAACGTCTTTGCCGGCATCGTGCTCATGGTGGCCCGCCCCTTCAGCATCGGCCAGCGCATCCGGGTCCGCTCGGGCTCCTTCGGCGGCATCTTCGACGCCGAGGTGCGGGCGATGGGCCTCACCTACGTCGAGCTCATGACCGACGACGGTCCCCTCAAGGTGCCGAACCTCGGCATCCTCGCCTCCGCCGTCGGGCCGGCGCCCGAGCCGCCGCGCAACCAGGAGACGAAGACGCTCTACGTCGACCGGGCGCTCCCGAGGCGCCCTCCCCGGGCGGTCCCCGGCCGGCCGGCGCAGCCGAGCTCACATCGCTCTGACCGCCAGGAGCGAGCCGCCCACCGCGAGGTGGTGAAGCGCCGGCCGCGCGAGATCATCCGCCGGACGCGGGGCCAGCGGGCCGCCGGTGGTGACGGCGCCGCCGCCGAGCCGAGAGAACCGGGTCCCGAGCCGGGCTGAGGGTGCGGCGGTGCAGCGCGATGGCGAGGGGGCTGACGGCTACCGTGCCCTCATGACGACGCCGACGCCGGCGGACCGGCCCCCGACCGACCGCTTCGGCCTCACGCTCCTCGAGGTCTTCGCCGAGGCGCCGCTCGGCGGGAACCTGCACGCCGTGCTGCACGACGCCGACGCGCTCTCGACCGAGACGATGGCCCGCTTCTCGGCACGGATGCGGCTGTCGGAGACGAGCTTCCTGACGCGCCCCGGCACGGGGGACGGCGACTACCGCCACAGGATCTTCACCGTCGCAGGCGAGATCCCCTTCGCCGGCCACCCCTCCCTCGGGGCGGCGGCCGCCTTCGCCCGGGCGGCGGGGAGGACGACCGCCCGCCTCGTCCAACAGACGGGCGCCGGCACCCAGGAGCTCGCCGTCGAGCTCGACGCCGAGGGCTCGTCCGGGCGTGTCGAGCTCGTCCAGAACCCGCCGGTGGACCTGGGCGAGCCGGACCCGAGGGCCGTGCTGGCAGCGCTCGGCCTCGGGCCGGACGACGCCCGCCGGGACCTGCCGGCCGCCGTCGTCTCGACCGGCCTTGCCACCCTCGTCCTGCCGGTGACCGGTCTCGGCACCCTCGCCCGGGTGGCGGTCGACCTGGCGGCGCTCGGGCGGGCGCTCGAGTCGATGCCGGGCCGGCCGGTGACCTGCTACGTCGTGGTGGCGCTCGGCGGTGACGAGTGGCGAGCGCGCTGCTTCACCGGAAAGGTGGCCGGAGGAGAGGATGCCGCCACGGGCTCGGCGGCCGGCCCGCTCATGGCCTACGCGAGCGACCGGCTCGGGAGGCGGGCGATCGCCGTCTCCCAGGGCGAGGAGATCGGCTCGCCGAGCCGGCTCTACGGCCGGGTGGTCGGCCACAAGGTGGCCGTCGCCGGTGCCGTGCGCGTGATCGGAGAGGGCACGATCGAGCTGCCGACCGGCGAGGGGTGAGCACGCCCCCGTCCGGTCCCTCCGGGCTGCTCGGCGACCTGCAGGAGGTCGTCGGGCCCGCCCACCTCCTCACCGGGGAAGACCTTCTCGCCTCCTACACCACGGACTGGACGGGGCGCTACAGCGGGACGGCCCTCGCCGTGCTACGCCCGGTTGACGCCGCCGAGGTGGCCGGGGTGCTCGAGGTGGCCGCCCGTCACGGGGCGGCGGTCGTCCCCCAGGGCGGCAACACCGGGCTCGTCGGCGGCTCGGTCCCCCGTGCCCGCCTCGCCGGCGGCCGGCCCCAGCTCGTGCTCTCGACCCGCCGCCTCACCGGGGGCCTCGAGCTCGACAGGTCGTCCCGACTGCTCGAGGCCGGTGCGGGGACCACCCTCGCCGAGGCGGCGCGGGCGGCGCGACACGCGGGCCTGCACCCCGGGATCGACCTCGCCGCCCGCGAGAGCGCCACGCTCGGTGGGATGGTGGCGACGAACGCCGGCGGGCTGCAGGCCGTCCGCTACGGGCCGATGCGGGCACGCCTCGCCGGAGTCGAGGCCGTGCTGGCCGACGGGACCGTCGCCGCCCGCCTGAGCGGCCTCGCGAAGGACAGCGTCGGCTGGGACCTCGGGGCTCTGCTGTCGGGGAGCGAGGGGACGCTGGCGGTCGTCACCCGCGTCGCCCTCCGCCTCGAGGCGACGCCGGTCCACCGGGTGGCCGCCCTCGTGGCCCTCGACGAGGTGTCGAGCGCGGTCGAGCTCGTCACCGGCCCACTGCGCCGGCTGGCGTCGCTCGAGGCGGCGGAGCTGACCCTCGAGGCGGGCATGTCGCTCGTGTGCGAGACGGCCGGGCTGGCTCCCCCTCCGGGCGCAGGCGGGGCCGGCGCCTGGCTCACGGTCGAGGCGGCGGCGGACGACGACCCGACAGACGAGCTGGCCCGGGCCCTCGCCGACCCTCGGGTGCTCGAGACCGCCGTCGCCGGCGACGCCGCCGGCCGGGGGAGGCTGTGGGCCTACCGTGAGCGCCACACCGAGGCCGTCTCGCGCCTCGGGATCCCTCACAAGCTCGACGTCTCGGTGCGCCCGGGTCGTCTGGCCGCCCTCCTCGCGCGGCTCCCCGACGAGGTGGAGAAGCGGGCACCCGGCGCCCGCATCGTCGTCTTCGGGCATCTGGCCGAGGGCAACCTGCACGTCAACGTCCTCGGGCCGCCTCTCGAGGACGACGCCGCCGACGACGCCGTCCTCCGCCTCGTCCTCGAGCTCGGCGGGTCCATCTCGGCCGAGCACGGTGTCGGCGTCGCCAAGACGCCGTGGCTCCGGCTCGCCCGCAGCGCGGCCGAGCTCGAGGTGATGCGACGGGTGAGGGCGGCCCTCGACCCCGGCGGGGTGCTCAACCCGGGGGTGCTCGAGCCGACCTGACAGGGCGCCCTCAGCGCCCGGGCGGGGCGAGGTCGTCGAGGGCGGCGAGCACCTCGGCGGGCAGGTCGAGATCGCCGGCGGCGGCGTTCTGGCGCACCTGCTCGGGGGTCGTCGCACCGGCGATGACGCTGCCGATGATCGGCTGGGCGGCGAGGCCGGCGAGCGAGAGCTCGGTCATCGTGAGACCGGCGCGCTCCGCCAGGGCAGCGAGGCCCTCGATGACCTCGAAGGTGGCCTCGCCGGGGGCATCCCGGCCCGAGAGCCGGCTCTGCTCGGGCGCCGGGGCGCCGCGCCGCCACTTCCCGGTGAGCAGCCCGTTCGCGAGCGGGAAGTACGGGATCAGCGAGACGCCGTGCGCCTCGCAGGCCGGGACGAGCTCCCGCTCGGCGGTCCGCTCGAGCAGGGAGTAGTGGTTCTGCGCCGAGATGAAGCGGGTGAGCCCGCCACGACGTGAGATCCAGTCGGCCTCGGCCACCTGCCAGGCGGCGAGGTTGGAGCTGCCGGCGTAGCGGACCTTGCCCGCACGGACGAGGTCGTCGAGGGCGGCGAGGGTCTCCTCGAGCGGCGTGATCCCGTCGGGGCGGTGCAGCTGGTAGAGGTCGATCCAGTCGGTCTCGAGGCGCCGGAGCGAGGCCTCGACCGCCCGGACGATGTAACGGCGCGAGGCGCGGGCGCCGAAGTCGGGGCCGTTCGAACCCTTCATGTCGGAGCCGAACTTGGTGGCGATCACCACCTCGTCCCGCCGCCCCGTCAGGACCGCGCCGAGGATCTCCTCCGACCTGCCGGCGTCGTAGCTGTCGGAGGTGTCGATGAAGTTGACCCCGGCCTCGAGGGCGGCGTCGACGACCGACCTCGACTCCTCGAGGTCGAGTCGCCAGCCGAAGTTGTTGGCGCCGAGTCCGATGACCGACACCATGAGGCCCGACTCGCCGAGCTGACGCAGTTGCATGGCGGCGACCGTAGCAAGGAGGCGAGGACGCGATGCCGCCCGGGGGGAGGCGGCGCAGCGGGGCGCGGGTGCCTCCGGGACGGCGCCGGGGTCGACGCGAGAGCGGACGCCCGGCGGCGAGGGAGCCCGGCTGGCACCGCCTACCGGGCGGCGGGGTCGGCCGGGGGAGGGTCGCCGAGGAGTCGCTCCACCTCGGCCGAGTGCTCGCCGAGGGCCGGCGGCGCCAGCCGGTAGCTGACCGGCGTCCGCCCGAGGCGGATGGGGCTTCTCACCTGGGCGCCGGGGTCGGCCGACGCCGCCGTCCAGGGCTCGGCCCCCTCCCGGCCGAGCCGGACCACCGGTTCCAGCCCGACCCGCTCGGCGAGCCCGAAGGCCTCCGAGATGTCGTTGACGACGCCGCTCGGGATGCCGGCGGCCGTGAAGCGGTCGACCCACCGCTGCGCCGAGTGCGAGGAGAGCGCCTTCTCGAGCTCGGCAACCATCTCCTCTCGGTGCTCGACCCGGGCGGAGTTGGTGGAAAAGCGCCCGTCACCCGCCAGCTCGGGGCGGCCGATCGCCGTGGCGAGAGCGGCGAACTGGCCGTCGTTGCCGACGGCCACGACGAGGGGGCGGTCGCCCGCCGTGAGCGTCTCGTAGGGGGCGATGCTCGGGTGGCGGTTGCCCATGGCGCGGGGGACCCGACCGGCGGTGAGGTAGGTCGAGGCCTGGTTGATGAGCGCCGCCAGGGTGCTCGAGAGGAGGTCGACCTCGACCCGCTGGCCCCGGCCGCTCTCGGCTCGCTCCACGAGGGCGGCGAGCACGGCGTTCGAGGCGAACAGGGCCGTCAGGACGTCGACGACGGCGACGCCGACCTTCAAGGGCTCACCGCCGCCCTCGCCGGTGATCGACATGAAGCCGCCGACGGCCTGGACGAGGAAGTCGTAGCCCGGCATGGAGGCGCCCTCGCCTGTCGAGCCGAAGCCGGTCACCGAGCAGTAGACGAGCCCGGGGTTGGCCGCCGCCAGCTGGTCGTAGCCGAGGCCGAGGCGGTCGGCCCCCCCGGGCTTGAAGTTCTCGATGAGCACGTCGGCCCGCCCCGCCAGCGCCCTCGCCTTGGCCCGCCCCTCGTCGCTGCGCAGGTCCCAGGCCACACCACGCTTGTTGCGGTTGACCGAGAGGTAGTAGGAGCTGAAGGTCTCCCCGGTCACCTCGTCGGTGACGAACGGCGGGCCGAAGGCCCTCGTGTCGTCGCCCGAGCCCGGGCGCTCGACCTTCACGACGTCGGCGCCGAGGTCGCCGAGGACCATGGCGGCGTACGGTCCGGCGACCACCCTCGAGAAGTCGGCGACGAGGAGGCCCTCGAGCGGGCCGCCGGCTGCCGGGGTCACCGGTCCTCTGCCGAGGGCTCGAGGGGGCGGAGGCGGTCCGAGCCGGCCATCTCGTCGCCCCACAGCTCGGCGCCGGACTCGGCCATCTGGGCGAGGGCCGCCTCGGTCGTCTCGGTCGCCACGCCGGCGGTGAGGGGGAGGAGGACCCGCACCTCGATGCCGAGCTCGCAGGCGTCGAGGGCCGTCGCCCTCACGCAGTAGTCGGCCGTGAGCCCGCAGAGGTCGATCCGGGCGATGCGGTGCTCGGCGAGGTAGGAGGCGAGCAAGGTCCCCTCGCGGTCGCGCCCCTCGAAGCCCGAGTAGGCGGCCGCCTCGGCGCCCTTGTCGAAGACGGCGTCGAAGGCCTCGCCGTCGAGCAGGGGGTGCAGCTCGGCCCCGGCGCTCCCGGCGACGCAGTGCACCGGCCATGACGTCAGGTAGTCGGGAGCCTCGCCCGGTCGGGCGAAGTGCGGACCGGGATCGACGTGCCAGTCCCGGGTGGCGAGCACGGCGCCGTACCGGCGGCCGCCACGCCTGATGAGCTCCGCCACGCGGGCGGCCACCTCGTCCCCGCCGTCGACGGCGAGCGAGCCCCCCTCGCAGAAGTCCCGCTGCAGGTCGACGACGAGAAGAGCGGTCGGACCCCCGAGCGGCGCATCGGCCGCCAGGGCGGCGACGCCCGCCTCGGTCATGGAGGCGCTCGGGCCCGCCAGCAGCGGTCCGCCGGCGTAGCGAGTCGGGAGGAACGCCTCGCCCGGCGCCAGCTCGAGGGCGCCCTCGCCGAGCTCGCCGAGCGAGGCCCGGTGGTGCTCCCGGGAGTCCTCGAGCGAGGGCAGGGGCCCGGGCCGCCCCTCGGACATGACGCGGGACTGGAGCGGGCGGACCCTCCACCCAGCCGGGAGCCCGGGGTCGGTCACCCCTGTGCCCTCGGGCACGACGAGCTCGACCCGGGCGATCCCCTCGCCGTCGATCACGCGGACCGCCACCTTGCGGTCCCCGAGCGACCGCTTGAAGGCCGAGCGCTTCTCCACCGCCCGCAGCGACCCGCCCTCGGCGCCGACGGCCACCAGCTTGTAGACGAAGGCGGCCGTCGGGGCGCCCGACCCGGTCACGAGCCGCGTCCCCACCCCGTAGGCGTCGACCGCCGCGCCGGCGAGCGCCTCGATCGAGTACTCGTCGAGATCCGAGGTGATCACGATCCGTGTCCGGTTCGCACCGAGGTCGTCGAGGAGGCCACGGGCCGCCCGGGCCTCCGAGACGAGGTCGCCCGAATCGAGGCGGATGGCGCCCGGACCGCTCGCCCCCCGCTCCCGGGCGAGCTCGACGGCGGTCCGGATGGCGGCCGCCGTGTCGTAGGTGTCGACGAGCAGGGTGGTCTCGAGGCCCATGGCCTCGAGCTGGGCGGTGAAGGCCGCCCGCTCGCTGTCGTGGGCGAGGACGAAGGCGTGCGCCGCCGTGCCGGTCGTCGGGATGCCGTAGGCCCGGCCCGCCTCGAGGCTGGCGGTCGAGGCGAAGCCGCCGAGGAAGGCCGCCCGGGCGGCGGCCACTGCTGCGGTCTCGTGGGTGCGGCGCGCCCCCATCTCGATGATCGGCCGGCCAGCGGCGGCGCCCACCATCCTCGAGGCGGCCGCCGCCACGGCAGAGTCGAAGTTCACGACGGACAGCACGAGCGTCTCGAGCAGGACCGCCTCGCCGAAGCTGGCCTCGATCGTGAGCACGGGACTACCGGGGAAGTAGCACTCCCCCTCGGCATAGGCGTCGATCGAGCCGGAGTACCGGTAGCTCTCGAGGAACGACAGCGTCCGCGCCGAGACGACCTGCTCGCGCTCGAGGAAGGCCAGCTCCTCGGCGCCGAAGCGGAACCGCTCGATCGCCGGCAGAAGGCGCCCGAGCCCGGCGAAGACCCCGTAGCGCCTGCCGGGAGGCAGCGCCCGGGCGAAGACCTCGAAGACCGCCGGGCGCGAGGCGACACCCGACCTGAGCGCCGCGTCCAGCATCGTGAGCTCGTAACGGTCGGTCAGCAGCGCCGTCGATCCCATGTCAGGGGCGAGGCTACTCGTTGGGCTGGCCGCTCCCACCCAGCGCACGGCCAGGTCACGCAGGGGAGAAGGCCCGCTGGATGTCGTGGACGGGCCGGGGCAGGGCGCCGGCGGCCCTCACCGGCGGTCCCGGGCCACGGGCCGCCCGCCGAAGAGGGCGGCGGACGGCCCCCCTCCCCCGCCGAGGTAGCGGGCCAGCTGGCGGCTCTCGGCGACGAGGGCGCCCGAACGGTCCCACAGCTCGCCGTCCTCGTCGACGTAGCCCCCCGACAGCTTGCGGGTCTCGAAGCGTCCGTAGCACCACATCGGATCGACCGCCTGGCGCCAGTGGACCGTGAGCTCGAACGTCGGTGCGCCGAGGGGGTCGGCCTGCATCGTCCTCGAGAAGACGGCCGGAGGCCAGCAGTCGAGGAGGAGCGGGACCGAAAGGGCGTCGATCGGCCGGCCGTCGGCGAACCGGGTCCAGCCGCCGGTCGTGGCCTCCCCCGCCTCCTCTCTCAGGAAGAAGAGGTCCTCGGCGGAGGCGATGCGGGTCTCGAGGCGCTCCCACAGCACCGGGCGCTCGCCGACCCGGGGCACCGCCAGGCAGGACTCCGGCGGCGGGACCGCGGGCGGGGCCGGCTCGAAGTCGTCGGGGCCTGAGGCTCTCAGGCGTCCCGTGGTCACGAGGGCGCTGCAGCGGGTCTCGCCGGCCTGGACGAGCCCGGCACGGAAGAAGGCGTGCCCCCGTCCGACCCGCAGCGCCTCCACCACGACCTCGGCCGGCCCGATCTCGGGCCGGGCGGGGTAGTGGACCGTCATCGTGAGCGGATCGGGGAGGGGGCTCTCCTCGAGCACACCCCGCAGCACGAGGGACGCCAGATAGCCGCCGTTCGGGCCGCCGCCGACCGTCCAGCGGTTCGTCACCGCCCCGGCGTATCGCCCCGGGCGCACGCGGGCGAGCGCCGTGTCGTCGTCGAACTCGAAGCCCACCTCGTCTCCTTCCTCCGGCGAGCATCGTGCCAGACGCCACCGGGGAGGCGACGGATTGGAGGGACGGCCCGGGCCGCCGCCAGACTGGCGCCATGAGCGGACCGCAGCTCACCTCAGCACTCGACGCCACCCGCCTCACCCTCCACGTCCTCGCCGCCACGGTGTGGGTCGGCGGCCAGCTCACCGTCGCCGGCCTGCTGCCGACGCTGCGGGGCCTCGGCGCCGCGGCCACGCGCAGCGTCGCAGCAGCCTTCGGCAGGCTCCAGTGGCCGGCCTACGTCGTGCTGCTCGCCACCGGGATCTGGAACGTCACGGCCGTCCACCTCGGCCAGGCGAGCGGCGCCTGGCTGACGGTGCTGTACGTGAAGGTGGGCGTCGTCCTCGTGGCCGGCGTCTCGGCCTATCTCCACCAGCGCGCGACCTCGACGCTCGGCCTCGCCGTCGGCGGGGCCGTGACGGCGCTCGCCTCCGTGGCGGCACTGGCGCTCGGCGTGCTGCTCACGGGCTGACGCCTCAGGCGAGCGAGCCGACCGCCGCCTCGATCCGAGCGGCCAACGCGACGAGCCGCTCCTCGCCGCCGTGCGGCGCCACGAGCTGGAGCCCGACCGGCGGCCGTCCCTCGGCCGGGACGGGGAGCGAGAGCGCCGGCACCCCGGCCAGGTTCACCGGGGCGACCAGGAGGTTGAAGCCGTTGACCCGCTCCCCGAGCAGCGGCGGGCGTACGGCGATCGTCGGGAGCACGAGCACGCCGGTGCGGCCGAGCGCCCCGAGGAATCGCTGCACCCAGACCTCGGCGAAGCGACGGGACTCGGCGAGCTCGTCCGGACCGACCGCCGAGCGCCCGAAGCGCTCGAGGGTCTGCTCGCCGATCCCCTCCCCGCCACTCGCCTCGAGCAGCCACCGGTCGCTTCCGAGCGCCTCGTCGCCGAGGATCCGCTGCTGGTGGTACCAGGCGCCCCGCCAATCCTCGAGAAGCATCGGCTCGGCCTCGAGGCCGGCGGCGAGCAGGGCGCGGTCGACCGCCTCGTCGACGACCGGGTCGATCTCGACGTCACCCTCGAAGCGGGCGCGGCCGACGGGCCGGTCATCGAGCTCGGCCGCCTCGAAGCCGGGCTCGAGGAGCGCCATGCCCGAGACCACGCCGGCGACGCTTCGCGCCATCGGCCCGACGGTGTCGAAGCTCGGCGCGAGCGGGAAGACGCCGTCGAGAGGGATGCGGCCGTGGCTCGTCTTCAGCCCGACGACGCCGCAGCAGGCGGCCGGGATCCGGATGGAGCCTCCCGTGTCGGAACCGAGGGCGAGATCGGCCTCGCCGGTGGCGACGGCGACCGCCGAGCCCGAGGAGGAGCCGCCCGGCACCCGGCCAGGATCCGAGGGGTTCTCCGGGGTCCCGTACCAGGGGTTGACGCCGGTCACGCCGAAGGCGAGCTCGTGCAGGTTGACCTTGCCGGCGAGGCGGGCGCCGCCCGCCCGCAGGGCCGCCACGCAGGCGGCGTCGGCCCCGGCAGCCACCGCCCGCTCGGCGACGGCCCTGCAGCCCGCCGTCGTGACGGAGCCCTCCACGTCGATGAGGTCCTTCACGGCGACCGACGGGGTGCCGGCCGACCGGGCGGGCGCGGGGAAGCGCTCGATCCAGACGGTGTCACGACCAGCCTTCATGGCTCAGGCCTCCTCCCAGGTAGAATCGTTCTATCAGCGATCTCCTGGAACGCCTGAGAGCGACCGGATGGCGGCTCACGCCGCAGCGACGCGTCGTCGCCGAGGTCCTCGCCGGTGAGCACGTCCACCTCACCGCCGAGGCCGTTCACGGCCGCGCCCAGGAGCGCCTGCCCGAGATCAGCCTGGCCACGGTCTACAACACCTTGAACGAGCTCGTGGCGATGGGCGAGGTCCTCGAGGTGCCGGCCGGCGGCGGTGCCAAGCGCTACGACCCGAACGCCCGCCTCGCCCACCAGCACCTCGTCTGCACCCGCTGCGGCGAGCTGCGCGACGTCTTTCCGGCCGGCGAGGCGGGCCTCTCCCTCGGCGCCGACGACCGCCACGGCTTCGAGGTCACCGCCGTCCGCGTCGTCTTCGAGGGCCTCTGCCCCTCCTGCAGGCCGGTCGGCGCCGCCTGAGGCACCCGTCAGTCCCCGCCGACGGCCGCCCGGCGGGGCCCACCGGGCCCGACCGCCCGACGCAGGGCGAGGAGCACGTCGGCGGGACGGACGACCCGGAGCGAGACGGGCGGGTCGGTCCAGGGGAGCGGGACGAGCTCTCCCGGGGTGAACAGGCGCTCCCCGTCCACCCAGACCAGGCCCTCGCCCGGCAACAGGGCGAGCCGGGCCCCCCGAGCCACCGAGGCGAGCTTCGGAGCGACCTCGGCATGCAGGCGGCGGGACCAGGTGAGGCGCCGCAGCCCCCACCTCGACTCACCGCCGAGGACGTCCTCGATCGCCCTCGGCTTGGCGACGCAGACGAAGACGGCAGTCGAACCGGCGCCGAGGTCGGCCAGGACGGCGCGGGCGTCCTCGAGGCTCAGGTCGCCCGAGCCGAGGAAGTCGAAGCGCCCGCTCTCGGCGAGGTACCAGTCGACGCCCCCGGCCAGCCTGAGGGCACGGCGTCGCCGCTGACCGTCGACGAGTCCACCCGGGGGTGCGCGCACGCCCTTCATTCTGGCGGGCGGCGGGAGGAGGCGGCGGATGGGGTCCGCCATCGGCCGCTCCGGGTTGGCTACCCTGCCTGGACGGCGGCGCCCGACCAGAACGACGAGCAGGTGAGTACCACGTGAGCCCAACGGACCGACCCTCTCCCGCTCACGGGCGCCCGGGCGGCGTCCTCGCCCGCCTCCGGACGCGCCTCGGCGGGCTCAGCAGGCGCCGCCGGATGGCGCTCGCCGGGGGCGGGGCCGGGCTCGCCGTCGTCGTCGTGGGCGGCATCGTGGCGGGAGTCGCCCTCGCCGGGAGCCCGGGGGCCCCCCGCCACCGCCCCCCGCCCACCACCACCACCACGACGACGGTGAAGGCGCAGGTGACCCGGGTCGACCACCACCTCTGCCCCCTCACGGGCCTTCCCGCCGGGGGCGGCAAGGTGCCCCAGCGACCGGCGATCGGCGTGAAGATCGGCAACGACCCGAACTCCCGGCCCCAGACGGGCCTGCCCAACGCCAACATCGTCTACGAGGAGATGGCCGAAGGCGGCATCACGCGCTACCTGGCCGTCTTCCAGTGCAAGCAGGCGCCGGTGATCGGGCCCGTGCGGTCCGTCCGTTGGGACGACTGGCACGTCCTTCACTCCTACGGCCACCCGATCCTCGCCTTCAGCGGCGGGATCCAGCAGTGGAACAGCGCCGTCGCCCACCTTCACTGGCTCTATGACGCCAACGGCAGCTTCTATCCGATGGCGGGCGCCTACTACCGCACCGCCAACCGGGTACCGCCGTGGAACTACTACACCTCGACCGGGGCGCTGTGGAAGCTCGACCCGACGAACCACACCCCGCCACCGGCGCAGTTCCGCTACACCGCCGGCCCGGCCCCGACCGCGACGCGCCTCGCGTCGGCCACCATCGTCAGCTTCGCCGGCGGGCTCAACGTCGTCTGGAAGTGGGACCCGAGCACCGGGGCCTTCGAGCGCTACTACGGGAACCAGCCCGACACCGACAGCTCCGGCCAGCAGCTGCACGCCACGAACGTCGTCATCCAGATGGTGCACACCTTCCCCGGGCCGTACCCCGAGAGCGGCCTCACCACCGACACCATCTCGGTCACCAAGGGCACAGGGGTGGCCTACGTGCTGCGCGACGGGAAGCTCGAGACGGGCACCTGGACCACGCCGAAGTACGGCGACCCGATGAACCTCCGCCTCCCGGACGGCAAGCCGATGGCGCTGCGCCCGGGAACGACCTGGGTCGAGATGGTGCCGAACGGCTACGTCGTCCAGTTCGCCAGGTAGGCCGGCGAGGCGCGCCGGGCGCCATCTCATCGGGCGGATCGCCGGCGGGCGGCTCAGGCCCCCGTCGCTGGAGCGTCCTCCCTCAGCTGCCACGGCTCGCCGTACTCGGCGAACATGTCGAGCATCGGCACCGGGTCGAAGGCCTCGGGCCCGAGGACGCCGGCGCCCTCCCAGAGCCCGCCGGCGCGCAGCTCGAGCGCCGCCACCGGGGCGATGGCCGTCTGCCAGACGACCGCCTGGCAGCCGTGCTCGGCCATGGTCTGCTCGTTGTCGGAGACGTGGTAGAGGTAGACCGCCCTCGGCGCTCCCGCCTTCGAGGTGCCGGCGACCGCCGTCCCGGCGCACGTCCGCCCCGTCATCCTGCCCCCGAGGGTGGCGGGGTCCGGCAGGCAGGCGGCCACGACGTCGCGAGGTGAGATCTCCGCCCCGCCGACCCTGACGGGCGAGGTCGAGTCGAGGCCGAGCTTGTGCAGCACCTCGAGCACCTCGATGAACTCCTCGCCGAGGCCGTACTTGAAGGTCACCCGGCCGACGTCGAGCCACCTCGGGATGAGGACCACCTCTTCGTGCTCGACGTTGACGCAGGTGGCCTCGCCGATCCCCTCGGGGAAGGAGAACACCTCCGGCTCGGAGAAGGGCGCGGTCGTGAAGAACCCCCGCTCCTTCTCGTAGACGACCGGCGGGTTGAGGCACTCCTCGATGGTCGTCCAGATGGAGAAGGTGGGGGCGAAGTCGTAGCCCTCGACCATGAGGTTCGCCCCGTCGCGCACGCCGACCTCGTCGATCGAGGAGAAGAGGTGGTCGGCGGCGTATCTGGCGAAGACGTCGGACAGCCCGGGCTCGACGCCGCACCCGACGAGGGCCAGCCGTCCCTGCCGCTCGAAGTCGCCGCTGCGGGCGAACTGTGCCTCTCCGAGCATGACCCCCGTCTGCTCGTAGGGGTGCCCGGGATGGGGCCGGGAGAGCGACATCGCCATGTCGAGGTAGTCCGTGCCGCTCTCGATGGCGGCCTCGAAGACCGGCATGACGAACCGCGGGTCGCAGGCGTTGAAGATGACGTCGCACCCCTTCGCCCGGGCGAGGGAGGCGACCGCCGCAGAGTCGGTCGCGTCGAGCGCCACGGACTCCGACGGTGTCGGGCCGGTCCTCGAGGAGACGTACGCCGCCCGTTCGGCCGAGAGGTCGCCCACGACGACGCCCTCGAGGAAGCCCCGGCGGCCGGCCATGACGGCGACCGCCTCGCCGACGCCACCAGCTCCGACTAGGAGGACCTTCACGCCGGTCCTCAGTCCAGCGCGGACATCACGTGCTTCACCCGTGTGTAGTCCTCGAAGCCGTACATGGAGAGGTCCTTGCCGTAGCCGGAGTGCTTGAACCCGCCGTGCGGCATCTCGGCGACGACGGGGATGTGGGTGTTGATCCACACGCAGCCGAAGTCGAGGTGTCGGGACATCCGCAGGGCACGGCCGTGGTCGCGGGTCCACACCGAGGAGGCGAGGCCGTAGCGCACGCCGTTCGCCCACCTGAGCGCCTCCTCCTCGTCGCTGAAGCGCTGGACCGTGATGACCGGGCCGAAGATCTCGTTCTGGATCATCTCGTCGTCCTGGCGCAGCCCGGCCACGACCGTCGGCTCGAACAGGTAGCCCTGCTCGCCGACATGGTGGCCCCCGGTGACCACCTCGGCGTGCGACGGCGCCCGCTCGACGAAGCCGCTCACCTTCTCGAGCTGGTTGACGTTGTTGAGCGGGCCGAAGTCGGCGTCCTCGACGTCGATGCCGCCGACGGTCTGGTTACGGGCCTGCTCGGACAGGGCGGCGACGAAGTCGTCGTGCACCCTCGGGCCGGCGAGGACCCGGGTGGCGGCCGTGCAGTCCTGCCCGGCGTTGAAGTAGCCGGCCACCGCGATGCCGGCCGCCGCCCTCTCGACGTCCGCGTCGTCGAAGACGATGACCGGCGCCTTGCCTCCGAGCTCGAGGTGGACGCGCTTCAGGTCGTCGGCGGCCGCCTTGGCGACCTCCATCCCCGCCCGCACCGAGCCCGTCACCGAGACCATGGCCGGGATCGGATGGGCGACGAGGTCGCGGCCGGTGTCGCGGTCGCCGCAGACGACGTTGAAGACGCCCTCGGGGAGGAACTCCGCCATGATCTCGGCCATCATGACCGTCGAGACCGGCGTCGTGTCGGACGGCTTCAACACGACGGTGTTGCCGGCGGCGATCGCCGGGGCCCACTTCCACACCGCCATCATGAGGGGGTAGTTCCAGGGGGTCACCTGGGCGCAGACCCCGATCGGCTCGCGGCGGACATAGGAGGTGTGGCCGTCCATGTACTCGCCCGCCGAGCGGCCTTCGAGCAGGCGGGAAGCGCCGGCGAAGAAGCGGATCTGGTCGGTCATCGGCGGCACCTCCTCGCTCATCGTGAGGGCGAATGGCTTGCCGGTGTTCTCGCACTCGGCGCGCACGAGCGCCTCGGCGTGCTCCTCGATGGCATCGGCGACCTTGTAGATCGCCCGGCTCCGCTGCGAGGGGGTCGTGTCCCGCCAGCCCGGGAAGGCGGCGCTGGCGGCCTGGAACGCGGCGTCGACGTCCTCTTTGGACGAGCGGGGCGCCTCGGCGTAGACCTCCCCGGTCGAAGGGTTGACGACCGGCGTCGTCTCGCCGCTCAGCGCATCGACGAGCTTGCCGCCGACGAAGTTCTGCAACTGCCGCTTGCCGTGTTCGGGTGACACGATGACCTCCGCTCTGTGCTGGCTCTCTCCCGCGATCCTCCCAGATCACGCCCTGAATGGACAAGCGATTCCGTTGCATTTCTCACTGATGACGGCGGAATCGGTTGCTGACAGTCGTGCTCGCGACGGAGGCGGCGGATAGGCTCACCCGACATGGGCGACGGGCCGGCAACCGGGCGGGACTACCGGGGCATCTCGTACTGGATGGACTCGGTCGGCGAGAAGGTGCGGGCGCGCCCGGGGCTCCCCGGCGACGTCGACGCCGACGTCGCCATCGTGGGCGCCGGCTACACCGGCCTGTGGACCGCCTACTACCTCGCCCGGCGAGCGCCCGGCATCCGGGTCGTCGTCCTCGAGCGGGAGGTGGCCGGCTTCGGCGCCTCGGGCCGGAACGGAGGGTGGTGCTCGGCCCTCTTCGCCGCCTCCGACGCCCGGCTGGCGCGCGAGTTCGGCCGCGACTCGATGCACGCCATGCGACGGGCGATGCAGGACACCGTCGACGAGGTGGGCCGCGTCGTGGCCGACGAGCGGATCGACTGCTCGTACCGGAGGAGCGGGACGGTGAGCGCCGCCCGCTCGGCCGCCCAGCTGCAGGCCCTTCGCTCCGAGCTCGACGAGGCCCGCTCGCTCGGCATCCCCGAGGAGGACCTCCGCTTCGTCGACGCCGCCGAGGCCTCCGAGATGATGAGGGCCACGGCCGTGCGCGGCGCCCTGTACACGCCCCACTGCGCGGCCGTGCACCCCGCCAGGCTCGCAAGGGGGCTGGCAGCCGCCGCCGAGCGGGCCGGTGCCCAGCTGTACGAGCAGACCGAGGTGACCGCCGTGCACCCTGGCCGCAGGCCGTCGGTCCTGACGGCGCGGGGCAGGGTGACCGCCGAGACGGTCGTGATCGCCACCGAGGGCTACACCGTCCGGCTGCCGGGTCACGAGCGGGACGTCGTGCCCCTCTACTCCCTCATGGTCGCCACCGAGCCCCTCGGCGAGCGCGTCGCCGAGCTCGGCGAGGCGCTGGCGAAGGGCACCACCTTCACCGACGGGAGGCACCTTCTCATCTACGGCCAGGTGACCGGCGACGGCCGCCTCGCCTTCGGGGGGCGAGGCGCCCCGTACCACTACAACTCCGACATCCGGGACGCCTACGACCGCAACAGCCGGATGCACGCCCTCCTCGAGAGCTCGATCGGCGAGCTCTTCCCGTTCCTCGGCGGCGTCGCCATCACCCACCGCTGGGGCGGTCCCCTCGGGGTCCCGCGGGACTGGTTCCCGAGCGTCCGTCTCGACCGCCGGAACGGGCTCGCCCAGGCGGGCGGCTACGTCGGCGACGGCGTGGGGACGACGAACCTCGCAGGCCGCAGCCTCGCCGACCTCATCACCGGCACCGACAGCGACCTCCTCTCGCTCCCGTGGGTGGGCCACACGAGCAGGCTCTGGGAGCCGGAGCCGCTCCGCTGGCTCGGGGTCAACGCCGGCCTCAAGGCCATGCAGGCCGCCGACGCCCTCGAGGCGCGAAGCGGCCGGCCCTCGCGCATCGCCGGGGTGCTCGGCCGGGTCACCGGCGGCTGAGCGGCCGCTCCGCCGGGACACCCCCGCACGGCGCCCCGCCGGGCCCCGAAGGCCGGCCCGGAACAGAGCCGGCGCCGCCCCGCCCGGCGCAGCTGCGCTGGCGGCCGGCGCGGGTCACAGAGCCCGGATCGCCTTCTCGATCACCTCGAGACCCTCGAGGAGGAGGTCCTCGCCGATCACGAGCGGGGGCAGGATCCGCACGACGTTGTCGAAGGTCCCGGCCTTCAAGGCGATGACGCCCTCCTCGTGGCAGCGGGCCAGCACCCGGGAGGCGGCCGCCGGGTCCGGCGTCTTGCGGCCGCGGTCGGAGACGAACTCGACGGCCGCCATCGCACCGGCCACACGGACGTCGCCGACCGGCTGGCACTCCTGGCCGAGCGGGCGGAGCCTGTCGGAGAAGATCTCGCCGATGCGCTGGGCCCTCTCGACGAGCCCGCCGCGCTCCACCTCCTCGATGGCGGCGAGCGCTGCCGCGCAGGCGACCGGGTTGCCGCCGAAGGTCGATCCGAGACCGCCAGGATGGACGGCGTCCATGAGCTCGGCCCGGCCGGTCACCCCGGCGATCGGCATCCCGCCGCCGAGGCCCTTGGCCGTCGTCACGATGTCGGGGACGACGCCGGAGTGCTCGCTGGCGAACCACCGCCCGGTCCGGGCGAAGCCGGCCTGCACCTCGTCTGCGACGAAGACGATGCCGTGCTCTGCGCAGTACTCCGACAGCGCCTGGAGGAAGCCGTCGCCGGGGACGATCACACCGCCCTCGCCGAGGACCGGCTCGATGACGAGCGCCGCGATCCGGTCACCGCCGATCTGGCGGTCCATCGCCGTGACGGCGGCGTGCGCACAGGCCGGCCCGCACTCCTCGTAGGAGGCGCCGGACGGGCAACGGTAGGGGTAGGAGTACGGGAGGCGGTAGACCTCGGGGGCGAGCGGACCGAAGGTGCGCTTGTAGGGCGCAGCCTTCGCCGTGAGGCTCATGCCCATGAGCGTCCTGCCGTGGAAGGCGTGGTCGAAGGCGACGACAGCCTGACGGCCGGTGGCAGACCGGGCGACCTTGACGGCGTTCTCGACCGCCTCTGCGCCGGAGTTGAGGAAGAAGCTTCGACGCTCGAGGTCGCCGGGTACGAGCGAGTTGAGCTTCTCCGCCAGAGCGACATAACCCTCGTACGGCGTGACCTGGAAGCAGGTGTGGGTGAAGGCGTCCGCCTGCTCGGCGACGGCGGCCGCCACGAGGGGCGCGCTCGAGCCGACGTTCAAGACGGCGATGCCGGCGCCGAGGTCGATGAAAGAGTTGCCGTCGACGTCGACCACGACGCCGCCGGAGGCCTTGGCGGCGAAGACCGGCATCGTCCCTCCCACCCCGGCCGGCACTGCCGCCCGGCGGCGCTCCATCAGCTCACGCGAGCGCGGGCCGGGGATCTCGGTCACCAGCGATCGGCGCTGGGGTATCTCTGCCACGGACTGCTCCTTCCTCGTGACCGTCTCGAAAGTCTCCGAATTCCTCGGAATCGGTTGTCTTCAAGCCTAGTGACTACGGATTCCATTGACAGTGCGGCTCGGCGATGTGACAATGAGCGGAACTCGGCCCGTACTCGAGCATCGCGGCTCAGTGTAGGGATGCCGACCTCGCGAGGAAAGGGAGCGGACTGCGGCAATGGCAGGCGGCAACAGCTCGAGCGGTGCTCGACGCCACCTCGGCGACGGCGCCTCCCCGGGCACCCGCAGACCACGGGCTGCCGTGCCCTTGGACGACGTCTCCCGTCAGCTCGTCGAGGCGCTCCAGCACGACGGGCGGCGCTCCTACGCCGCCCTCGCCCAGGACGTCGGCCTCTCCGAGGCGGCCGTGCGCCAGCGGGTGAAGCGCCTCCTCGACGAGGGGGTCATGCAGATCGTGGCGGTGACCGATCCGATGACGGTCGGCTTCTCCCGCCAGGCGATGGTCGGCATCAAGGCCCAGGGGAACCTCCGGGCCATCGCCGAGCAGCTCTCGAACCTGGCGGAGCTCGAGTACGTCGTGCTCTGCGCCGGCTCCTTCGACCTGTTGATCGAGCTCGTCTGCGAGGACGACGAGCACCTGCTCCGCCTCCTCGACGAGTCGATCCGGACGATCGAGGGAGTCCGGGACACCGAGACCTTCGTCTACCTCCGCCTCGTGAAGCAGACCTACGCCTGGGGCACGCGCTGAGATCCCGGGCTCACCGACGAACCAACAAGAAGGAATGATGACTGAGCAGACCGGCAACCAGATCGAGGACCAGCCCATCGCCTCGGGCGCGGGCGGCGGTCGCCACGACGAGCTCAACAGGGAGGCCCGCAAGCACCTCTGGCTCCACTTCAGCCAGATGGGCAGCTACAGCGAGGGCCACGAGATCCCGATCATCGAGCGCGGTGAGGGCGCCTACGTCTACGACGCCAGGGGCAAGCGCTACCTCGACGGCCTGTCCGGTCTCTTCGTCGTCCAGGCCGGTCACGGCCGGGCCGAGCTCGCCGAGGCGGCGAGGGCCCAGGCCGAGAAGCTCGCCTACTTCCCGCTGTGGTCCTACGCCCATCCGGCGAGCATCGAGCTCGCCGAGCGTCTCAGCGCCTACACCCCGGGCGGGTTGAACCGGGTCTTTTTCACCACGGGCGGCAGCGAGGCGGTCGAGTCGGCCTGGAAGCTCGCCCGCCAGTACTTCAAGACGATCGGCCAGCCCTCGCGCTACAAGGTCATCAGCCGCTCGATCGCCTACCACGGCACGACCCTCGGCGCCCTCTCGATCACGGGCATTCCCGACGCCCGCCAGCCCTTCGAGCCGCTCGTGCCCGGCGCCCGCAAGGCGATGAACACCAACCGCTACCGGTGCCTGGACTGCGCCAATCTCGATTACTGCACGCTGCGATGCGCCGACTCGATCGAGCAGGTGATCGAGTTCGAGGGCCCCGAGACCGTGGCCGCCGTGTACGTGGAGCCCGTCCAGAACTCCGGCGGCTGCTTCCCACCGCCCGAGGGATACCTCGAGCGCGTGCGCGAGATCTGCGACCGTCACGGGGTCCTCATGGTCTCCGACGAGGTCATCTGTGCCTTCGGACGTCTCGGCGAGATGTTCGCCTGCAACCGGTACGGCTACGAGCCGGACATCATCACCTGCGCCAAGGGCATGACGAGCGGCTACTCGCCGATCGGGGCGATGATCGCCCAGGACCGGCTGATGGAGCCCTTCTTGAAGGGCTCGACGAGCTTCGCCCACGGCATCACCTTCGGCGGCCACCCCGTCTCCTCCGCCGTCGCCCTCGCCAACCTCGACCTGTTCGAACGTGAGGGGCTCCCCGAGCACGTGCAGAAGAACGAGGATGCCTTCCGCTCGACCCTCGAGAGGCTCACCGACCTGCCGATGGTCGGTGAGGTCCGCGGAGCCGGCTACTTCTACGGCATCGAGCTCGTGAAGGACAAGCAGACCAAGGAGACCTTCGAGGGCGAGGAGGCGGACCGGTTGCTGCGTGGCGTCCTCTCCCCCGCCCTGTTCGACGCCGGCCTCATCTGCCGGGCGGACGACCGGGGAGACCCTGTCATCCAGCTCGCCCCGCCTCTCATCTGCGACCAGGAGCAATTCGACGAGATCGAGTCCATCCTGCGTTCGGTGCTCGAGGAGACCTGGAACAAGCTCTGATCTGACCGCCCCGGCGAACCCGCGCCGCCGCGCTCGAGCGAGACGCTCAGTGTGACCGGAGAGCAGACGCCGTCGCGGGGCCGGGGCGACATGTCAGACGAGCAAGGCGAGGGGCCGGACTCGTTCGCGGTCGCCGCCTCGGCAGGCGAGGAGGGGGTCGTCCCCTGGGCGTCGGTCCCGCGCCTCCGCCAGCGCGCCCTCGCTCCGCCTGCCTCCTCCGGTCCCGCCGGGCCGGACGACCGGAGCCCCGGCCGGTGGACGGTCCTCTGGAGCGTCCTCGCCGGCCTGTTCGCGGTCAACGTCACCCTCACGATCTTCGCCGTCGCCCTCGGCCGGGTGGCGCACGGCTTCCACACGAGCGCCAACTCGGTCACCTGGGTCGTGACGGCGCCGCTGCTGTGCTTCGGTGTCGCCGCCCCGGCGCTCGGGCGGCTCGGCGACCGCATCGGTCACCGCCGCCTCTACCTCGCCGGGACGGGGCTCAGCGCGCTCTTCGCGATCGCGACGGCCCTTGCGCCCTCGCTCGACCTGCTCATCCTCGCGAGGGCCCTCTCGGGGCTGGTGGGGGCAGCCACCGGCTCGGCCTCGATGGCCCTCATCTTCCGCGCCTTTCGCCACGAGGACCGCGTGAAGGCGATGGGCTGGTGGTCGCTCGTCGGTGCCGGAGGGCCGGTCGTCGGCGTCGTCCTCGGCGGCCTGCTCATCCAGCACTTCGGCTGGCGCTCGCTCTTCGCCGCCCAGGCGCTCCTCGTCGTGGTGGCGGTCTCCTGGGGGCTCGGAGTGCTTCCCGAGACCGAGCGGGGCCGGTCGGGCCCGTTCGACTGGGCGGGCGCCGCCGCCGTCACCGTGGCGAGCCTCGGCCTGCTGCTCGGGCTGAACGAGGGTCCCTCGTCGGGATGGGCGTCGCCGCTCGTGGTCTGCTCCTTCGCCGCCGTGCCGGTCGGACTCGGCCTGTTCGCCCGCGCCGAGCGCCGGGCGAGCCAGCCCCTCCTGCCGCTGCACCTGCTCCGACGGCCGAACTTCTCCTTCGCCATCGGCAACCAGCTGGCGGCCAACTTCACCTACATGGGAGGGTTCATCCTCACCCCGCTGCTGCTCGAAAGGGTCTACGGGTTCAACACCGAGACGACCGGGCTCACCGTCATCGCCCGACCGCTCGTCTTCTCGCTCGTGGCGCCGGGAGCCGGCTACCTCGCCTCACGGGTGGGCAGCCGCCCGACCGCCCTCGTCGGCGGGGTGGTCCTCACGGGCTCGATGCTCGCCTTCGCCGGAGTCTCGCCCGCCTCCGGCGTCGGGCTCGTGATCGTGGCTCTCGGCCTGTCGGGCCTCGCCCTCGGTCTGTCGGCGCCGGCTGTGGCGGCGAGCGTCGCCAACTCGGTCGACAACCGGGACCTCGGGGTGGCGAGCTCCGCCCAGCAGCTCATGAGCCAGCTCGGCACCGTCGCCGGCATCCAGGTGCTCCAGACCGTGCAGGCGGGGATGGCCGGGCCCTCCCACGGACGGCTCCTGCTCGGCTCCTTCCACGACGCCTACCTCGTCGGCGCGGCGGTGGCGGTGGTCGCCACCTTGTGCGCAGCCGGCCTGCTCGGCCGGGAGCGGGACAGCCCGGCGGACGTGGGCGCCGCCGCCGCGTCCGAGTCCGGCGCTGTGGCGTCGTTCCGGTAGAACGGCAACGTGCGACTCGGACTCCATCTCTCGAACTTCACCTATCCAGACGGCCCGGCCCATCTCGCCCGCGACCTGTCGGTCATCGCGGCGACAGCCGAGGAGGTGGGCTTCGACCGGCTCTCGGTCATGGACCACCTCTGGCAGATCCCGATGGTGGGTCCCGCCGAGAACGAGATGCTCGAGGCCTACACCACCCTCGGCTATCTCGCCGCCACGACCTCGACGATCACCCTGCTGGCGCTCGTCACCGGCGTCGTCTACCGGGCGCCGGGCCTGCTCGCGAAGCAGGTGACGACCCTCGACGTGCTCTCGGGTGGGCGGGCGATGCTCGGCATCGGCGCCGCCTGGAACGAGGCGGAGGCCCGCGGCCTCGGTCTCCAGTTCCCGCCGACGGCCGAGCGCTTCGAGCGCCTCGAGGAGGCGCTGCAGGTCTGCCGACAGATGTTCCAAGGACGCGACGACGCCTACCAGGGCACCTACTACCGCCTCGGTCGCACCCTGAACCGCCCGGCGCCGCTCTCGAGCCCGGGGCCCCGCATCCTCGTCGGCGGCTCGGGCGAGAAGAGGACGCTTCGTCTGGTCGCCCAGTACGCCGACGCCTGCAACCTCTTCCAGGGCCCCGACCTGGCCCACAAGCTCGAGGTCCTGCGCCAGCACTGCGAGGCGCTCGGACGGGACTACGACGAGATCGAGAAGACGGTGCTGTTCAACTTCGACGTCGGGCCGAACGGCGAGCAGGCCAAGGCGATCGTCGACTCGCTCGGCTCGCTCGCCGAGCTCGGGTTCAGCGTCGCCCACGGAAGCGTCCGCGACGTCTCGAGCCTGCACCCGCTCGAGATCCTCGGGAGCGAGGTGATCCCTGAGGTCGCCGATCTCTGACACGCCGCCGCCGAGGCGTGACCGGCGCCGAGCGCCACTGCCCCGTGAGAC
>JAJZZB010000156.1 GCA_021797795.1 Actinomycetes bacterium | reverse complement strand
CAGGGACGTGGAGAGCGCTACAGGCGGCACGACAGCACGACGCCCGGGCAGGGACGGCTCGGCGTCCCGTCCGTCATGGCGCACTTCGAGCCAGGTCCTGGCGGGCAGCACCTCGGCGCTGTCGGGCGATCGCACACGTCTGTGCCCGAGGGTAATGGGTCAGTTTGAGCACATCGCGCACCCTCGGCGTAGCATCCCGGACCGAACGAACGTTCGGAGGTAGGATCAGATGACGATGCTCACGGATAACGAGATCCGGGAAGCTATGGATGCGGGGGGCCTAGGGATCTCGCCCTTCGAGGAGAGTTGCCTCCAACCAGCGAGCTACGATCTCCGGGTAGGTGACCAGGCGTTCGTCAGCGGGACCGACGCGATCAGTGAGGTCGCCAACAAGGGTCTGGTCCTCATCGAGCCCGGGGAATTCGCCGTGCTGGCTACCCGAGAAACGATCAAGTGTTCTGCTCGGTACGCTGCCCAGATCGGGTTGGACTCCAAGTACGCACGACAGGGGCTCGTACTCCTGTCCGGCCCACAGATCGACCCGGGGTTCACCGGCGTGCTCATCGTTCGGGTGACGAATCTTGCTCCGCGCCGAATCACCCTGATGTATGAAGCGCCTTTCTTGACCGTCCAGTTTTTCCGCCTGACGCATGAGGTCGCGAAGCCATATGCCGGTTCGCGCCAGGGGCAGACGGGACTTGGCCAAGCCGACGTCGAAGAGCTGACGCACCCTGACAGTCCAACGCTCGGAGGGATGGTCAAGTCCCTCTCGGCCCTAGCCACCGACGTGAGCGATCTCAAGACGGCCGTCAAGTGGATGGCATGGGCCGTTCCGGTCATCGTCGCAATTGGTATGACGGTCGTCGGTTTGGTAGCCGGGCTGAAGTAAGCCCTCGCCTCATTCGAGAAGCGCCGCGACCTGAGTCACACTCCGGGGTGAGCCGCAACGCCCGCCGCCATCGCCGGTGTCCGCTTGATCGACGGCTGACCGTCCCGCCTCCTCAAACTGACCCACTACCAGCCCGAGAGCCGGTGTCACTCGACACATACCATGGGGTGTCCTGAGAACTGGATCGAGCCCGGCCCGGAGCGAGAGCGACGGAGAGGCCACCGGACCCTGCGGCCAGGGTGCCCGGGCTCTGTCCCGACCACCGCACGTATCGATCGAAAGGGGGATGGGGACCGGGCTCGTGAGAGCACCGCGCCCCCGAGCGCCGATGACACGACCCGTCCTCTTCCGACGAGGGATCGCGTGATGAACCGGATGGACCGCGAGCAGTTCTTCGCCCGGCTCGGCGCCCTCGACGAGGAGCACGTGAGGAAGGCCCTGTGGAACCTGTACTGGCGCGGGACGGCGACCGTCCGCCAGCGCATCGAAGCCGAGCTCGAACCCGAGGGTAGGCCTCCACGGCGCAAGGAACCCGAGCCGGTCGACCCCGAGGGCACCCTCGACGAAGTCCGCGACTTCGTCGCGCTGGCCCGTGCCGGTGCCTATCTCGGCGGGGACCGTCGTGTCCTTCCCCGCGAGCGCGCCCGTTGGCGCTTCACCTTCCAGCGGCTCGTGAAGGACGTCGAGCGCGCGCTCGACGACGACGACGTCTCAGCCGGCGCCGAGGCGATGGCCCTCCTCATCGATCTGGCCCAGGAGACGCGCGGCTACGAGTACTTCCGGTCGGAGGACCCGATCGAGGCGGCCAGGGTCGTCGTCTCGGACGAGGTCTCGCTGCTCTGGTCGCGAGTGAGCGACCGGCTTGGCTTCGCCGAGCTCGCCCGGTCGGCCTCACCCCAGCTCATTCGCTGGGAGTCCAGCTATGGCTGGACCCGGACCGGCTTCGGCCGGGTGAGCGAGAAGGAGACTCCGCTCGCAGTTGTCCTCGAGCGGATGCTCACGGTGCCCGATCACTGGATCGCCTTCACCGACGCATACCTCGAGGCGCTCGACCAGGTCGCCGCCAACAGCTCCGCCTCCTCGGCCCGCAGGCAGGCATCGACCGCCAGTCGGGACCACCGCACCCGCGAACTCGCCGCCTGGCACGCGATGCTGCTCGACCGGCTCTTTGGAAGCGAGGCCGAGGACCGCCTCGACCGGCTGGCCTCGCACCCCGCGCTCGGGGGACCGGACCTGGCGTACCTGCAGGCACAGCTCGCCCGGCGACGCGGGCACCTCGAGGCGGCGCGGCGCCTCGTGACCGGTGCCCTCGCCCAGCTTCCCGGACACCGGGACTATCTCGCCCTGGCGAACGAGATCGGGGCTCCGCTCCCGGAGCGAGCACGAGAGCTGGCACGGTCCCGGATCGAGCGGCTCATGGGCAGCTGACGAGCGACACCTGCATCGCCCGCCACCGGGTTCGCCTCCTGCCGGCGCTCGGCCACCTGCGGCCCATGACCAGCATCGACGGGAGCGAAGGCTTCGGGTGGTGCAGGGTTGCGCTGCTCGGAGCGCTCCGACCTCGGAGAGATCCCTCCTCTTGTTCGAGAGAAGACCGAGCGCGGTGAGAGGGCTTCATCGACGCCTCACTGCTCCTCGGGGGCGAGGGTGCGACGACACGTCCGAGACGGCCGGCGTCCGCCGCCCCGACTTGCAGCCGAGTGGCCGGCGTCCCGGCACCCACCCCGTCGCCTGGCGCCAGCGCACGGGGTCGTGTCATGGGCGTCCTCGTGCGATCGCGACCTCCTCCGCGTCCACCCCGAGCGGTGGGGAACATACGTTCGTATACTCGGGGAGGTGGCTGTCGTCGACGTCGCCCGTGCCCGCCCGGCCGAGTGGTCGGGGGCGGGGAGGCTGTCCGCCTCCCTCCTCGCCCGCGACCGCCTGCTGCCGGCAGGCGAGCTCCTCGGCGACCTGCTCCCCTTCGGCGGCCTGCAGCGGGGGACCACGACGGTCGTCGGCCCCTCTCCGGCGCCCGGCTCGACCACGCTCGCCCTCGAGCTCCTCGCCGGGGTGTCGGCCGCCGGTCACTGGTGCGCGGCCGTGGGACTCGCCAACCTCGGCCTCGTGGCGGCGGCCGAGCGGGGCATCGCCCTCGAGCGCCTCCTCGTCGTCCCCTCCCCGGGCGGACCTGGCCGCTGGCAGCAGATGCTCGCCGCCCTCTTCGACGGCCTCGAGGCGGTGCTGTTCGCCCCGGTCGGGCCGGTGCGGCCCTCGGACGCCCGCAAGTTGTCAGCCCGTGCCCGCGAGCGCACCTCGGCGCTCGTCGTGCTCGACCGCCACGGCTACTGGAGCGAGCCGGCCGACCTCCGCTGTCGCGTCGCCTCCTCCGCCTGGACGGGCCTCGAGGAGGGCCACGGCCTGCTCTCGGGCCGCTCGCTCGAGATCGAGGTGAGCGGGAGAGGAGCGGCCGCCCGCCCGAGGCGGGCCACCGTCGAGCTCGCGGGGACGGGGACGTGAGCCGCACCGTCGTCGTCTGGTGCCCCGACTGGCCACTCGTCGCCGCCGGGCTCGCCGGCGAGCCCTCGGCCGTGCTGAAGGCGAACCGGGTCGTCGCCTGCTCGGCCGCCGCCCGGGCCGAAGGGGTCCGCCTCCGCCAGCGCCGGCGGGAGGCCGAGGCCGCCTGCCCCGGCCTCGTCCTCCTCGCCGAGGACCCGGGGCGTGACGTCCGCGCCTTCGAGGCGGTCGCCACGGCCGTCGGCGCCTTCACCCCCGAGGTGGAGCTGACCCGGCCGGGGGTGTGCTCGCTTCCTGCCCGCGGGCCTGCCCGCTACTTCGGGGGGGAGGAGGCGCTCGCCGCCCTGCTCGCACAGGCCGCCGGCGAGGCGGCTCGTGCTGTCGGGGGGTCCTCCACCCCGTCCGCCCGGGTCGGCATGGCCGACACCCCCTTCGCCGCCCGCCTGGCGGCCCGGCGCTCGGCGATCGTGGAGCCGGGCCGGACCGCCGAGTGGCTCGCGCCCCTGCCGCTCGGCGTGCTCGGCGCCCCCAGCCTGGCGGAGTTCCTCGGGCGGCTCGGGATCGCCTCCCTCGGCGAGCTCGCCGCCATGGACGAGGGTGTGGTCTCGGGCCGGCTCGGGGCCGAGGGCGTCCGGGCGCACCGCCTCGCCCGCGGGCTCGACGGCGAGCGGCTGGCGCTCGCCGACCCACCCCCCGAGCTGAGCGTGGCGCGGGAGCTCGAGGACCCGATCGAGAACGTCGAGACGGTCGCCTTCGTCGCCTCGGGGCTGGCCGAGGAGCTCACCTCCCGCCTGTCGCGAAAGGGTCTCTGCTGCACGAGGGTGCTCGTCGAGGCCTCGACCGAGCACGCCGAGGAGCTCTCCCGCGTCTGGCGGTCGGACCGGCCCTTCAGCGCCCGGGCGATGGTCGACCGGGTGCGCTGGCAGCTCGAGGGGTGGCTCAGCCTGGATGCCGGCGGTCCGAGCGCCGGCATCACCTTGATCCGCCTGAGCGCCGGGGAGGTGGCCCCCGACACCGGCCGCCAGCTCGACCTGCTCGGCGGGCCGGCCGAGGCGGGCGAGCGCCTCCAGCGTGCAGTCGCCCGCATCCAGGGCCTCCTCGGCCACGAGGCGATCGGGACCCCGGCCCGGACCGGTGGCAGGGGGCTGCTCGAGCAGGCACGGCTCGTGCCCTTCGGCGAGCCGTTCCCAGAGGACCCCGGCTTCGCCCAGCCCTGGCCGGGCCGGCTGCCGCCTCCGGCGCCGAGCGTCGTCTACCAGGTCCCCCTCGAGGTCTCGCTGAGAGACGGCGAGGGTCTTCCGGTCGAGGTGAGCGGGAGGGGCCGGCTGAGCTCGGCGCCGGCGCGGCTCTGGCACGGACCGGGCCGCGAGCACTCCGTCGAGGCCTGGGCGGGCCCCTTCCTCACCGACGAGCGGTGGTGGGACCCCGCCGAGCACCGCCGCCGGGCGAGGATGCAGGTCCTCCTCGCCGACGGATCGGCCCATGTCGTCGTCCTCGAGGGGGGCCGGTGGGCCCTCGAGGCGAGCTACGACTGATTGGTTTTCGTCACCCACCCGGCGGGGAAGCCATCTCCGAGGCGCCGAGGGGCGCACTGCCGGAACGGAACCGCCGGGGTCCACCTAGATTGAAGAGGGCACCGGCGAGGTGGGTGATGGATCGACGAGAGGACAGGCCCGAGGAGGACAGACCCGCCCACGCGCCTCCCCTCGCCGACGGCAGCTGGTCGCATCCGGACAGGCCCGGCTCCACCTCCCCGCCGAGGTCGCTCCGCCGCCGGCTGCCGCTCGCCCTCGCCGCCCTCTGCCTCGTCGGCGTCGGCTCCGGCCTCACCCTCCTGCTCACCTCCGGCCGGTCGTCGGTCTCCTCCTCGACCGCCGGTCTGGACGCCGTCTCGCCGGCAGGCGGCACCCCTTCCTCCTCCCTCACACGGCGCATCGCCCGTCGTATCGACCGGGCCGTCGTCGACGTCAACTGCGTCATCGAGACTCCGTCCGGCCCGGCCGACGTGGCCGGGACGGGCATGGTGCTCACCCCGGGCGGGATCGTCGTCACCAACAACCACGTCGTCGAGGAAGCCAAGACGATCAAGGTCACGGTGAACCCCGGCCACCTCCAGTACGTCGCCGACTTCGTCGGCGCCGACCCGTCCGCCGACGTGGCCGTCCTGAGGATCGTCGGTGCCGCCCCGCTCCAGACCGTCGTGATCGGGAACTCCGCCCGGGTCGAGGTGGGAGAGGGCGTCCTCGCCTTCGGCAATTCCCTCGGGCTCGGCGGGACCGCCTCTGTGACGAGCGGGACCGTCTCGGCGCTCGGCCGCTCCATCACGGCCACGAGCGAGACGGGAGCCGACGCCGAGCACCTCTCTGGGATGATCGAGACCGACGCCCCGATCGCCCCGGGGAACTCCGGCGGCCCGCTCGTGAACGACCGGGGCCGGGTCGTCGGCATGAACACGGCGGCCGCCTCGGTCGCCGGGTCGGGCTCGGCGGTCGCCTTCGCCATCCCGATCGACCGCGTGGAGGCGATCGTGAGGGCGATCGAGCGCGGGACGGCCCAGCCCGGCCTCGACCTCGGCCGCTCGGCCTACCTCGGGATCGAGGGGACGACCGTGAGGCTCGTGGGGCCGCCACGACGCGGGGCGGTCAACATCGTCCAGGTGGAGCCGGGAACGCCGGCCGACAGCGCCGGGCTTCAGGCCGGCGACGTCATCACCGCCTTCGACGGCATCCAGGTCCACTCGATGTCGGAGCTCTCCTCGCTCATCTCGGCTCTTCACCCCGGCGCCGAGGTGACCCTCGGCTTCGAGGCCGGCGGCACCGCCCGCCATGTCGTCGTCGCGCTGGTGGCCGGACCCGCCGCCTGAACGGGGAGCCCCCTCGCTATGGTGAGGCGCCCCCGCCCGTCGGGGAGCTCGTGACCGGTCCCGTGTCCTCACAAGGGATCCTCACCGATATCGTGGAGGAACCTCTCAGAAAGATCACAGCGTGCCGAGGGACAATGCAGGTATGAACACGGCCTCATCCGCCGCGCCCGCCGGACAGGCAGGCGCCGAGCTCTCGGCCGGTCGCCCGGTCCTCGTGGTCGACGACGAGGACTCCATCACCGAGCTCGTGGCCATGGCGCTGCGTTACGAGGGCTATTCGGTCGAGACGGCCGACTCCGGCTACCGGGCGCTCGCCCTGCTCGAGTCGTTCCGGCCCGAGCTCGTCATCCTCGACGTGATGCTGCCCGACATCGACGGTTTCAACGTCGCCGAGCGCATCCGCCGGGAGCGCCGCGACGTGCCGGTCCTCTTCCTCACGGCACGGGACGCCACCGAGGACAAGGTGCGCGGCCTCACGATCGGCGGCGACGACTACGTCACGAAGCCCTTCAGCGTCGCCGAGCTCGTCGCCCGCGTGCAGGCGGTCCTGCGGCGTACCGGCGGCGGCTCGACCGGCGACCGGCTCGTGCTGGCGGACCTCGAGATGAACGACGATGCCCACGAGGTGCGACGCGCCGGCAAGCTCGTCGACCTGACCGCCACGGAGTACCGCCTGCTCCGCTACCTCCTCGTCAACGCCCGGCGCGTGCTCACCCGCGCCCAGCTCCTCGACCACGTCTGGAGCTACGACTTCGGCGGCGACGCCGGCGTGCTCGAGACCTACGTCAGCTACCTGCGCAAGAAAGTCGACTTCGTCGAGCCCCATCTGATCCACACGGTGAGGGGCGTCGGTTACGTCCTGCGCCCCCCTCGCGAGTAGGAGCCCCGGCGGGTGGCCATCCGCACCCGGATCCTCATCGTCGTCGTCGCGCTGGTCGCCATCGCCCTCAGCATCCTCGACGTCATCTCCTACACCGTCGTGCGGCGCTCGCTGCTCTCCTCGGCCGACACCCAGCTGCAGGCGGCGACCCCCAAGTTCCGCCAGGCGCTCAGCCCCTTCTCGAGCGGGGTCGGC
>JAJZZB010000155.1 GCA_021797795.1 Actinomycetes bacterium | reverse complement strand
ACGCCGCGAGGCCCCGCCCCGGGCGACTCTCGGTCAAGGGCGCCTGCTCCGGCGGCTCGACCGTCCCTTGGAGACTAGGCCGGGCCTGGCCGGAGGACCACGGCGGCTCGGGGGTGCGGGCCGGCACGCGCCGCCCACCAGCGGGCCCGCCCGCTCGCGTCCCGGACGCGGGGGAGGCCTAGGCGATCACCCTCGGCTCCCACGGCGGGCGCGAAGGAACCTCTCGACAGGCTGCACAGGCGGTGGTATGTTGCCCGATACTTTCTTATGAATGTTTCCGAAGATACTCTCTCCCGACACGGGATCCGCCGGGGTGACTGGCGGCTGATGGCCGACATGAACCGGAACCTCGTGGTCAACGTGCTGAGAGCCGAGACCGCGATGTCCCGAGCCGATCTCGTCAGGGCGACGCACCTGAGCGGCCCGACGGTCTCTGCGATCGTCACCGACCTCGTGGCGCGCGGGCTCGTCGAGGAGGTCGGACAGGGGCAATCGAGCGGCGGGCGGCGCCCGTCGCTGCTCCGGCTGAAGGACGACGCCAACCACGTCGTCGGCCTCAAGCTCTCTGGCCAGTCCATCTCGCTCGTCATGACCGACCTCCGGGCCGAGCCGGTCTACTCGCAGGTCACGCCCCTGCCGGAGGGTGTCGCCGCCGCGGGCCCGCTGGGCCGGCCCAGCCGCCGGGAGACCGCCCCGGCCGTCGAGTCGCTCTGCGCGGCGGTCGAGGCAGCCATCGCCTCCTCGGGCGCGGATCGCTCCCGCATCCTCGGCGTCGGCATCGCGCTGGCCGGCGCCGTCGACGCGACGAGCGGGCTGTGCCACTTCTGCCCGACCTTCGACTGGCACGAGGTCCAGCTCGGCCAGCCCATCGCCGAGCGCCTCGGCCTCCCGGTCGTCCTGGAGAACGACTCGAACGCCCTGACCGCGGCCGAGCAGTGGTTCGGCAGCGGGCACGGCGTGGACCACTTCGTCGTCCTCGTCGTCGGCGCAGGCGTCGGTGCCGGCATCGTCGTCAACGGCCAGCTGCATCGCGGTGCCGACGGGGCCGCCGGCGAGTTCGGGCACATCCGTCTCGGCGATGACGGACCACAGTGCTCCTGCGGGAAGACCGGCTGCGTCGAGGCATGGGCGTCGGACCGGGCGATCGTGCGCGACCTGCGCGCCGCGGTGGAAGCCGGCGTGCCCTCCTCGCTCGCCCAAGCGGTGGCATCGGGCGGGCCGACGATCGCCGAGGTCGGGGCCGCTGCCGACTCGGGCGACGAGCTCAGCCAGAAAGTCCTCGCTCGCGCCGGGGAGCAGCTCGGCCGGGGTGCGGCGGCGCTGATCGACGTCGTCAACCCCCGCCTCGTGATCGTGAGCGGCGAGGGCGTGCCGGCAGGCGAGTGGCGCTTCGGGGCGATGCGAAGGGCAATAGCGAGGGAGACCTTCGGAGGGATCGTGCCACGGATCGTCATGCACTCCGAGCCCGTAGACGGCCCGAAGTGGGCGAGGGGAGCGGCGTGCGTCGTGCTCGGAGAACTGTTCAGCACCCCGACGAAGCAGTCGCTCGTCGGAGCGATGTAGCCGCGGGCAGGCCAACGCCCGGCGACTGAGACCGACTGGGGAAGAAAGCAACGAGAAGGAGGGTCATGCACATGCTGCACACTGCACGAGAGAGGGGCAGGGCGCATCCGCGCCGCGGCGGTCCACTCGGCGCCGCGACAGTCGCAGCGGTGGCACTGCTCGCGACGGTCGGGACCGCCACGACGGCCCTGGCCTCGACGAGGGCCGGGGTCGCGTCGTCGCTTCCCGCGCGGCAAGGCGCTGCGTCCACCAGGACCACGCTCCCGGCTCCCAAGCCGGGCGTGATCACGCTGCAGGACTACTACACGACCGGCGACGGCTCCGAAATGCAGGCGTTCATCAAGGAGTTCGAGAGCCAGAACCCCGGTTACACGGTCAAGCGCGATGTCATGCCGCCCGGCAACGCCGAATCACAGGTCCTCACCGAGGCGTCGGCCCATCAGCTTCCGGACCTTTTGATGATGGACAATCCCTGGGTGCCCGAGCTCGCAGGCGCGGGCGACCTCGTCCCGCTCGAAAGCGTCGGGATCTCGCCTTCCGGCTTGACCGAGGGTGCCGTCGCGGCCGGGAGCTACAAGAACGTGCTCTACGGTGTCGGGTTCGGGAACAACACGATCGGTCTCTTCTACAACAAGAAGCTCCTCGCCGCCTCGCACGTCGCCGTGCCCCACACCTGGGCGCAGCTCGTCACCGCAGCGAAGGCGCTCACGAAGAACGGCGTGGCCGGATTCGAGGTCGCGGCCGACAACGTCCCCGGAAGCGCCGTCTGGCAGTTCCTCCCGTTCTTCTGGACTGCGGGCGGTGACCTCGAGCACGTCAACGACGCCGGCGGCGTCGCGGCGCTCACGCTCTACCAGCAGCTCGCGAAGGAGGGCGCGCTGCCGACCTCGGTGGTCGACGAGCAACAGAACGACATCGCCGTCGACTTCATGGGGGGAAAGGCAGCGATGATCGTGATGGGCCCCTGGGAATTCGGGCCGTTCAACTCGACAAAGGGGCTGGACTACGGCATCGCGCCGATCCCCACGCCGAGGGCCGGGATGTCGGCCGTCACGCCACTCGGCGGCGAGGTCTGGGTCATCCCGAAGTCGACCCCGGCGAACGAGGCACTCGGGCTGAAGCTCCTCAAGTTCCTCATCTCGCCCGCGGTCACCTACAGCTGGGCCGCTGCCAACGGGGAGATCGCGAGCGAGAAGTCCGTCTCCTCGAGGCTCCTCGCCACGGTTCCCGACGACCGAGTCTTCGCCTCCGAGATCGAGCACGCCCGGTCCCGCACCGGCGAGGTGGGGCTCGCCTATCCGGCGATCGAGACTGCGCTCGGCACGGCGGTCCAGGCGGTGATCCTCGGAAAGGCGACCCCCAAGCAGGCGCTCGACACCGCCCAGGTTGCCGTCGTGGCCGCGTTGAAGCAGTACCACATCACCTCCTGAGCCCTGGCTCCCGGGCCGAATGAGCCCCGCTCCCGAGGCGGGGCCGCCCGGGGCCGAGCCGGCCTGGGTCCACCCCGGCGGGCCCTCCCTGCCCCCGGTGGACCCAGGCCGTGACGGCCGTCCCCTTGGACCACGCCTGCCGTGCACACCTGCACGGCAACAGGACGAGCAGCAATGAAGCAGCAATGACCAAAAGGATCGCCGTGCCCCCCGAATCGCCGAAGCCCGAGACCGAACCTTGCGAGGATGCGTCGAGCCGGATCCGTTTCTTCGACGACTCCGGTGCCCTGACGTGGCGGTCCGACCACGAGATCGTCCGTGTCGAGGCATGGGGCCCCGACGCCCTGCGCGTCCGGGCCGCCCTCGACCACCTGATCGAGGACCAGGGCGCGCTGACCGAGGCGCCGGCTGCCGACGCCACGGTGAAGATCCTCGGCGAGCGCGCGAGCATCTCCGTCGGCGCCATCTCGGCCGAGGTGAGCGCCGAAGGCCGGATGCGCTTCGTCCGCACGGAGAGCGGAGAGGAGCTGCTCGCCGAGCGACCGATCCACTTCTGGTGGCCGGGGCCTCGCAACTACACGGCCACCGGCAACGGCTACCAGCGGCTCGAGCAGTGCTTCGCCGCGTACGAGGGCGAGCGGATCTTCGGCCTCGGCCAGCACACCCACGGCCGACTCGACCAGAAGGGCATCGTGCTCGACCTCGTCCAGCGCAACGCCGAGGTGTCGATCCCGTTCCTCGTCTCCAGCCGCGGTTACGGCCTGCTGTGGAACAGCCCGGCCATCGGGCGCGTGGAGCTCGGGATGAACGCCACCCGGTGGGTGGCTGACAGCGCCCGGCAGATCGACTACTGGGTGACTGCTGGACAGCCGGCGGACATCGCCGCCCGTTACGCGGACGTCACCGGGCACGCGCCGATGCTGCCGGAGTGGGCGGCCGGGTTCTGGCAGTCGAAGCTGCGCTACCGGACCCAGGACGAACTGCTCGAGGTCGCCCGCGAGTACCATCGCCGAGGCCTTCCGCTCGCTGTGATCGTCTCGGACTTCTTCCACTGGACCCAGCTCGGCGACTGGCGCTTCGAGCCAAGCGAGTGGCCCGACCCGGGGGCGATGGTCGAGGAGCTCTCCTCGATGGGCGTCCGGCTGATGGTCTCGGTGTGGCCCTCTGTGAGCGTGCTCTCCTCCAACTACGAGCCTATGCTCCGCTCCGGCTACCTCGTCGCGAGCGAGCGCGGTTGGCCGATGCATGCCGACTGGCCCGATCGCAACTCCCCCGCTCGGGTCCCGGTCGCCTTCTACGACCCGACCAACCCCGAGGCGCGCCGCTTCCTGTGGAGGCGGTTGAGGGAGAACTACTACTCGTACGGGATCAAGGTCTTCTGGCTCGACGCCTGCGAGCCGGAGATCAAGCCCGGCCACGTGGAGAACCTGCGCCTCGTCGCGGGCCCCGGGCTCGAGGTGATCAACCGCTACCCCGCAGACCACGCCCGGGCGGTGTACGAGGGTCTGCGCTCAGCGGGCGAGTCCGAGGTCGTGAGCCTGGTCCGTTCGGCCTGGGCGGGCAGCCAGCGCTGGGGGGCCGCCCTGTGGTCGGGCGACATTCCCGCGACCTTCGAGTCTCTGGCCGCACAGGTGCGCGCGGGGATCAATGTCGCGATATCCGGCATTCCCTGGTGGACGACGGACATCGGTGGGTTCCACGGCGGAGATCCGGCGAGCCCCGCCTACCGCGAGCTCCTCGTCCGCTGGTTCCAGTACGGCGTGTGGTGCCCGCTGTTCCGCCTGCACGGCGACCGGCTGCCGAGAAGCCCGCTTTCCCAGGCGATGTCCGGCGGGCCAAACGAGATCTGGTCGTTCGGCGAGGAGGTCTACGAGATCCTCGCCGGGATCCTCCGGCTTCGCGAGCGGATCAAGCCCTACGTCCTCGAGCAGATGGCGGCCGCGTCGGCCACCGGAGCACCGCCCATGCGCCCCTTGTGGTTCGACTTCCCCGGCGACGCCAAGGCCTGGGCCATCGAGGACGAGTTCCTCCTCGGCCCCTCAGTGCTCGTCGCCCCCGTGACCGAGCTCGGCGCGCGCTCCCGGGGCCTGTACCTGCCCGCTGGCGCGAGCTGGACCGACCCGTTCGGGGGCGAGACCTACGACGGCGGGACCTGGCACGAGGCGCCCGCCCCACTCGAACGGATCCCCGTGCTCCTGCGCGACGGTGCCGAGGTGCCGATCGTGCCGACGAGCTGAGACGCCGAGCCGACCGTGTGGCGCGAGACGGCGGGTCGAGCGGAAAGGATCGGCGGCGTTCCATCCGCGACGGCCGGTCTGCCGAACCGCGTCGCCACCCGCCGCGCTGCTGCGAGAAGGCCCGACGACCAGGCCGATGCCACCCGGGAGCGCCGGCGCCGCCTCTGGCAACGCGGCGTCGCAGGGGGCCGCCGGTGGCTGTTCCTCATGCCGGCCATCGTCTATGTCTGCCTGCTCTTCGCCTACCCGATCGTCTACAACGTCCTGCTCAGCCTCCGTCAGTCGAGCGTCATCGGATTGCTCAACAATTCTGCGGGCTTTGTCGGCCTGAGCAACTACCACACGGCGATCACGAACCCAGTCCTGCCGACGGTGGTCGAGAACACCGCGCTCTTCGTCGTCGGATCGATCGTCTTCCAGTTCGGGATCGGGTTCCTGCTCGCGCTGTTCTTCTCCCAGCGGTTCCCATTGAGCGGGCTTCTCCGGTCACTCATCCTCGTGCCCTGGCTCCTCCCCGGTGTGGTGACCGGCCTCGTGCTCCGGCTGATGTTCGACCCGACCTCGGGCATGGTGAACCAGATCCTGTCCGACGTCGGCCTCATCCACACCCCGATCGAGTGGCTCACGAACACCCACCTCGCGCTGCTCACCGTCGTGCTGGCGAACATCTGGATCGGCATCCCGTTCAACATGCTGCTGCTGCACGGCGGGCTCCAGGACATCCCGAAGGAGCTCTACGAGGCGGCGAGGGTGGACGGCGCAGGGCGAGCTCGGACCTTCTGGTCGGTCACCGTCCCGGTGATGCGCCCCGTGATCGCCGTCGTCCTCGTGCTCGGGTTCATCTACACCCTGAAGGCGTTTGACATCGTGATCATCCTCACCGGTGGCGGGCCGGTGAACTCGACGCAGCTGCTCTCCACATGGGCCTACACGCTGTCCTTCGGCAACCTCGACTTCGGCCAAGGGGCGGCCATCGGCACGATCATGATGCTGATCTCGCTGGTGTGCGCCCTCGCCTACGTACGCAGCTACCGGGGAGAGCTCCGCCGATGAAGAGCGGCGCGCCTGTGAGCAACGGCACCGAGCCGATGCGCGCCGGACCCATCGGACCGCCCCCGGGGGCCCCTCGCGCCAGGGTCGTCGCCGGGCTCAACCTCGTCGCGGCGCTCGTGATCGTCGGCCTGATGCTGCTGCCCCTGTACTGGGCCGTCGTGACCTCGCTGAAGACCCTGCAGCAGTCCTACGCGATCCCCTCGTCGCTCGTCCCGCCGACCCCGACCTTCGCCGCCTACTCCGAGGTGCTCCACACCCAGGGCGGCGCGCTCGCCACGAGCCTGGTCATCGCGGTGGGGGCGACACTGTTGTCGCTCCTCATCGCCGTGCCCGCCGCCTTCGCGCTGGCGAGCTTCCGCTTCAGGATCACTGGCATCGTCACCCTCGTCCTGCTCGTCACCCAGACGATCCCCGGGATCGTGCTCGGCATCTCTTTCTTCAAGATCTTCGCAGACGTCCACCTCCTGAACAGCTACCCAGGCCTGATCATCGCCGACTCGACCTACTGTGTCCCCTTCGACATCCTCGTCATCCGGGCCTTCATGATCGGCCTGCCGCACGAGCTGATCGAAGCGGCCCGCGTCGACGGTGCTTCGAACCTCGGCGCGCTTCTCCGCGTCGTCGTGCCGCTCAGCAGGCCGGCGATCCTTGCCGCGGCGCTGTTCTCCTTCCTCTTCGCCTGGGGGGACTTCCTCTTCGCGCTGACGCTCACGACCTCCGACGCCGTCGTGCCGATGAGCCTCAGCATCTACAAGTACCTCGGCGAGTACACCTCTCAGTGGCCCGACCTCATGGCGGCGGCGATCTTCGCCGCCATCCCCTCTGGGATCCTGCTCGTCCTCGTCCAGCGCGGCATCCGCGGCGGCATCGCGACCGCCGGCCTCAAGGGCTGAAGCGCCGCCTCACGGACGCCCGTCCCCGAGGCCGGGGCGGCCCCGGCACAGGCCCGCTCGGGAGTCACGCCCGCCCGACACCGGGCACGCGCAAAGGGAGCGGCGAGTCGTAGGCGGCTCGTGCCTCGGCCGGGGTGAGCACGTGGTTCACGACGAGCTGG
>JAJZZB010000154.1 GCA_021797795.1 Actinomycetes bacterium | reverse complement strand
ACCTCTGCCTCGAGCTCACGGTCCTTTTGCCGCGAGGGTCGAGCGGCCGGTCGAGCCCGCAGCGGTCGGCCACGGACATGAGGTCCGGGAAGTCCCGAGCTCCGGCGCGACCCGACAGCGCGAGCAGCTCGTCGACGGCGAGCGCATCGCCGGAAAGCAGACGATGCATCGTCGGGCAGTCGAGCATCTCGGCCTCGGGCCGGCGCGTGCCGGCACGAAGCCCTGCACGAAGGCGCCGCAGGTCTCGTCGACGAACCGCTCGGACCCGGCCGGGATGGTCCCGAGGACGAGCGATCGCAGCTCGTTGTGACGGGCCGGCGCATGCTGACGAGGGTCGTGGCTGTGCCGGGTGCTCTCGAGGCGGTCGTCGGTCGGTCGTCGTGGCCATGTCCTGTCCCGGTCTGCCGAGCTCACGCCTGAGGTCACCCTCGCCGGCGAGCTGGTGCTCTCCGTCAGGCGGTCCGCCAGCGCCGGCCGCCGCTCACCTGCGGTCCTGGAGCAGGCCGAGGACGTTGCCGTCGGGATCGGTGACGGTTGCCACGAGGCGGCCGCCGCCGACGTCGCGGACGGGCTCGTTCACGGTGGCACCGGCTGCGGTCACCTCGGCGAGCTTCGCCTCGATGTCCGAGACGTGCCAGTAGGCAACCGGGCCGGTCATGGCCTGCTGGCCGCCGCTCGGCACGAGCCCGATGTGCTGGCCGGCCGCCTCGAAGCCGACGTAGTACGCCTCGTCGGTCTGCGGGGGCAGGCCCAAAAGAGCCGTGTAGACGGCCTTCGCCCGCGCGAGGTCGGAGACGGGGTGCAGCACCGTCTTGATGCCTTCGGTGGAAGCAGCGGTCATGGTCGCTCCTCGTCGGTTGCCTCGACGACGCGCGCTGCGCCGCCGCAACTATGACGAACGGGGCGGTGGAGATGTGACTGCGGCCGATCCGATCCGAGCTGCGAGCGCCTCACAGAACGAGCTCGGGGGTCCGCAGGCGACGGGGGTCGGGGAGGATCTCGATCTCGACGATCGTGTCCCGCTCCGGCCGCATGACCAAGGCGGCCCAAGGTCGGTCCTCCGGGGCCCACGCCGCTCCGCCACCCCGTCGACGAGGCTGGCTCGAGCGACCGCAGCCCGCCCGACGAGCACCCGTACCACGGCGTGGCGGCCCGTGCTCTCGTCGCGAAGGGCCGGGGCGCCGCGTTCACGGCGGGCGGTGGCGCTCCGGACCGGGTCGGAGCGCAGGATCACGTCGGGGTCGAGGAGGGCGAGCAGCGCCTCGAAGTCGCCTTGCCGCGAGGCGGCGAGGAAGGCCTCGACCAGCTCGCGTCGTCGAGGGTCGGGCGGGGTCGTTCCGCTGGCCCCGGACGCAGAGCTGCCGCGGAGGCGCCGCCGCGCCCTGCTGGCCAGCTGACGGGTGGCCCCGGGGGATCGCCCGACGATGGGGGCGATCTCGTCGAAGGGCAGCCCGAACAGGTCGTGCAGGACGACCGTCAGGCGCTCGTGGGGCTCCAGCGAGTCGAGCACGACGACGAGCGCTGGGCCGATGGCGTCCGCCAGCACTGCGTCGTCCTCCGGCTGCCCCTCTCCGGCCGTCTCAGAGACGTGCTCGGGAAAGGCGCCACCGAAGGGCTCCTCGCGCCGGCGGGCCCGCAGCATGTCGAGGCAGACCCGGGAGACCACGGTCGTGAGCCAGCCGCCCAGGTTGTCGATGCCCGCCGGTCCGGCCCGGCTCAGCCGCAGCCAGACCTCCTGGACGGCGTCGTCGGCCTCGGTCGCCGAGCCCAGCATCTTTTGGGCGATCGCCGCCAGCCGCGGTCTTGTCTGTTCGAACTGCTCTGACAGCCGCTCGACCATCCCACATCCTCGCAGAGTCGTGTCGGCGACTCGGGCGAGGAGGCCCGCCAACGTCTCGGGCACTCGAGCGCGAGGGCGGCTCGCGACGGCGGTGCCGGCTCGGCTCCGGCGTGAGGCGCCGGCGGGTTCGACGGGCCTCGGCCACCGCGCCCGGTGGGCGCCGCAGGTACGCCAGGGGGTGGAGGCTCGGGCTCGCGGCGCTTCACCGGCGACCGCTCGCCCGAGGCACCCGAGCGCCGACTGGGTGGGGCGGGGGAGTCCACGAACCTCTCGGTCCCGATGACGGCCCGAATGGGCCTGGGAACGGCCCGGGCGGAGCCTTCCCCGCCCTGAGCGTCAGCTGGTCGGGGTCGTCCCTGCGACGTGGGGGTCGACCACCCGCGGCACCTTCCGGCGGGTCGGTGTGGCGGGCGTCGCCTCGTCGTGGTGCGACGGCGCCGGGTCCGCTGGGTCGACGGCCTCGCCGCCGCCCGGCGCCGGCTGCTCCTCGTCGAGGCTCGGGGCGGCCCAGGGATCGCCGAGCGCACCGGCGGGCGCCACCCGGTGCCGGTCCCGCAACAGCAGGAAGGTGGCGAAGAGCGCCCCGAGGACGACGAAGGCGATCGAGGCACCGATGACGGCGTCGCCCCCGGCGCCGTGCGGCAGCAGCAGCGTCTCGTCGGAGACCCGCGACAGCCCCCACAAGCTGACGGCGGCCGTGGTCACGAAGCCGAGCGGGCCGCCGCGGCGGCGGACGAACTTCTCCACCTGGAGGACGACGAGCCAGATGACGAAGCACTCCATGGCCTGGAAGATCGGGGTGGGGAGACGTTTTCCGACCTGGTCGGCGTAGTACATCCCGTACCAGGCGTTCGTCCGGTAGCCGCCGCCCCGCACCATGAGCTGCGGGCCGAGCAGGCGGCCCACCGACCAGGCGAGGACGAGCACGGTCGAGACGAGGTCCAGCGCCACGGCGAGGCGCAGCTGAGTGCACCAGCGCCGGACCGCCCAGATGCCGACGGGCACGCCGAAGAGCAGGCCGCCGAAGCTCGCCAGCCCGCCGTGCCAGATGGCGAAGACCTCGACGAGGTTGTGGGAGTAGAAGCTCCAGTTGGCGAGGACGTGGACCACCCGCGCCCCGACGATCGCCGCCACGATGATCCAGACGAAGGCCCTTCCGAGCCAGTCGTCGGGGTAGCCGTGCGCCCGCAGGCGGCGCGCGAAGTATCGGTAGGCGAACCAGAAGGTGATGGCCAGCCCGATCCCGTAGGTGTGGATCTGGAGGGGGCCGATGTGGAAGACGACCGGAATTGGCTTCACGTCACCTCCAGTATCGCCGACGCCGGGCCGTCGCCGGTCCGCGGGCCGGGCGGCGGGGCCGTGAGCAGGTGATCAGAAGCGCTCCACGACCATGGCCATGCCCTGGCCGCCGCCGACGCACATCGTCTCGAGCCCGTAGCGGCCCCCCTCGTGCTCGAGGCCGTTCAGCAGGGTCGTCATGATCCTCGCCCCCGTCATCCCGAACGGGTGGCCCAGAGCGATCGCCCCACCGTGGGCGTTCAGCTTCTCGAGGGGGATGCGGAGGTGGCGGGCAGAGGGGATCACCTGGGCGGCGAAGGCCTCGTTGATCTCGACGAGGTCCATGTCGTCGATCGTGAGCTTCGCCCGTGCGAGCGCCTGGCGGCTCGCCTCGATCGGCCCGAGCCCCATGATCTCGGGGTGGAGGCCGGTGACCCCGGAGGAGACCACCCGGGCGATCGGCTCGATCCCGAGCGCCGAGGCCCGCGTCTCGCTCATCACGAGGACGGCGGCCGCGCCGTCGTTGAGGGGGCAGGCGTTGCCGGCCGTGACCCGGCCGTCGGGGCGGAAGACAGGCTGCAGCTTGGCCAGGCCCTCGACGGTGGTGCCGGGCCGCGGGCCGTCGTCCTTCGCCACGATGCTGCCGTCGTACAAGGTGACGGGCGTGATCTCCCGTTCGAAGAAGCCGTTCTCGACGTGCTCGACGGCGAGCTGCTGGGAGCGGGCGGCGTACTCGTCCATCTCCTCGCGCGAGACGTTCTCGTACTCAGCGACGTTCTCGGCCGTCTGGCCCATGGCGATGTAGATGTCGGGCAGGCCCTCGGCGGGCTCCCAGTCCGGCGCCCCGCCCTCGGCCCGCTTGGCCGAGCGGGCCTCGGCCTCGGCGAAGCGGGCGTTGTGGGTGTTCGGCACGCCGTCGGAGTTGCCGGCGAAGAACCGGCTCGTCGTCTCGACACCGGCGGCGAGGAAGACGTCCCCCTCGCCGGCCTTGATGGCGTGCGCCGCCATGCGGATCGTCTGCAGCGACGAGGAGCAGTAGCGGTTGACGGTGACACCCGGGACATCGTCGAGTCCCGCCAGAACTGCGACTACCCGGCCGATGTTGTAACCGGCCTCGCCGGCCGGCTGGCCGTTGCCCATGAGCAGGTCCTCGACCTCGGTGGGGTCGAGCTGGGGGACCTTGGCGAGGAGCGCGCTCACGATCTGGACGGCGAGGTCGTCGGGTCGTATGTCCTTCAGCGAGCCCTTGAAGGCGCGCCCGATCGGGCTGCGGGCGGTGGCGACGATCACGGCTTCTGGCGTGCCGAGATCATAAGGAGGCCCCGGCGCGGGCTCCACTTGCCGATGGCCGGACGCGGTTAGGCCCCGGGTAGCCGGTCGGCAAAGCCTCCCGTACTCCCCGGGGCCACAACCAGTGGCGACTCGAGCACCCCGCTGCTCACCGGGACCTTGCGGCCACGGCTCGCTCGACATCGCTCGACGGTGCCGTGGCACCGACTCGCTACGTCCCGTCGCCGGTCCTGGGGGGACCGACTCCGTCGTGGAGCCTTATCACCTTCCGTGGCAGGCGAGTGCCCCGCCGCCGGCGGAGGCTCCCTTGCGGGCGCCCGTCACCGGTCGCAGTGGCTCCGTCGGCCGATCCACCCTTGCGGGTCTCCCGTCCTCGGGCTCCGAGCGCCTCCCGGCCTCCCGGTTCCCCGTGAGGGTCACCGTTGCTCCGGTCGCAGTGGCCCGACCTCGGGTCCCCCTCACGGGTCGCCCTCGGCCGGTGGCAACAGCTCGGGCCTCCGGTCCGCCCTTGCGGGCTTTCCTTCCTCCGCTCGCTGCCGCTCCCTCTCCTCCGGGTTCCTGGGGGTCCCCCTCGGATCGGGTCCCACCCTGCCTTCCCTCGGCGCTCCCTTGCGGGGGCTCCTCGGTCTAGCAGCGCTTGGCACCGCTTGCCTTGGTGCGTGCATCGTGCTCCGCTGCCCGGCGCCAGTCAATGGGATTTCTCGAAATACCCGGCTTATCGACAGGAAGCGGGAGCTTTCCCCGGGTGATCCCCAGCGTCGTCCACAACTCACCCACGAGCGCCGGCGGAAAAGGGCTTGCCGGAGAAGTGGTCGACGGTGCAGAACTGCTCCACCGGCCTCCGCCGGAGGCGGGTGACCGGTCGGGCGGGGTGCCCGAGGACGACGAGGCCGGCGACGGCGAACTCCGGCGGCAGGCCGAGCAGCTCCCGGAGGGCAGCCTCCTGCCTGCAGATGACGGTCGTCATGACACCGCCGAGCCCCTCGCTGCGGGCCGCCAGGAGGAGGTTGTGGCTGAAGGGGTAGACCGAGGCGCCCCCGACGATGCTCTGGCGGCCGAGGCCGTTGTCGGTGACCGCCAGCGAGGGCAGGTGGGCGAGGAGGACGAGGACGACCGGAGCGGTGTCGAGATGGTCGGCGAGGTCGTTCGGGGCGGGGGTGGCGCGGGCGAGCTCGAGGTCGACCGCCGGGCCGGTCCAGCGCCCGTCCACCCCGGGAGCGAAGGGGACGAGGCCCGAGGCGACATGGGCGGTGTACTCCCGCCATCCGAGGACGTAGGCGTTCCTGATCGCCGCGCGCAGCGCCGCGTCCTTCGCCACGACCACCCTCCAGGGCTGGCGGTTTCCGCCGCTCGGGGCGAAGCGGGCGACCTCGAGCAGCCGGTGGAGCACCGCGTCGTCCACCGGCTCGTCGCTGAAGTCACGCGTGGCCGGTGTCGTCCGCATGGCCTCGGTCAGTTCCATCTCGCTCCTCTCCTGCCCGCCCGGCGGCCGGCCCCACCATGATCACGCGGAACCGTCCGCCGGTCGACGCCGACGGGGACAGCGAGAGGGGGTGGTGGTAGCCTCCGGCCGATGAGGCGCCGCCGACGGGAGGACGAGGCCCGACACCGAACCGGCGACACGGGGTGAGCGACTGGTCAGGCCAGGGCCTCCCCCCGGCCGCCGCCGCCCGTATGGAGCGGGCACGCGCCGGCTCGGCCGCGGCAAGCCTGCTGTCGATCAACGGCCAGGCCGGCCTCGAAGGCTGCGGCTTCCGGGTCGTCGGCGAGGTCATGGGCTGTGTCGTCGAGCACATCGGCTGGGAGGGCTGGGGCGGCTGCGGCTACTACGGCCAGGGCTACGGCGCAGGCCCGGGCGGCTTCGGCAGCCAGTTCGGCCTCGGCGGCCCGGTCGGCACGGTGACGAGCTCCGGGGGAGCCGGCTACACCGGCTTCGGGGCCTACGCCGAGGCTCTCTACGGCGGCTACGACACGGCGCTGTTGCGGATGCTCACCGAGTGCCAGGCCCTCGGCGGCGACGGAGTCGTGGGTGTCAAGCTGACGGTGACCAACCTCGGGAACGACAACCGGGAGTTCCTCGCCTACGGGACTGCCGTGCGCGCCGACAGCCCGACGCGACCCCGTAACCTGTTCGCCGCCACCCTGCCGGGACAGGACGTCGCCAAGCTCCTGCATGGCGGCTGGGTGCCGGCCGGCGTGGTGGTCGGCCTCTCGATCGCCATCCGCCACGACGACTGGGCCACCGTCCGGCAGGCGTCGATGATGGCCGGCAACACCGAGGTGTCCGGCTACAGCGAGCTCGTCCACCACGTCCGGGCCGATGCCCGCCGGCAGTTCCAGCAGCGGACGGCCGCCTACGGGGCCGACGGCTCCATGTCGTCGTTCATGACGCTCGACATCTGGGAGCGGGAGGCGGGGGAGAACCACCGCGACCACGTGGCCCTGGCGTCGATGGGCGGGACGGCGATCGCCCGCTTCCACGAGGGCGTCCTCGCCCCGACGAGCAGCCTCTCGATCCTTCCGCTCGACTCACCGAGGAGGAGCACATGACCGACACGAGCACGCTCGGCCTGCCGGAGGACGCGATGCGTCGCCTGGCCGAGATGCGGCCGGGCCAGCCCGGGGCGCTGTTCACCTCCGACCTGAGCGTCAACGAGTTCCTGCTCGTGCGCGAGGCCGGCTTCAGGCCGCTCGGCCTCGTGCTCGGCTCGAGCATCTACCACGTCGGCCTGCAGGTCGGCCGGTGGAGCCAGAACATGGAGCTCAGCACGCTCTCGCAGGCCATGTACCAGGCCCGCGAGTTCGCCATGACGAGGATGGAGGCCGAGGCCGACGCCCTCGGCGCGGACGGCATCGTCGGGGTCCGCCTCGAGATCGAGTTCAAGGAGTTCGGCAACGACCTCGCCGAGTTCGTCGCGGTCGGCACGGCCG
>JAJZZB010000153.1 GCA_021797795.1 Actinomycetes bacterium | reverse complement strand
GTCCGGTGTCCTGGATTCCGAGCGGGCGCGTCGCTTCTCGCATCACTCTCGTTCGTTCTCGCCGGTCTCGTCGCCTACTCGGGGCTCGGGACCCGGCCGGCGGCGGCCGCCGTCACGGCGGGCAGCTCCTATGACATCGTGACGGCCGCCGGGCTGGTGCACAACGCCGGAGGCGCCGGCTGGTACGGCGACGAGCGCCACCGCCGCCTCGCCACCACGGTCGTCGGGATGAGCGTGCGCCCCGACGGGCACGGCTACTGGCTCGCAGGCCTGAACGGAGCGGTGCTCGCCTTCGGGACGGCGCACTTCTACGGGTCGCTCCGCTCCCACCGCCTGCGCTGGCGCCAGGAGATCGTGGCGATCGCCTCGAGCCCGACCGGCAAGGGGTACGTCCTCGTCGGCCGGGACGGGACCGTGACGAGCTTCGGCGACTCGCCGCCCATCGCCCGCCTCGCCTGGCAGCACGAGAGGCGGACCGGGCCGATGGTGGCCGCAGCGGTCACCCCGAGCGGGCACGGCGCCTGGCTCGTCAATGCCCGTGGCGACGTCTACCCCGTCGGGGGCGCCACGAACTACGGGTCGCTCGCCACGACGCCGATCAGCTCGCCTGTGACCGCCATCGCGAGGACCCCTGACGGTCGCGGCTACTGGCTGGCGGACGCGAAGGGCCAGGTCTTCGCCTTCGGCGACGCCGGCAAGGTCGAACTCAGGCACTCACCGGGCACACCGGTGGTCAGCCTCGCCACCTCGAGCCGGACCGGCTACTGGGCGGCCACCGCCAGCGGCCAGGTGTTCGCAGGGGGGACCGCCTCCTGGGAGGGCCGCCTCCCCTCCACCTCCCTGCCGGCGGGCGTCCGCGTCGCCGCCATCGTCCCGGCCGCCCGCCCGGCGGTCCGCAACAGCGTCTCGCTGGCTGGCAGCGTCGGGTTCGACGTCAACTGGCCCCAGTGCGCGCCGCAGGGCTCGCTCAGGGTCGGCTCGCTGCCGGCGCTGTCGGGCCGCTCGATCGCCGTCGTCGGCGTCGACGGCTGGGCGATCGGCAGCTACAACTCCTGCCTGCGGGCCGAGATCGCCTGGGCCGCAAAGGCCTCCGCCCACTACCAGCTGTACATGTTCATCAACTCCCCGGCCTCGGCGACCGACGGCGGCCAGAGCGGCCCCGACGGCGTCTGCAGCGCCAAGACCGGCTCGGCCCGCCAGCACTGCATCGCCTACAACTACGGCTACAACGCCGCCACGAGAGCCGTCGCCTACGCCGCCTCGAAGGGGGCGCACTCGCAGATGTGGTGGCTCGACGTCGAGAACGCCTCCTGCGCCCGGGGCGAGTGGAGCCGGCCGGGCTCGGGCGAGTGGTGGTCGTGCGACCACTGGCTGAACGCCGTCACGATCAACGGCGCCATGGCCGGCCTCCGCTCCCGCCACCTCACCGGCGGGGTCTACGGGACCTCGCTGCAGTGGGGGGCGATCACCGGCCACTACATCCTCTCCGGCCACGTCCCGCTGTGGATCGCCGGCGCCCGCTGGACCTCGCCGCCCTACCCGGCCCGCTTCGGGTACCCGGGGCCGTCCGCCAACGCCGCCTTCTGCGCCGGCCGCTACAACTTCGCCAGCGGGCACCCCGTGCTCCTGCAGGAGACGCCGGGGAGCAACGGCTACCCGTTCGACCCCGACTACGCCTGCTGACAGGCGGCTCACTCCCCGCTGCCCGCCCCGGCCAGCTCGACGACGATGTCCAGGTGGCCGAGGTGCCGGGCGTACTCCTGCACGAGGTGCAGCAGCACCCGCTCGAGCGTCGCCGGGGAGGCGCCGCCCCAGCGGGGTCCCGGTTGGCCGACCTCCTCGAGACGGTGCGAGCCGACGACGCGCTCTGAGCGCACCTGCTGTTCGGCGAGCTCGGCGAGGAGACCCGCCAGGCTCTCCTCCGGGCCGACGTACCAGCGGCCCTCCCGCTCGTCGCCCCACGGGTCCTCCATGGGCCGCCCCTCGAAGCCCCACTCGAGCCACCTCCGCTCGACGAAGACCAGGTGCTTCACGAGCTCGATCGGCGCCCAGCCGGTCGGGAGGGAGCTCGTCCGGACCGAGCCGGCCGGCAGGGCCCGGAGCTGTTCTCCGAGACGCTGGCGGAAGTAGGCGAGGTAGCGCAGGTAGACCTCGGCCCGTGAGCTCGCCGGTCCGGCTGGCTCCGGGAAGTCGGCAGGCATGGCGAGATCATGACAGGCCGACGGCACCACCGGCTCGGCTCGTCCCGGGCCTCGAGGGAGCCGGCGGCCGGGGATCCGCGTCCGGGCAACACCCCTCACGTACATTGCCGCCATGGCGCCGTGGTACGACGGTCCGCTGGTCGGCCTCGACTTCGAGACGACCGGGGTCGACCCGTCGTCGGACCTCCCGGTGCAGGTGGCCCTCGTCGCCTTCGACGGCAGAAGGTGGGGGGAGCGCTCGGTCTTCATCGTCGACCCGGGCAGAGAGGTGCCCGAGGCGGCCGTGGCGGTGCACGGCATCTCCACCGCCCGGGCCCGGCGCGAGGGCCTCTCCCTCGACGAGACGGCGCGGCGGGTCCATCGGGGGCTGAAGCGCGCCGTCAACGAGGCGATCCCCCTCGTCGCCATGAACGCCAGCTTCGACGTCACCATCGCCGCCGTGCTCTTCGAGCGGGCCGGACTGTCACCGCTCTGCTTCGACCGGGTGATCGACCCGCTCGTCATCGACCGGAGGGTCGACCCGAGGCGGGCGGGCAAGCGCCGCCTCGATGCCCTCTGCGCCCACTACGGCGTGCTGCTCGAGGGGGCGCACGACGCCGGGCAGGACGCAGCGGCCGCCGTCGCCCTCGCCCGGGAGATCGGGCGCCGCTTCCCCGAGGCGGGCGGCTTGGACCCGCTGCGCCTGACCGCCCTGCAGGCCGGCTGGCACCGCGAGTGGGCGGTCGACTTCCACGCCTGGTGCCTGAGCGAGGGCCGCCCGGGTCTGGCGCCGGAGGAGTACCTCTGGCCCGTCCGGCTCGGGCCGCGCCCGCCCGCTCAGTCCGAGAGGGAGCCGAGCACGATGTCGATGTCCTCCTCCGAGGAGCGGGGGTTCACGACCGCCAGCCGGATGGCCGGGGCGCCGTCGTGGGTCGTCGGCACGACGAAGGCGGTCCCGCTCGAGAGCAGCGCCGCCGACCACTCGTAGTAGCGCGCCTCGCTCCAGCCGAGCCGGCGGAAGGCGACGACCGAGAGCTTCGGGTCGCCGACGAGCTCGAGGTGCTCGAGCTCGCGGACGCGCCGGGCGGCGTAGCCGGCCACCTCGAGCGTCCGCTCGATGGCGGCGGAGTAGGCGTCGGTCCCGTAGGCGGCGAGGGAGAACCAGAAGGGGAGCCCCCGGGCGCGCCGGGTGAGGTGGAGGGCGTAGTCGGACGGGCTCCACTCCCCGCCGGTGCGCAGCGGCTCGAGGTAGGAGGCGTGCTGGGAGTGGGCGGCGAAGGCCACCGCCGGGTCCCTGTAGACGAGCGCCGCGCAGTCGAAGGGGGCGAAGAGCCACTTGTGCGGGTCGACCACGAACGAGTCCGCCCGCTCGATGCCGGCGAACATGGCCCTGCGGCTCGGCGCCGCCAGGGCGGCGGCCCCGTAGGCGCCGTCGACGTGCAGCCAGAGGTCCCGGGAGCCGGCCACCTCGGCGACCCCGGCCAGGTCGTCGATGACGCCGAGGTTGGTGGTGCCGGCCGTGGCCACCACGGCGAAGCAGACGCGTTCGGGGTGCTCGGTGGCGGAGCGGTCGAGGGCCGTCCGAAGCGCCGGGCCGGTGAGGCGCCCGTCGCCGTCGGGCTCGATCCCGATCAGGTCGACGTCCATGGCGGCGGCCGCGCTGTGGACCGACGAGTGCGCCTCCATGCTGGCTGCGACGGCGAAGCGGCGGGAGAAGTCGCGCTCGTGCCCGGCGGCCGAGTCCCGGGCGAGCTGGCGGTGGCGGGCCGCCACGAGCGCCGAGACGTTGGCGAGGGTGCCACCCTGGACGAAGACGCCGCCGGCACTCTCGGGGAAGCCGGCCAGGCCGGCCAGCCAGGAGAGGGCCTGGTTCTCGGCGTAGACGGCGCCGGCCCCCTCCATCCAGCTGCCGCCGTAGATCGAGGAGGCGCCGACGACGAGGTCGAACAGCGTGCTCGCCGGCGTCGGGGCGCACGGGATGAACGAGAAGTAGCGGGGGTGGTCGATCGAGATGCACGCCGGGGCGAGCACCTCGGCGAAGATGCGCAACGCCTCCTTGCCCCCGATGCCCTCGGCCGTGATCGTCCGACCCGCCTCCCGGGTGAGCTCCTCGGGCGAGCGCGGCCCGTCGAGCGGCACCGGCCGCAGGTGGAGCCGCTCCTCGGTGTAGGCCAGCACGCCGGCAGCGAGCCGCTCGGTCTCCTCGGTCCACTCGTGCAACGCAGGCCCTCCTCGCGCGTCCGTCCCGTCCGGCCCTGCCTAGCACGCGACGACGACCCTGCTCGCTGGGGTGGCGGACACCGGCGGGGCGGTCGGCCGGGCGATAGCCTTCGCCCGCCGGGCGGGCCCCGGCACGCTGCAGGAGAACGGGTCGGTGGGCCTGCCCGAGTGGGGGAGACGATGGGGCGCGACGAGATCCATGCGGGCTCCCCGCCAGGCACCGGTCCCGGCGGTCAGGAGAACCTGGCGGTCTCGCTGGCTGCCGAGCAGGCGGCGAGGTCCCTCGCCGAGCACCTCGACGACTGGATCGACCGGCTCCGCAGCGCCGCCACCGAAGCGGTCACCTCCCTCTCGCTCGACGAGGTGATGCGGACCGCCCTCTCCGAGATCGCCACCAACCTGCAGGTGGACGAGGCAGCGCTGCTGATCGCGGCCGAAGACGGGTCCGAGCTCGTCGCCCGCACCGCCGTCGGCCTCATCCGGGAGGTCGAGCTCGGCATCCACATCCCGGCCGGGGCGGGCTTCGCCGGTCGGATCCTCGCCAGCGGGGCGCCCCTCATCGTGAACGACCTCGGGCACTTCCAGGTCCACAGCCCGACGCTTCGCGACTCGGGGCTCAGCTCGATCGTCGGTGTGCCGATGATCGTCGGCGACCGCGTCCTCGGCGTCCTGCACGCCGGCAGCCGGGCCCCGAGGCGCTTCACCGACGCCGACCGGGCGGTCCTCGAGGTGATCGCCTACCCGATCGCAGCCGCGATCGAGCGGGTCCGGCTCTTCGAGTCCGAGCGGCGCCTGCGCCAGGTCGCCGAGCTCTCCGCCAGGCGGCTGGCCGCCCTCCAGCGGATCACGAGCGCCCTCGCCGGCGCCCGGGAGGCGGGCGAGGTCTTCCAGACGGTCCTCGACCACGCCCCGGCCGGGGTGGCCGGCAGGGACGGACACCCGGGCATCTGGATGCTCCGGGACGGCCGCCTGCGCCGCGTCGGCGGCGGCGGCCCGGACGCCGGGGCGTTCCCGGAGGTCCCCCTCGACTCCTCGCTCCCGGCGGCCGCCCAGCTCGAGGGAGCCGAGCCCCTCTTCGTCGAGACCCGGGAGGAGATGCTCGCCCGCTGGCCGGTGCTCGCCACGACGGCGACCTCTGCCTTCGCCGGCTTCCCGCTCGTCGCCAACGGCGCACGGGTCGGGATCATGTCGATCGCCTTCGACTCCGGCCACCGCTTCGACGACGACGAGCGGGCCTACCTCACCGCGGTCGCCGAGCAGGCGGGACTCGCCCTCGGGCGGGCGCTGCGGGCCGAGGCGGAGGCCGAGGCGGAGGAGCGGCAGGCCTTCCTCGCCGAGACGAGCCTGGCGCTCACCAACCGCTACGCCTCGCCCGCCCAGCTGCTCGACACCCTCGTCCGCCTGGCCGTCCCGCGCCTCGCCGACCGCTGCGCCGTCCTTTTCGCGCGGGGCGGGAGGGTCGAGCTGGTCGCCAGCTCGCACCGTCTCGACGCCCTCTCACCAGACGAGCGGGCCCGGCTCGCCGACCTCCTCTCCACCGGGCGGATCGACGCCGTCGAGAAGGTGCTCTCGACCGGCCGGTCGCAGATCGTCGGTGGCTTCGACGACCCCTCGCTCGACCTCGGCGAGCGCGGCCGGCTGGCAGCCGCCGTCGGCCTCACCTCGGCGATGCTCGTGCCGCTCGAGCGCCACGCCACCCCCGCCGGCGTCATGGTCTTCCTCGCCTGCGGGACCCACCCCCGCTACCGGGCCGAGGACCTCGAGGTGGCGACCGAGCTCGCCCGGCGGGCGGGCGCTCTCGCCGACGACCTCATCCAGCGGGACCGCGAGCGCACCCTGGCCGAGACCCTGACCCGGGCGCTCCTGCCCGCCGAGCTGCCGAGGCTCCCGGGGATCGAGCTCGCCGCCAGGTACCAACCGGCCGAGTCCGGGCCGGTCGGCGGCGACTGGTACGACGCCTTCGCGCTCCGGGGCAGGCGCGTCGGCCTCGTCGTCGGCGACGTCGGCGGCCACGGGGTCGAGGCGGCCTCGACAATGGCCCGGCTGCGCAACGGGCTGGTCGCCTTCGCCTCCGAGGGCCACGAGGCAGCCTCCATCTTCGACCGCCTGAGCGGCCTCCTCTCGGGCGAGTGGACGAGCTGGAACCTGCCGGACCCGATCGCCACCCTCCTGTTCGCCGTGCTCGACCAGGCCACGCTCACCCTCGAGGTCACCTCCGCCGGGCACCCTCCCTGGCTGCTCCTGCGCGACGGGAGCGCGAGCCTGCAGCCGACGGGAGGGCGCGTCCTCGCCGGGGGGCTCGAGGCCGCGCCGGCCGGCTCACGTCACCAGCTCTCGCCCGGCGACGTCTGCGTCTTCATGACCGACGGCCTCGTCGAGCGACCCGGCGAGGACCTCTCCGAGTCACTGTCCCGGCTCGAGCAGGCGGCCCGGAGCGGCACGACCACCGACCTCAAGGCGTTCGCCCACCACCTGCTCGAGGCGACGATGCCGGCCGGCGGGCGACGCGACGACTGCTGCCTGCTCGCCGTCAGGATCGGATCGCCCGCTCGATCGCCTCGGCGAGGTCCAGGTCCTTCTCGGTGATGCCGCCGGCGTCGTGGGTCGTGAGCTGGATGTGGACGCGGTTGTAGACGTTCGACCAGTCAGGGTGGTGGTTGCGCTTCTCGGCCTCCAGGGCGACGGCCGCCATGAACGAGAACGCCTCGACGAAGTCGGCGAAGCGGGCCTCCCGCTCGAGGCACCACCCCGTCCCCTCCACCTCGACCGCCCGCCAGCTGGCGAGTGCCCCGGCGAGGAGGGTGGCCACCTCGTCGGGGCGGAGCGGCGACGCCCTGTTGTCGCTGTCGGTCATCTCTCACCTCCACTGCCGCCTGGGAGCGGTGCGCCATCCGGCGCCATGGCCGCGGTCGACCATCCGGCGCCATGGCCGCGGTCGACCAT
>JAJZZB010000152.1 GCA_021797795.1 Actinomycetes bacterium | reverse complement strand
CGGTCACGGTCGCCTCCAAGCCCTTGCGCGGGGAAGTGGTGACCGTCACCGTGACGTCCCGCGGCACGTGCTCGAAGACCCTGTCGACGACCGACGGGGTGGGGAACACCTCGTAGCGGGCGTGCTCGAGGAGCGCCGCGACCTGCCGCCGGCTCGACGAGCGGACGAGCGACAGGCGGCGGATCATGCGGCCCGCCCCGACAGCAGGCGGCCGAGCGCGCCGGAGAGCGGGCGGCGCCCCACGCGGCGGACCTCGAGGTCGAGGTCGAGGAGCGTCGCGATGGATCGTGCACGTGCTTCGAGGACGGGGGTGGGGCGCTCCGCGAGCCAGACGATCCGCCTGTAGTGCGCGAAGTAGTCGACGACGAGCTCAGGGTGGCGGTCGAGTCCCAGCTCCACGACGACGAGGCGCTCGAACGTCTGGATGAGGAAGTCAGTGAGGAAGTACGTACCCGGTTCGTCCCGGAGGAGGTCGGCTACGACGCCGCTCCCGGCCGTCAGGTCGTAGCAGTGCAGGCCGGGCAGGCGTTCGATCCCCAGGCGAGCGCAGACCTCGTCGAGGGCGCCGTACGTGCCGCAGTCGGCGTATGCGACAGCGACGTCCTTCCCCTCCCGGTGCAGCCGGGCGCAGAGCGACTCGACCGCCGGCGCGATCTTGGCGGGACGGTTGTGGAGCAGCGCAGGGAGGCTGTGGACCTCCACCCTGCCGGGTGCGGCCCGCGCGGCGAGCCGGACCTGGGCCCCGAGCGCCCCGCAAGTGATCACCGCCAGGGGCCGCTCAGGCGGGGAAGGCCAGCTCGTCGACGAAGCGGTCGTTGAAGTCGCTGCGGTCGGACAGCTCGACATACCTCACCTCCTCCAAGAGGGCCATGGCGCCGGCGCGTTCACGGACGCTCATGAGCGCCATCTTCGCCCCCTCGCCGGCGACGTTCCCCGCGCTCACGATCCGAAGCACCGGCAGCGGCGGCACCAGGCCGATGCGCACGGCGCTCGCCGGCGACAGGTAGCTGCCGAACGAGCCCGCCAGCAGTACCTGCTGCACGTCGTCGGCGGTGATCCCGGCGTCCTCGAGGAGGAGGGACCATCCCGTCGCGATCGCTGCCTTGGCGAACTGCAGCTCGCGCACGTCGCGCTGGGTCAGGTAGATGGCGCGCTCGGCGTCACCTGGCTCGCCGAGCCAGTGCAGGACGAACACCCGCTCCCCGGCGACGGTGCGCAGCCGATCCGCGAGGCCCGGTGCCACCTCCGCGGCGCGATCGTCGGCGACGAACCGTCCCGAGGGGTCGAGCAGGCCCACGGCGACCAGCTCGGCGACCGAGTCGACGAGGCCCGACCCGCAGAGCCCGAGCGGCTCCCCGTCGCCGATCACCTTCACGGCGAGGTCCTCGGGGCTCATCTCGACCGACTCGATGGCGCCGTCGGACGCCCGCATCCCGCAGCGGATGGACGCGCCCTCGAACGCGGGTCCGGCGGGCGCCGCGGTCGCGAGCAGCCGCTCGCCCGAGCCGAGGACGATCTCGCAATTCGTGCCGATGTCGACGAACAGCCGCGTGCGGCGGTCCCGGTCCATCCCGGAGGCGAGCAGCCCCGAGGTGATGTCGCCGCCGACGTACGCGCCGATCGCGGGGAAGACGACGGCGCGTGCCCGCGGGTGGACGGCGACACCCAGCTCCGACGCGAGCAGCTCGGGAAACCACCGGCTCGCGAGAACGAAGGGTGCCATGCCGAGCGCTTCGGGGTCGATCGCGAGTGCGATGTGGGTCATGGTGGCGTTGCCCGCGACGGCGATCTCGTAGACCTCTCGCGGTGTGACCTCGCCCTCGGAGCACACCGCCGCGGTCAGCTCTGCCAGCGTCTCGTGCGCGAGGGACGACAGCTTGCCGAGCGCCTCGGGGTCGAGCATGATCGCGCTGATGCGCGAGATGACGTCCGCGCCGAAGTGCTGCTGCTTGTTGAGCACGGATCGGACCGCCACGGGCGTCCCGCTCGACAGGTCGAGGAGCGTCGCGACCACGGTCGTCGTGCCGAGATCGAACGCGATGCCGTACAGGCAGCCGGTGGTGTCGCCCGGCTCCACGTCGACGAGCACATCGTCGACGACGACCGCCGTCGCCCGGTAGCCGCCCTGCCGGAGGGCAGGGCCGATCGTCCGGAGCGCGTGGAGGTCTACGCGTAGCTCGAGATCGTCGAGGCTCGCGAGCAGCCGCTCGAGATCGGAAGTCTGGTCCTGGAGCGTGGGCTCGTCGAGCTTCACGTAGCGCTTCTGCACCGCCGGGCGGAGGATCACCTTGCGCCCGACGCCGACGGTGGCCGCCTTGGGCCGCGTCACGAGCGGCGGCACCTCGACCCTCAGGTCGCCCGCTGCTTCGAGCCGGCACGCCAGCCGCCACCCGTCGCGAAGCTCGGTAGCGCCGAACGCTCGCGTGTCGAGCGAGGATGCCGGCGCCGCCCCGTCGAGGATCTTGACCTTGCACTTCTTGCAGGTCCCGTGACCGCCACAGGTCGAGTCGATCGCGATCCCGTTCCAGCTGGCTGCGTCGAAGAGAGTCACGCCCGTCGGCACACGCACCTGGCGGCCACTCGGCTCGAAGCGCAGGTCCACCCGGTCGGCGGACCTTGCCGGATCCGCGACCGGCTGCGGGGCGTCGGTCATGGCCCCTCACTTGGCTGCCTGGCGCGGTGCGCCGCGATCCAGTTGGCGCCCCAGGGATCCCGGTCCAGCAGGAGGTCGGCGGCCTTCACGGCGCGCACCAGGTCGGCGGACCGCGAATCCATGATCGCGCTCGTAAGGCCGAGAGCCATCGCCATCGGTAGGAACGCAGCGCCGATGGCGATGCGGTCCGGCATGCCGAACGAGACGTTCGACGCGCCGAGCGTCATGTTGATGCCGAACTTCTCGTGCACGAGGTGGATCGTCTCGAGCGTCCGGTTGACGAGCGTCGTATCCGCGCCGATCGGCATCGCGAGCGGGTCGATGACGATGTCTTCGACCGCGAGCCCGTAGCGGCCCGTGGCGACGTCGACGAGGCGGCCGACGAGCTCCAGCCGGCGCCGAGGGTCCTCGGGGATCTCCGTCTCGTCGTTGGGCAGCATGACGACGGCCGCGCCGTACCGCTTCACGAGGGGCAGGATCGCGGCGAGCCGGTCCTCCTCAGCGGTGACGGAGTTCACGAGCGCTTTCCCCTCGTAGGCTCTGAGCCCCGCGTCCAAGGCGTCGATCACCGACGAGTCGATGCACAGCGGCAGGTCCGTCAGGCTCTGCACGAGGCGCACGGCCCGGTCCATGAGCTCGACCTCGTCGACGAGGGGCGCGCCCATGTTGACGTCCAGCACCATGGCGCCGCCCGCCACTTGGCGGGCCACGTCGACTTCGACGCTCGACAGGTCACCCTGCCGGAGCTGCTCCTGGAACGCCTTGCGACCGGTGGGGTTGATCCGCTCGCCGATGATGCAGAACGGCTGGTCGTCTCCGATCACGACCTCCTTGGACCCTGATCGAAGCATGGTCCGCATCCGGCCCTCCTTTCTCGGTTCTCCCGGCTCGGCGGGGTCTGCGCACCGTGCGCAGGGTCGTGCCCTCCGTGCGTTCGTCGTGGGCCGCGCGCCCCCGGTCGGTGCTTCCGGCGACGTGCCGGCTCATGCCGGAGCGGCCGCACGCCGGCAGGCGAGCAGCTCCTTCGCGCGGGCAACTGCAGCCGACGCGTCGGACGCGTACCCGTCGGCACCGACGGCGTCGGCGTACTCCTGGGTGACGGGAGCACCACCCACCATGACGATCACCTGGTCGCGCAGCCCCGCCTTCTCCAAGGCGTTGATGTTCGCCTTGAACATCGGCATCGTCGTCGTGAGGAAGGCCGAGAAGCCGACGATGTCGGGCCGGTGCTCCTCGATCGCGGCCACGAACTTCTCGGGGGCCACCTGGACGCCGAGGTCGATCACGCGGAACCCGGCACCCTCGAGCATGATGTCGACGAGGTTCTTCCCGATGTCGTGCACGTCGCCCTTGACCGTCCCCATCACGAAGGTCCCGACCGATTCGACGCCGGTCTCGGCGAGCAGCGGTCGCAGGACCTCGAGCGCCCCGGCCATCGCCTTTCCGGCGATCAGCATCTCCGGGACGAAGAAGTCGCCGCGCTCGAACCTGGCGCCGACCTCTTCGAGCGAAGGGATGAGCGCGTCGAACAGCAGCTCCTCGGGAGCGAGATCCTGCGCCAACCCCTCCTGGGTGAGTGCGAGGACCTGCGGGGCGTTCCCCACCAGCGTCTCGTCGTACAGCGCCTTCAACAGTTCGTCTCGAGTCATGCTGCTCCTTCTCCTTCCCTTCGCGATCGATCCGTGACCGGCCGGTGGCCGAGGAGGTGGGAAAGGGCTGCCGCCTCGCGGACGCATGCGGCAGTGGCCGCGGGCAGCTCCGGTTTGGTGAGCCGGCTGGCCGGCGCTGAGACCGACAGCGCCGCGAGCGGGGAACCGCTCGTGCGGAACACCGGCGCTGCGATCGCGATCAAGCCCATCTCGAGCTCCTCGTCGGTCACGCCGAACCCTCGGTGCCGGACCTCCTCGAGCTCGACGGCGAGCGCCGCCCGGCTCGTGATGGTCCGGTCGGTGCACCGCTCGAGGTGGCCGGGCGGCAGCTCGGCGCCTCCGAAGGCGAGGAGCACCTTCCCGAGAGCGCTCGCGTGGAGCGGGACCCGGCGCCCCACCCAGTTGGTCGTGCCGAGAAGGTGCGGACTGTCGACCTGGGCGATCTGCTCGACGGCGCCGGCGTGGGCCACGCCGAGGTTGACGGTCTCGCCGGTCGTCGCCCCGAGCCGCTCGAGCACCGGCTGGGCGATCCTCGCCAGCCCGGCGTCGCTGCTGGACCGCCACGCGTAGCGGACGAAGAGCTCCCCCGCCCGGTACGCGCCCTCCTCCCGCCGGACCAGCCGGGCACGCTCGAGGGCGAGCAGGAGCCGCGAGGTCGTGCTCTTCGCCAGCCCGGTCCGCTGGGTCAGCTCGGAGAAGGTGGCCGCCTCCCCCGCGTCCACGATCTCGGTCAGGAGGCGGGCGGCCCGCTCCACCGCCTGAGTTCCCGTAGGTGTCGCCATCGGTTCCATTCTATGGAACTCATGTTCTACGATGCGAGCACGAGGCCTGCTGGCCGGGTCCATGGGAGGGAATGACCGTGTTCGAGAACCGGATGCCCCGTTACGAGATCCTGTCCGAGGAGGCTCTCGGCGTCCTGGAGCGCGGCTGGCGGCGCATCGTGACCGAGATCGGTGTGCAGTTCGCCAAGCCGGAGGCGGTCGAGCTCTTCAGGAGGGCCGGCCAGCGGGTGGAGGACGACGTCGTCTTCTGCGATCCCGACTTCGTCCTCGAGCAGATCGCGCTCGTACCGCACGAGTTCGAGATCCGGGCGCGGAACCCGCAACGCACGGTGCACATCGGCGGCGACAAGATGGTCTTCTCAGGCGTCTACGGGCCGCCGTTCGTCCTGGAGGAAGGCCGGCGACGCGACGCGACGATGTCGGACTACCGGCGGTTCTGCATGCTCGCCCAGCAGTTCCCTGAGCTCGACTCCGCGGGGGGCGTCATCTGCGAGCCCAACGATGCACCGCTCGACTCACGGCACCTCGACATGGTCTTCGCGCTCCAGACCCTGACCGACAAGATCTACATGGGCAACGTCGTGTCCGGAACGAACGCGCGCGACACGATCGCGATGTCCGAGATCCTCTTCGGGGGGCGCGAGGCCATCGAGGCGACGCCGGTGACGATCTCGCTCATCAACTGCAACTCGCCGCTGCGCTGGGACGGCCGCATGCTCGACGCCCAGTTCGAGTACAGCGCGGCGAACCAGGCGGTAGTGCTGACCCCCTTCCTCCTCATGGGCGCGATGTCTCCGGTGTCGATCCCAGCCACTCTCGCCCAGCAACTCGCGGAGGCGCTCACCGGTATCGCCCTGTCCCAGCTCGTCCGGCCTGGGTCGCCAGTGGTACTGGGCTCGTTCCTCTCCAATATCGACATGCAGTCCGGATCGCCGTGCTTCGGGACGCCCGAGTCGGCGATCGGGCTCTTGTGCACGGGCCAGATCGCGCGCCACTACGGGCTGCCGTTCCGCGCGGGGGGCGGCCTCACTTCTAGCCAGTCGCCCGACGCGCAGGCCGGCTACGAGTCGCTCATGACCCTCCTGCCCACCTTCCTCGCCGGGACCAACTTCGTGATGCACGCGGCCGGATGGCTGGAGGGGGGCCTCGTGTCGAGCTACGAGAAGTTCATCGTCGACGTGGAGCTCCTGCGCATGCTGCGACACGAGTTCACGCCTCTCGAGATCGACGAGGAGTCCCTCGCGTTCGGTGCGCACCAGGAAGTGGGTCACGGCGGCCACTTCCTCGGCGCCGCGCACACGATGGAGCGCTTCCGCACGTGCTTCTACCGGCCGCTGCTGTCGTCTGCGCAGAACTACGAGCGATGGAAGCGCGACGGTGGCCAGGACACCGCCGTACGTGCGCGCGCGATCTACGAGAAGGCGTTCGAGGAGTACGAGCAGCCCCCGCTCGACGACGCCGTCCGCCTGGAGCTCGAGGAGTATGTCACCAGGCGGCGACGCGAGCTCGGCGACTGATCGTCGGCTGCGGCTCCCGTGGGGTCCCGCGGGCCTTGTCCCGTGCCGAGGCACCCGGGAGCCGCGGCATCGGGCCCCGTGCACCGTCATCGGGCCCTCGGTGAGCAGCAACGGCTACGCCTGGTCGGAAGCGGCCGCCGGCACACATGTCCTGCCGGTAGGACATGACACTCCAGGTTCGAACGGGTGGATCCACCAGCGACCGCGGGGTTGTATGAGGAGCTTTGGAACCGAACCGTTGTCCAAGGTGGACGTCGGGCGTCAGAGGGGCGCTGACGGGGAGTGGCTACCTTCCCGGCTCGCCGGATCCTCGTGCGCGGTGACCGAGGTCGACGACCGGGCCGACGACGATGACGGCGGGAGGCCCGAGATCGACTTCGGGGAGTCCGGCGAGCGTAGTGCGGACCGTGCGCTCGGCCGCAGTGGTGCCGTTCTGGATCACGGCCACCGGGGTCTCGGGGCCTCGGCCGGCGTCGATGAGCGCAGCGGCGATGGCAGCGCGCGAGGCCATGCCCATGAGGATGACGAGGGTGCCGCCAGTGCGGGCGAGCGCTTCCCAGTCCGGCTCGTGCCCGCAGTCCGACGGCTCGCCGGCATGACGGGTCTGACCGGTGACGATCGTCACCGACGAGGCGAGGCCCCGGTGCGTGGCGGGGATGCCGGCTGCGCCCGGGACGCCGAGCGCCGAGGACACCCCGGGGACGATCTCCCAGGCGATCCCCGCGCGCTCGAGGATCTCGATCTCTTCTCCGCCTCGCCCGAAGACG
>JAJZZB010000021.1 GCA_021797795.1 Actinomycetes bacterium | reverse complement strand
GATGTCATAGGAGCTGCCCGCCGTGACGGCGGCCGCCGCCGGCCGGGTCCCGAGCCCCGAGTAGGCGACGAGACCGGCGAGAACGAACGAGAGTGATGCGAGAAGCGACGCGCCCGCTCGGAATCCGGGCGCGCGAAGTACAGCGGTGAACATGCGGGAACCTGCCAATGCCTGCCTGTGCCCCCTGCAGGCGTGCTGCGGCGGCGTCCTGTTGCCACCCGCTCGGCATGCCGGTCGACCCCGTCTCGCGAACTTTCGGCCGGCATGTTTAGAACGGGACGCCGCAGGGTAAACCGGCCGCTCGCACCACCGCCACTCCTGGTGATGTTCGTAACGGGATTGTCATGTACCGGCAACCGTACGGGTGCGCAGCGCGCGAAAGTAGCTCTTGAGGCAGGTGCACGGCCGGGACCGGGTCGGCCGGGGCCTATGTGAGGTGGCTCACCTCGTTGAACCCGCGCACCGACCAGCTCCCGCCGCTCACGATGAGCCGGGAGATGCTGGCATTGTCGGCCCCGACGAAGGCGAAGGGGCGAGACCCGGTTGCCATCGAGAGGATCATCCCGATGGCGCCGCCATGGGAGACGGCGACGACCCGCCGGCCGACGTGCGCCGCCGCGATCCGCGAGATGCCGAGCCGCAGCCGTGCCTGGAAGGCCTCGTTGCTCTCCGCCCCGGGGATGACGTCCCAGCGCTCCCTCTCGATGAGCTCGAGGGAGAGAGGGTGCCCCTCGACGAGGTGGCGGCGGTAGGCGCCGCCCTCCCACTCGCCGAGCAGCACCTCCCGCAGGTCCGCCTCGACCCGGAGCTCAAGGCCGAGGCGAGCGGCCAGCGGGCCGGCGGTCTCGGCCGTGCGCCGCAGGTTCGTGACGTAGATGGCCTCGGGCCGCTCGCCCGCCAGGCGGGCGGCGAGCCTCTCGGCCTGCAGGCGCCCCTCGGGCGCGAGGCCGGGGTCGCCGTGGCCGTCGACGAGCTCGAACGGCTGCCCGTCGACGGCCGGGACGGTCTCACCGTGGCGGACGAGGAGGACCTCGGTGGCGTTCGCCGGCAGGGAGAAGCGGAACTGGCGGTACTGCCTCGGGCCCTCGGAGACGGGCTTGCCGACCTCGGTCGCCATGGACCGAAGCCTACGGCCGCCGCCCCGACACCTCTTGCGCCCGGGCCGGGCGGGGCTGCCCGCCCGGCCTCTCGCCCTCCGTCCCCTGGCCGACCGCCCGAGCGGCGGGCGGGGCGCTCAGGACCTGTCGTCGTGCTCGCGGTCGATGCAGGGGGCGATCAGCGCGCCAGCGGCGACCGCACCCGCCGTCATCGCGAGCACGCCCCAGCGGGTCGCCTTCGGAAGCTTCGAGAAGGCGCCCAGCGTGCCGAGGAAGTCCCCGACGTCGGAGAGGGCGCCCGCCTCGATCCAGCCCCTGACCGGGGCGTCGTGCCGCTCGGCGAGGATGGCGCCGATCCCGAGGGCGAGATCCCTCGCCCCGAGAGAGCGGCCGAGCAGCCGTCCCCCGGGCTCGCTGGCGACGACGCCGCCGACCCAGGGGCGGAGGGCGAGCTTCGGGGCGAACCAGGCGGCGGCGCCGATCGCCGCCCGGACGCCGGCGAGCGCGGTTCCGGCCGAACGGGCCTGCTTGCGCGTGAACAGCTGAGGTAGCGAGTCACTCACGGTCCATCTCTTTCTCCTCGGGTCTGCCGGGCGGGAGAGAACTTAGGCACGACAGGTGCCCGGCCGGACCCATCGTGCCCGAGGGCGCCCGGCCACCTCAGGGGACGAAGCAGGCCGTGCGGTCCCGGCCGAGCGCCTTGGCCCGGTACATGGCGCCGTCGGCGTGGCGGGCGACCTCCTCGAGGGAGGAGCCGTGCTCGGGGAACATGGCGATCCCGACCGAGGCGGTGACGGCGCCGGCTCGCTCGTCCCAGCAGGTGGTGGCGAGCGAGAGGTGGATCTTGTCGGCGACCTCGAGGGCTCCTTCGGCGCTGCAGTCGCGGAGGAGCAGGACGAACTCGTCGCCGCCGAAGCGGATGACGGCGTCGCCCGAGCGGACGGCGGCCGTCAGCAGGCGCGCCACCTGCTTGAGGACGCGGTCGCCGCTCTGGTGGCCGAGGGAGTCGTTGACCCCCTTGAAACCGTCGAGGTCGACGAGCAGGACGGCGATCGTGCTCCTGGCGCGCCGCGCCTGGGCCGCTTCTCGCGGGGCGAGCTCGTACCACCACCGCTTGTTGAGCAGGCCGGTGGTCGTGTCGCTCATCACCCGCTCGGCGAGGTCGGCGCGCTGGCGGGCGGCCCTCCAGGCGTCGGCAGCCAGGCGTCCGAGCAGCGCCACCCGCTCGAGATCGCCCTCGCAGAACTGGTCGGCGCCGTCCCTCCAGACGTCGAGGACGCCGAGGCGGTCATCGCCCGAGACGAGCGGGACGGCGAGGAGGGACTCGTCGGTCTCGCCCTGGTCGGGGATCGGGGCAGCCTCGGGATGCTCGGCCGTCCGACCGCAGAGGTAGGGGAGCTTGTGCTGGAAGACCCATCCGGTGATCCCCACGTTGAGGTGGTACGCGACCTCGACGAGGGGTGCCAGCACCTCGCCGACGAGCACCCTCGGGCGGAGCAGGAAGCGGTCCCAGTCGGCCTCGAACACGGCCAGGCGGTCGAAGGCGACGAGCTGGGGCACCATGTCCGCCAGAGCCTGTTGCACCTCGGCGACGTCGCCCGCCCGGGAGAGGCGGCCTGCCCATTCGGTGAGCAGCACGGCGAGACGCCGGTCGTCGACCACCGCCGGGCGGGCGGGTGCCGGGAGGAGCCGTGCGGGGGCGTCGTCTGTGGCCCGCGACAGCCGGCGCACGACCCGCTCGTGGAACCAGGAGCGGGGGACTACGACGTCGCCCTCCTGGGCGAGCCGGGGATCGAGGACGACCGGCCGGTGGAGGTGGTCGCCGCTGCCGTAGAAGATGCCGAGCTCCCGCAGCTCCTTGGCGTCGGCGGCGCCGGCTACACCCTGGGCGATGAGCCTCGCACCGAGGCGGCCGCAGAAGGCGAGCAGCCCGACGAGAGCCGCCTTGGCGGCCTCGTCGTCGAGCAGGTCACGTCGGAGCGGGTCCATGAGCAGGAAGACGGGGCGGAGCCCGACCACGTCCGGCCAGGAGACGCCGAGCGGGTCGACGCCGGCGAGGCCGACCGGGAAGCCGGCGGCGTGCAACCGCTCTGCGCACCTGCCGCAGGCCGCCCGGAGCTCGTGGTCGCCGGGTGCGGCCGAGGGCAGCATGAAGACCGCCTCGGTCGTCGAGCAGCCCGCTGCCTCTGCGAGCGCCACCGGCTCGAAGGCCGGGTCGTCGAGCAGGCGAGGCGCCGGGTGGACGAGCACCGGCGCCGAGGCGATGGCGGCGGCCTCGGCCAGCGCGCTCTCGAGCGCCCCGAGGTCGTCGAGCCGCCCCGCCCTCGTCCGCGCGATGGCGTCGTAGGCGACGACCCGGCCGTCGCTCAGATCCATGACCGGTCGGAGCGCGAGCCCCGAGGTCGCTGTCAGTGCCGTCATTCCCCATCCCTCGCAGACGGACCGGTGACCAGGTGCTCGCCCGCACGCCACCTCGCACGGTGCCCTACGCGACCTGGGAGCGGGTCCGTCACCGATGAGTATCGGAACGAACGCCGCCGAACTGTAGAGGTCCCTCGCGTCGACAGGGAGGTGTGGCGCGACGGCGTTCGGGGGTAGGTGGATCACATGGCGGTCATCGTCGCCGCGCGGCGTCCCCGGGTCGGGGACAGGAGCTGACTTCGTGAGCGGCGGGCTCGGCGGGCATGAGCCGCTCACATTCGAGCCGGGCGACCGTCCTCAGCATCTCGTCGCCCTGCCCGGCCAGCCCGAGAGCGCCCGCGCCGCTCGGGGGGTCGTCCACGAGGCGCTCGCCGAGCAGGGTGCGACGGAATGGGCGGAGGTGGCCGAGCTGCTCGTGAGCGAGCTCGCCACGAACGCCATCGTGCACGCCTGCGCCGCCTTCGAGGTGGTCATCCGGGTGTCCCCCCGCGAGATTTGGGTCGGGGTCGTCGACCCGGACGCCTCTGTCGTGCACCGCAGCCACCCCTCCCCTGACGCCCCAGGCGGGAGGGGGCTCATGCTCGTCGACCTCATGGCCAGCAGGTGGGGGGCAGAGCAGCTCGCCCCGCACCACAAGGTGGTCTGGTTCGCGCTCGACCGGACCACCCGCCGCCGCGGAGTCGCCTGAGCAACTGGCAGCCACACTGCCGGCGAGGCGCCCTGGCAGCTCAGCTCTGTGCCGGCCCTCGAGCGCGTGCGGCCGGCGGACGGGCGCGATGAGGAGGGAGCAGAGCCGCCGCCCGGCCCTGGTCCTGGCAGCTCCAATGCCGAAATAGCTCCTTTTGCCGGCCGTGACGGGGAGCCGGTCGGGCCCCGGCGAGTTGCCCGGGCGCTGTCAGCCGGCGGCCACAACGTCTGCCTGCCGCAGATTGCACTCTTGACACTGCATGTTGCATGCGGCATGTTGTATGCAAGGCGCCCGTGGGGGTGCCCTCATGGGGAGGAATGTCGTGAGAGCTGCGCGTCTCAAAGCGGCCGCCACGGTCGGCGCAGTGGCGCTGACGTTGACGGCCTGCGGATCCAGCAGCGGGTCAGGAGGAACCGCATCCAGCAAGAGCACCCTCACCGTCGCCGGGGTCATCGCGATCACCGGGGCGAGCGACTTCGAGGGTCAGAACCAGGCAGGGGGGATCCTGCCCGCCATCTACGCCATCAACAAGGCCGGCGGCGTCATGGGCCACAAGCTCGCCTACAAGGGCGTGGACACCCGTGCCGACCCTGCGGACGCCCTCCCGGCGGTCCAGCAGATGCTGGCCACCACGAGCAACCTCGTCATGGTGGCCGGCCCGGGCTCCAACTCGGCCCCGACCATCGTGCCGGTCCTCAACAACGCCAAGATCCCGATGACCGCCGTCGCCGGCGAGTCTGCCTTCGACCGCACGAAGGATCCCTACTTCTGGCGGCTCTTCCCGCCGGACGCCGCCAACGGGACGGCCATGGCGCTGTGGGCCAAGCAGAAGGGCTACACCCGGGTGGCGGCCGTCTTCGGCACCGACAGCGGCTCGCAGGGCGACCTGCCGGGCGTCGTCGCCAGCCTGAAGGCCATGCACATCCCGCTCGTCGCCAACATCAGCCTGACCCCCGACCAGCCGACCTACCTGTCGTCGGTGCACCGGCTCATGGCCGCCCACCCGCAGGTCATCATGACCGAGTCCGACGCCACGACGGCCGGTACGTTCTTCGGTGAGCTGAAGCAGCTCGGGGGCCTCGTGCCGATCATCGGGACGGAGGCGACCTTCACCGCTCCGTGGATCACGGCGGTGAAAGGTGCGCTCGGAGCGAGCACCTTCCAGAAGGACTTCACCTCGCTCATCACGGCGCCGTCCTCCAAGACCGCGGCGGTGACGGCCTACGAGCAGGCGGTGACGGCCGACAAGGCTCAGGTGCCGAAGCCGTGGCAGTCCTACCTCAACAACCCGTTCTCGATCACCTACTGGGACGGGATGATGTGCGTGGCACTCGCCATGGACGCCGCCCACAGCACCAACCCGCAGGTGTTCAACAAGTACATCATGCAGGTGGCGAACCCCGGCCCCGGCAAGGTGAAGGTCTACACCTACGCCCAGGGCGTGAAGGCGCTCAAGCAGGGCAAGAAGATCCAGTACTACGGCGCCACCGGCCTGATCGACTTCAACCGGTTCCACAACTCCTTCGGGAACGAGGAGGCTGTCGGGAGCAGCGGTGGCCCGCAACCGGTGGAGCTCGGCATCATCACCGCCAAGCAGATCGAGGCCGTCCCGGTCGTAGGGGTTCCGTAACGGTGCTCGACACGCTGCTCTCGGCCGTCGCCTTCGGCGTGGTGCTGGCGTCCATCATCGCCATCGCCGCCATGGGCTTCACCATCCAGTTCGGTCTCACCAACGTGCTCAACCTGACCTACGGCGGTGTCATGACCGTCGGCGGGTACGCCGCCTACCTGGCGGTGTCCCACGGGGCGAGCGCCTGGTGGGGCCTGCCGCTCGGGGCGGCGGCCGGGAGCATCACCACCTTGGCCCTCGGGCACGGACTGCTCCGGCGGTTCGCCGCCCGGGGGACCAAGGTGTTCGAGATGATGATGGTCACCCTCGGCATCGGCCTCGTGGTCGACTACACCCTGCAGGCGCTCACCCACAACAACATCTCGCAGTTCACCGTCCTGCAGAGCGCCCCCATCCACCTCGGAGCGGTCATCGTCACCCCGACCCAGGTCATCGTGACGGCGATCGGGCTCGGCATCTTCCTCGGCCTCGAGGCGCTGCTGCGGCTCACCCGCATCGGCAAGGCGCTGCGGGCGATGGCGGCCGACCCCGCCCTCGCCCGGGCGTGCGGCATCAGGACCCGGCGGGTGGTCATCTTCACCTGGCTGCTGAGCGGGGCGCTGTGCGGGCTCGCCGGCGTCGTCTACATCATCAACTCCCAGAGCATCGGCTACACCTCCGGTGAGCTGTTCCTCCCGCTCGTCATCGCGGCCGCCATCCTCGGGGGTGCAGGCTCGCCGTCGGGGGCGGTCCTCGCCTCGCTGCTGATGGGCATCGTCACCCAGGTCGTCTCCGCCTACGGGAACGCCTCCTACTCGACCGCCGCCGGCTTCGGCCTGCTCGTGGTCGTCCTGCTGACCCGTCCGGGCGCAGTCCTCACCAAGGGAGCGAACGAGGAGCTGGCCCTGTCATGAGCGCCTGGTCGTTCTACATCTCCACCCTCGTCGTCTACTTCGCGGTCGACGTGCTGTCGGGGGTCAGCATCAACCTCCAGTACGGCTACGCCGGCGTGGTGAACCTGGCCTACATCGTCTTCCAGTCCGCCGGCGCCTACATCGCGGCGGTCACCACCCTCGGGCCCGACAGCGGGGCAGGCGCCTTCCAGTCCTACGTCTTCGGGGCGCACCTGCCCTATCCGGTCTCGCTCGTCCTGGCGGCGCTCGCTGGGGCCGCCCTCGCCGGCCTGGTGGGCCTGTTCAGCCTCCGCCGGATGCGGCGGGACTACCAGGGTGCCGTGCTCCTCATCGTCTCGCTCGTCGCCCTGCAGGTGGTCACCGCCGACGTCCCCCTCTTCAACGGCTCGAACGGCCTCACGGGGGTGCCGAAGCCGCTCGGCTCGCTCAACTTGAGCCTGCAGGGCTACCAGTGGGCCTATGCCGGGTGGAGCATGCTGATCGCGGCCGCCGTCTACGTCGTCGTGCGGCGGCTCTCCCGCTCGCACTGGGGCAACGCCCTGCGGGCGATGCGCGACCAGGAGGACGCCGCCTCCGTGATCGGGCTGAACACCACGGTGATGCGGATGCAGGTCTTCGTCATCGGCGGCGCCATCGCCGGGCTCTCGGGCGGCCTCCTCGTCCAGTACATCGGTGCCTGGTCGCCGGGCGCCTGGGGCTATGCGGAGACATTCGTCATCTTCACTGCCATCTTCGTCGGCGGCCTCGGCAACTACCGCGGGGTGGTCCTCGGGATCTTCCTCGTCCCGACGCTCTTCCTCGAGCTGCCGCAGTTCCTGCCCCAGATCGGCTACCCGGGGCTGATCGACTCGCTCGAGTGGATCTCCATCGGGCTCATGTGGACGCTCTCGCTGTACTTCCGCCCGCAGGGCTTCCTCCCCGAGCGCAAGAACGTGGCGCTCGGCGTCCCGCTCGTCACGGTGGAGGAGACGCCGGCGCTCGTCGCGACAGCAGGTCGCCGGTGACCGCGATCGACCCCGCGCTCGACGGCACCGGGCGCCGGGAAGGCAGGCGCCCCGCTACGCAGGTCGTCCTCGAGACCGAGGACGTCGTCGTCGCCTACGGCGGCGTGCAGGCCGTCGCCGGGGTCTCGATCGACGTCCGCGCCGGCGAGGTCGTCGGCCTCATCGGCCCGAACGGAGCGGGGAAGTCCTCCTTCCTCGCCGCCCTCGGGGGCCAGCAGCGCGTCGCCTCGGGCCATGTCCGCCTCGACGGCCACGACGTGACCCGGCTCCCCGTCCACCGCCGGGCCGCCCTCGGCATCGCCCGGACCTTCCAGATGACGAGCGAGTTCGGCGGCATGACGGTCTTCGAGAACCTCATGGCGGCCGGAGTGGGGGTGGAGGGCGCCTCCCTCGTGAACGTCGTCTTCCGGCGCGGCCAGCAGCGCGAGCTCGACCGCCGGGTGCGCGGGCGGGTGTGGGAGGTCCTCGAGCGCTTCGAGACGACGCCGATCGCCGACCTCTACGGCCGGGAGCTCTCGGGCGGCCAGCGGCGCCTGGTCGAGATCATGCGCGCCCTGATGCGATCGCCGAAGGTGCTGCTCCTCGACGAGCCGATGGTGGGGGTCGCACCCCACCTCGTCCGGCGGCTCGTGTCCGACCTGAAGAGCCTGCGCGACGACGGGATCGCCCTCGTCATCGTCGAGCATGCCCTCGAGGTGGTCCAGGAGCTCTGCGACCACGTGAACGTCATGGGGCTCGGTCGGTTGATCGCCTCGGGTACCTACGATGAAGTCGTCCAGGACGCAGCCGTTCAGGCTGCCTACCTCGGGTAGCGGGCGGCATGGAGGAGGGGCGTGGTGTGACGGGTGGAGACGAGCGGCCGGAACCGTACCTGTCGGTGCACAACCTGAGCGCCGGCTACAACCGGGTGCCGATCGTGCACGGCGTGAGCGTGCAGGTCGGCCTCGGAGAGGTCGCCCTCGTGATGGGGCCGAACGGCGCCGGCAAGAGCACCCTGATCAAGGCCATCACCGGCGAGCTGGCGGCGCTCGGCGGCCGGGTCGAGCTCGACGGGCACGACGTGACGAACGACCGGGAGGAGGACCGCAACGCCGCCGGCATCGGCTACGTCCCCCAGGTGCGCGACGTCTTCGGGCCGCTCACGGTGGCCGAGAACCTGGAGATGGGAGGGTACCGGCTGCGCAAGCCCGACATCGCCCAGCGCGAGGACGAGATCTTCGAGCTCTTCCCGCAGCTGCCCGCCCTGCGGAGGCGCCTCGCCCGCACGCTGTCGGGCGGCGAGCGCAAGATGCTCGCCATCGGCCGGGCGCTCATGGCACAGCCCCGGCTCATGCTCCTCGACGAGCCGACAGCCGGCCTGGCGCCGAGCGTCGCCCGGAGCGTGCTGCACGACATCGTGAGCCGGCTGGCGGCCTCAGGCAGGGCCGTGCTGCTCATCGAGCAGCGGGTCAGCCTCGGCCTCGAGGTCTCCTCCTGGGGCTACGTCCTCACCGACGGCAGGCTGCGCCTCGAGGAGTCCTGTGAGGACCTCCGGGCCCGTCCCGACCTCGCCACCCTCTTCCTCGGCCAGGGCGGCCTCTCCATGGCCGGTGGGGTTCGGTCCGATGCGACCGGGGCGCCCGGCGGAGCGGCGGGAGGGGTGCGGTGACGGTCGGCGATACCAATCGACGGCTGTCACGGCCCGCGATCGACCGCACGAGCGCAACCGACGCGGCGGCACGCGAGATCCGGGAGCTGATCCTCACCGGTGAGCTGACGGCCGGTACCTTGATCCACCAGGGGGAGCTTGCCGAGCAGCTCGGGCTCAGCCGCACGCCGCTTCGCGAGGCGCTGCAGCGGCTCCAGGCCGAGGGCCTCATCCGGATCGACAACCACCGGGGGGCGCTCGTGACCCGCCCGACGCGCCAGGACGTCAGCGAGATCTACGAGGTCCAGATCCTGCTCGAGACGACGGCGGCCCGCTGGGCGGCCGAGGTCTGCACGGCCGAGGACCTGGAGCTGGTCCGCACAGCCCTCGAGCACCACCACGAGAGCCCGGGCGGGATCTCGTGGATGGAGTCCAACAAGGCCTTCCACACGAGCATCTACGAGGTCGCCCGCCGGCCGGTGATGATGGAGATGATCGGCATGCTCCGCAACCGCGCCGGGATGTACGTCAACTTCCTCGCCCGTTCGAGCGAAGGCCGCGCCCGGGCGGACTCCGAGCACGTCGAGATGTTCGGCGCGCTCGCCGCCCGCGACGCCGACCGTCTCGCCGGCCTCGTGAACCAGCACCTGCAGGGCACGCTCGACTGGCTGCAGTCGGTCATCCCGGACTAGGAGGAAGTAGTGCGCATCGGGACCTTCAGCGACGGCATCACCCGCGCGGTGGCCGTGGAGCGGGACGGGAGCTGGTACCCCCTCGCCGGCGGGCCCGAGGCGGAGCGGGCGGCGATCCTCGCCGCCCTGGCCGATCCCGACGCCGCCCTGGCCTCGCTCGAGGAGGTGTCCCTCCCGTCCGGCTTCGCGCCGGTCATGCCCTTCGTACCCGCCCGGGACCCCTTCTGTCTCGGGAAGAACTACCGCCTGCACGCCGAGGAGTTCGCCCGCTTCAACGGCGACGAGGAGGCGGTGCCGGCCGCCCCGGTCGTCTTCACGAAGTCGACCGGGGCCCTGTGCGGACCGACCGACCCGCTCGTGGTGGCGCCGGCGCTGGCCGCCGGGCTCGACTACGAGGCCGAGCTCGGGGTGGTGATCGGCCGCGGAGGCGAGGCGATCGCGGCCGAGGACGCCCTCTCCCACGTGGCGGGCTACAGCGTCGTCAACGACACGACCGCCCGCGACCTGCAGCGGGCGCACACCCAGTGGTACCTCGCCAAGTCGCTCCCCTCGGCGACGCCGTGGGGACCGGTGATCGTCACGCCCGACGAGCTCGAGCCGTTCTCCGAGCGGCGGATCGGCGCCGAGGTGAATGGCGAGGCACGCCAGGACTCCCGGCTCGGTCGGATGATCTTCTCGGTCGCCGAGGCCATCGCCAGCATCTCGCGGGTCGTCATCCTCCAGCCGGGCGACCTCATCTCCATGGGCACCCCGAGCGGCGTCGGCGTCGGCTTCGACCCCCCACGCTTTCTGGCGGACGGAGACGAGGTGGCCTGCTTCATCGAGGGGATCGGCGAGCTGCGCAACCGCGTGCTCGTGCGCGAACCGGTCGCCTCCGCGGCGGCGGGCCCAGGATGACGGCCGCCGCAGAGGCGGCGCCGAGCATCGCCCGCGGCGGCCTGTTCGTCGACGGTGCCGAGCAGGAGACGAGCGGGGAGAGCCTCCTCGAGGTGCGCAACCCGGCGACCGGCGAGGTGGTGGCAGAGATCGCCGCCGCCGGGCCGGAGGACGTCGACCGGGCCGTCGGCTCGGCCAAGGCCGCCTTCGAGCGGGGAGGCTGGAGCGACCTCCCCCCGGGCGACCGGGCGCGGCGGCTGCAGCGCTTCGCCGACGTCATCGAGGAGCATCTCCCCGAGCTGTACGGTCTCGAGAGCGTCAACAACGGCAGGCCGATCCGCGAGACCCGGGCTCAGGTGTCGCGGGTGCCGGAGTGGTACCGCTACCACGCCGCCCTGCTCGTGGCGGACCGGAGCGACGTCATCCCGGTTCCCGGTCCCTACCTCTCGTACACGACCCGCTTCCCACTCGGGGTCACGGCGACGATCTCGTCGTTCAACCACCCGCTCATGATCGGCTCGAAGAGCCTGGCACCCGCCCTGGCGGCCGGCAACAGCGTGGTGCTGAAACCCTCCGAGCTCACGCCGCTGACGAGCCTTCGCCTCGCAGGGCTGGCGGTCGAGGCGGGACTCCCGCCGGGGGTCCTGAACGTCGTCGTCGGGGTGGGCGCCGTCGCCGGCGCTGCCCTGGCGGCACACGAGGACGTCGCCAAGGTGACCTTCACCGGAGGCACCGAGCCGGGCCGGTCGGTGGCCGCCGCCGCCGCCCGCCGCTTCGCCAAGCTGACCATCGAGGTCGGCGGCAAGAGCCCGGTCATCGTCTTCGACGACGTCGACCTCGGGGACGCCGTGCGGGGTGCCCTCTTCTCGGGCTTCGTGGCGGCCGGTCAGACCTGCATCGCCGGGACGCGCCTTCTCGTCCAGCGCTCGGTCCACGACGCCTTCGTGGACCGCCTCGTGGCGGAGGCTGCCCGGCTGCGCCTCGGGGACCCGGCCGACGAGCGAACCGACGTGGGGCCGGTCATCTCCTCGGCCGCCCGCCGGCGCATACTCGGCTTCGTCGCCGACGCCGTCGACGAGGGGGCGACGCTGGCGGTCGGCGGGCGGGCCGCCCGGCCCGAGGGTGCCCCAGACGGCTACTTCGTCGAGCCGACGGTGCTGACAGGGGTGACCAACGACATGCGCGTCGCCCGCCAGGAGCTGTTCGGCCCCGTCCAGGTGGTGATCCCCTTCTCCGACGAGGAGGAGGCGGTGGCGCTCGCCAACGACTCTCCCTACGGGCTGGGCTCTGCGGTCTGGACCCGCGAGGTCGGCCGCGCCCACCGGGTGGCGGCCGGTCTCACCCACGGCATCGTCTGGGTGAACGATCACCACCGGCTCGACCCCTCCTCACCCTGGGGAGGGGTGCGGGCGAGCGGCGTCGGCCGGGAGGGGGGACTCGAGTCGCACCGCGACTTCTCGCACGTCCGGGCGGTCACCGTCCGGACCGCCCCCTCGGGCGTGGACTGGTTTGGCAGGCAGGAGGAGAGGCTCAACTGATGGGATCAGGTGGGGTGGAAGGGCTGCAGCTCGATGTCGAGGGGCCGGTCGTCGTGGCCACGATCGACCGCGGCGAGGAGAACCTCGTTTCGATGGAGATCTGCACGGTGCTGGCGGATCTCCTCTTCGACCCACCGCCCGGCGCCCGGGTCCTCCATCTGCGCGCCGCCCCCCCGGTCTTCTGCCTCGGCCGCGAGCGGGGCGCCGGCGACGAGGTGGGCATGAAGGAGGAGGCCGAGACCCTCGTGGCGCTCAACCGGGCACTTCGCGAAGGGGGACTCGTGACCGTCGCCGAGGTCGCCGGCGACGCCGCCGGCTACGGGGTGGGCCTCGCCGCCCTGTGCGACCTCTCGTTCGCGGCCCCGTCGGCCCGCTTCTGGTTCCCCGAGGTGGAGGCCGGCCTGGCGCCGACGGTGGTGCTGGCCTGGCTCCCCTCGCTCGTCCAGCGCAGCCACGCCTTCCGCCTCACCGCCAGCGGGAGGCGGATCGACGGGCGCGAGGCCGCCGGGCTCGGACTCGTCACGGCGGCCGCCGCTCACGACGACGAGCTGCCGGCGCTCGTCCAGTCCGAGATCGCCGCCCTGCTCCGGCATCCAGCCCGGGCCCAGAGCGAGATCCGTGCCTTCCTCCGTGACTCGGCCTCCGCCGATGCCGACACCGTCGACCGGCTGGCGGTCGACCGGCTCGTGGCGAACAGCATCTTCCTCCGCCAGGGTGCGAGCGCCGAGCTGGTGGAGCAGTAGCCGCCGCCGGCGTGGCCACCGAGACAGCCGCCCCGAGCCGCCGCTCCGCCCGCCCGGGAGACCGCCGGGCGCTCGTCGTGATGACGATTGCCCACGGCATCCAGCACTTCTACGTGGCAGGCCTGGCGATCACCTACCCGTTCATCGTGGCCGACCTGCACGTCTCCTACGCCGTCCTCGGCGTCGTGCTGACGGTCGCCGGCGTGGCCGGCGGACTCCTCCAGGGGGCAGCCGGCGTGCTGCGCAACGCCCGCGCCCGCGGCGTCCTCGCCCTCCAGAACGCCGGGCTGGCAGCCTCCGCCGCGCTGGCTGCGGCGGCCCCGGGGTTCGGGCTCTTCGCGGTGGCCCGGCTGCTCGGTGCGCTCGTCAGTTGGCCCCAGCATCCGGTCGGCTCCGCCTATCTCTCCGACCGCTTCCCGACGCGCCGCGGGACGGTCCTCAGCTGGCACACGGCCGGCGGCAGCATCGGGACGGTCACGGTGCCGCTCCTCGTCACGGCCGTCATCGCGGCGGCCGGCTGGCGGTGGGCGCTCGTCGCCCTCGGCGGCGCCCTCGCCGTCGGAGCCGCCCTCGTCGGGCTCGCCCTTCCCTCCGAGCGGCCGCACGAAGCCGGTGGCCCGGCAGAGACCGAGAAGACGTCGCTTCGCCAGCTCCTCCGCCAGCCGGGCGTGGCGGCCGTGCTGGCGGCATCCACCATCGCGGCGGGTGGCCGCGGCCTCGGCACCGTCAGCACGTACGCGCCGGCCTTCTTGAAGAGCGGCCTCAGGCTGCCGACCCTCACCGTCGGGATCGTGTTCACCGTCATCATGGCGGCGAGCGTCGTCGGGCCGGTGCTGGGCGGCACCCTGGCGGACCGGGTCGGCCGGCGCAGGACGCTCATCGTGACGTACTTCGCCGCCGCCGTCGCCCTGTGCGCCTTCGGCTTCGCCGGCGCCCACCTCGCCCTCCTCGTGCCGTTCGGGCTCCTCGTCGGGGTGTTCGCCTACGCCGAGTCCCCGCTGCTCCAGGCGGTCTTCTCCGACCTGATCGGCCCGGGCAGGGCGCGCTCGGCCTTCGGCACCTTCTTCGCCATCGCCTACGGCATCGGGGCGCTCTGGACGGCGCTGCTCGGCTGGATCATCACGGTGGCGGGCTTTCCCGCCGCCTTCGCCACGATGGCGGGTTCGTTCGTGCTCGCAGGCCTGATCGTGATCAAGGGCCTGAAGGAGTCGCCGGCCGCGTGACCACCCGGCGGCCGGCGCAGGCCGCGCCGGCTCTCGCCGGTGGAACCGTCGGACAGCGGGGCCCCCGTTGCCCAAAGGCAACGGCGCGTGCAGGGAGGCCGCCTTCGTGGGCCGGGAAGCCCCACCGCTCCCCCGAGCCGGGCGGCCTTGATGCCGGCCTCGGCGGCCTCCTCGACGACACCGCCGACCGTCACGGCGAGCTCGGCCGACCGGTGGAAGACCAGGACGCGGCGCCTGGCGGGAGCACGGACCCCACGCCGGGCAGCACGGCGTACCGGATGTGGGCGACGGCCTCTCGGACCCTCGCCGCCCGTACGCCGCCACCGGCACGCCGTCGGGCAGGTGGAACATCGCCAGTGCCCCGATGACGCAGCCGCTGGGCTCGCCGGCGACGGCGTGCACTGGCGAAGGGCGAGTTGGCGTGGGTCACGCACCCGACGCCAGCCCGGTCGGCGTACGTGGCCGTGACGGCGCCCTCGACCGGGGGGAGCCGGCCCTCCCGCATCGTGGCCTCGAGGCCGACGCGGGCCACCGCCTCGCGTGGGCGGCCCCGCAGCGAGGGGTCGCCGGTGGTAGATCTCGTCCTCGCCGGCGACGCTCAGGCTGAAGTCGCCCTGTCCGTTGGCCGAGATCGCTCCCGACGCCACGACCTTGTCGGCTCGTCCACCACCTGGTCCACCGGGTCGGGATCCATCGACCCGGCTTGCCACCCGCCCGGGCCCCGGCCGCACGCCGCCCCGGGCGAGGCAGCTGAGCGGGAGGCTCGGGCTGTGAGAGCCCGTCCCCGGCTCAGATGTCGTAGTAGAGCTGGAACTCCCACGGGTGCGGGCGGAGGCGGACCGCGTCGATCTCGTTGAGGCGCTTGTAGCTGATCCAGGTCTCGATGAGGTCGTCGGTGAACACGCCGCCGGCCTTCAGGAAGTCCTGGTCCTCCTCGAGGGCTGCCAGCGCCTCGTCGAGGGAGGCGGGCACCTGGGGCACCTGGCGCAGCTCCTCGGGCGGCAGGTCGTAGAGGTCCTTGTCGACCGGGGGCGGCGGCTCGATCCGGTTCTGCACCCCGTCGAGGCCGGCCATCAGCATGGCGGCGAAGGCGATGTAGGGGTTGGCCGAGGGGTCGGGGCAGCGGAACTCGACGCGCTTTGCCTTCGGGCTCTTTGAGTAGATCGGGATCCGGCACGCCGCCGAGCGGTTCCTCTGTGAGTAGACGAGATTGACCGGTGCCTCGTAGCCGGGCACCAGGCGCTTGTAGGAGTTCGTCGTCGGCGCGGCGAAGGCGAGCACGGCCTTGGCGTGCTTGAGGAGACCGCCGATGTACCACCGCCCGACGTCGGAGAGGCCGGCGTAGCCCGTCTCGGCGTAGAAGAGCGGCTCGCCGGCCCGCCAGAGCGACTGGTGGCAGTGCATGCCCGACCCGTTGTCCTGGAACAGCGGCTTCGGCATGAAGGTCGCCGTGTAGCCGGCGTTGCGGGCGACGTTCTTCACGACGTACTTGTAGAGCATGAGCTTGTCGGCCATGCGGAGGAGCGTGTCGAAGCGCATGTCGATCTCGGCCTGGCCGCCGGTTCCCACCTCGTGGTGCTGCACCTCGATCTCGATCCCGAGCCGCTCCATGATGAGGACCATCTCCGAGCGGAGGTCCTGGAAGTGGTCGGTCGGGGGGACCGGGAAGTACCCCTCCTTGTAGCGGGGCTTGTAGCCGAGGTTCGGGCGCTCGTCCCGAGCGGTGTTCCAGGCGCCTTCGACCGAGTCGACCTGGTAGAAGGCCGAGCGCTGGTCCTGGGCGTAGCGGACGTCGTCGAAGATGAAGAACTCGGCCTCGGGCCCGAAGTAGGCGATGTCGGCGATGCCCGTCGTGGCGAGGTAGCGCTCGGCCTTCACGGCGATGTAGCGGGGGTCGCGCGAGTAGCTCTCGCCCGTGACGGGGTCGTGGACGAAGCAGTTGATGTTGAGCGTCTTGTGCTGGCGGAACGGGTCGATGACGGCCGTGGAGGGATCCGGGATGAGGAGCATGTCCGACTCCTGGATCTCCTGGAAGCCGCGGATGGACGAGCCGTCGAAGCCGAAGCCCTCGACGAAACCCTCCTCCGCGAGCTGATGGGCGGGGACCGAGAAGTGCTGCATGAGGCCCGGCAGGTCGCAGAAGCGGAAGTCGACGATCTCCACCCCCTCCTCCTCCATGAGGCGGACGACCTCAGCGGCGGTGCGCTCCTGCACGGGCTCCTCCTTCGCTCTTGTCTCGCGGCGGGCGGCCGCGCGACGGCCCACCCGTGGCGAGTGTGCCACAGCGAGGGTGACAGCCTCCTGTTGCTCTCCTGTTGCCCGGACGTGAACGGCGCGTGAACTCCGGCCGGCCGCCGGCGCCGGACTCCCCACCCGCGCCGGTGACCTGGAAGGATGTGAGGATGCAGAGCCAGCGCGAATACGTGTTGCGGACCGTGGAGGAGCGCGGCGTGCGCTTTGTCCAGCTGTGGTTCACCGACGTGCTCGGCATCCCGAGGTCCTTCGCCATCACCCCGGCCGAGCTCGAGAACGCCCTCGACGAGGGGATGACCTTCGACGGCTCGGCGATCGACGGGTTCAGCCGGGTGCAGGAGTCCGACGTCCTCGCCAAGCCCGACCCGAAGACCTTCCAGATCATCCCGCTCCGCCCGGGCCGCAGGGGACCGGACGGCACCTCGGTCGCCCGGGTCTTCTGCGACATCTTGAACCTCGACGGATCGCCCTTCGAGGGCTGCCCCCGCCAGGTCCTCCGCCGCGCCCTCGAGCGGGCGCACCGGCTCGGGTACTCCTTCTACGCCGCCCCCGAGATCGAGTTCTTCTACTTCGCCTCGTCCGACCCCTCGAGGCCGCCCCAGCCCCTCGACCAGGGCTCCTACTTCGAGCTCACCGTCGCCGACCTCGCCTCGGACCTGCGCAAGCGGACGGTGCTGACCCTCGAGGACATGGGCATCCCCGTCGAGTACGCCCAGCACGAGGACGCGCCGAGCCAGCACGAGATCGACCTCCGCTACACCGACGCCCTCACGATGGCCGACACCGTCATGACCGTCCGGCTCGTCGTGAAGGAGATCGCCCAGGAGGAGGGCGTCTTCGCCAGCTTCATGCCGAAGCCCCTCTCCGGCGTCCAGGGATCGGGCATGCACACCCACTTCTCCCTCTTCGAGGGGGACCGCAACGCCTTCAGCGACGCAGGCGACGAGCACGGCGTCTCCGAGCTCGGCCGGCACTTCATCGCCGGCCTGCTCGAGCACGCGCCCGAGATCACGGCGGTCACCAACCAGTGGGTGAACTCCTACAAGCGCCTCGTCGTCGGCTACGAGGCGCCCGTCCACGTCTCCTGGGCGTACAACAACCGCTCGGCGCTCATCAGGGTGCCGATCGCCAAGCGGGGCAGGGCCGAGTCGACGCGGATCGAGTACCGCTCGCCCGACCCCGCCTGCAACCCGTACCTGACCTTCGCTCTCGTGCTGGCGGCCGGGCTGCGCGGCGTCGAGCAGAAGGCCGAGCTGCCACCGGAGGCCTCCTCCAACCTGTTCTCGCTCACGCCCGAGGAGCTCGCCTCCGAGGGGATCCGCCCGCTGCCGACCTCGCTGGCGGACGCGCTGGCGGTCATGGAGCGCTCCGAGCTCGTCGCCGAGACGCTCGGGGAGCACGTCTTCGAGTGGTTCCTCCGCAACAAGGAGGCCGAATGGGAGGCCTACATGCGGGAGGTCACCCCGTTCGAGCTCAACCGGTACCTCCCCACCCTGTGACCGGGGCGGCCGGCCGAGGCTGAGATGGAGCCGCTCCTCGTCTTCCCCGACCCGCCACCCGAGTGGCTCTCCGGCGCCCTCGATGCGGCTGCCTACCCCTGGCGGGCGGCCGGCGACCTCGGCGCGGCCGGCCGGCTCGAGCCGGAGGACGGCTGGGCGGGCGCCGTCGTGGCGAGCTCCGAGGCCGAGTCCGGGCTCTCGTTCTGCCGGGGCCTTCGAAAGCGCGAGACGCCACTCGTCCCGCTGCTGCTCGTGGTGGAGCGGCGGGAGCTGGCCGAGCTCGAGCTGAGGGAGGACCTCTTCGACGACTTCGTCCTCGCCGGCGCCCCGGTCGACGAGGTGGCGGCCCGGCTCGCCCACCTCTTCTCCCGCACCGGCCGGGGCAAGCAGCACGACGTCATCGTCTACGGACCCCTTGCCCTCAACCTCGAGACCTACCAGGCCGCTCTCGGCGGGCGGCCCCTCGACCTCACCTTCATGGAGTACGAGCTGCTCCGGTTCCTCGCCGCCCACCCGGGAAAGGTGTTCACCCGGGAGGTGCTGCTCTCACGGGTCTGGGGTTATGAGTACTACGGCGGAGCGCGGACCGTCGATGTCCACGTCCGCCGTCTGCGGGCGAAGCTCGGCGAGGAGCACGCCCACCTCATCGAGACGGTGCGCTCGGTCGGCTACCGGTTCGGCAGCATCCGCTGGCTGCCCGGAGCGCTCCCCGGCTCCTGAGCACCCCCCTTGAGCTCCCGCCCGGCTGCCGCCCGGAGCGGAGGCGCCGGGTGTCAGGACGACCCGGACGTGGTCGACGAGGCGCCCGGAGAGCCGGAGCCGGAGGCCACGGTGGCGACGGCGACGGCGAACGGCCCTCCCGAGACCGGGACGCCCCCGCCGGCCTGCCGGGTGGCGAGGTCGACCGGGACGAGCGAGTCGGCCCCGAGGCAGGTCACCCAGGCCGTCTTCCCGTCCGGGGCGACGGCGATGTCCTGGGCGCCGCGCCCGACAGGGATGGGGGCGAGCGCCTTGTGGGTGCGCAGCGAGATGGGGGTGACGTTGTCGCCGGTCGAGGTGTTGGAGGGGGTGTCGACCACCCAGGCGTCGCCGCCACCGACGGCGACGGCGACGGGGCCTCCCATGACGGCGATAGCCGGACCGGCGCTGTCGTCTGCAGTCGCGATCGGCGTGACGCTGCCCGAGTCGAGGTTGGTCACGAAGACCGTCCTGCCGTCGGGGGAGATGGCCACCCCGGTCGGTCCGTTGCCGACGGTGATCGGGGGACCGGGCTTGTCGGTCGAGAGGTCGATCGGCGTGACGGTGTGGCCGACCGGTCCGACCTGTCCGGCGACGATCGCCCCGGCGTCGGCCACGTAGGCGGTGGCCCCGTCCGGCGTGATGGCGATGCCCTGCGGGCCCGCCCCGACGGGGATGGGGCGCTCCGGCCTCCTCGTGGCGAGGTTGATCGGGGTCACCGTGTGGCCGAGCGACGACGACGAGCCGTCGTCGGTGACGTAGGCCGTCTTGCCGTCGGGAGAGATGGCGATGTCGGCGGGGCCCTGGCCGGCGGGGATGGGCGTGCCCGCCCTGCCGGTGGCGAGGGAGATCGGCGTCACCGAGTTGGAGGAGTAGTTGGCGACGTACGCCGTCGCGTCCGAGGAGTCGACGGCGACGGCGTCCGGGTAGAGGCCGACGTGGATCCCCGTTGCGGCAGAGCCGGTGGTCCCGGTCAAGGTGACGGGGACCACCCGGTCGCCGTAGCCGACGTCGCTCCCCGAGCCGGCCAGGGTGACGTAGGCGACGACGTTGGGCGGGAGCGGGGGCAGGCTGCTCGTGGCCGTTCCGGCCTTCGGGCCTCCGCCGCCGCAGCCAGACAGGGCGAGTGCCGCCGCGGCGAGGGCTAGCGCACCGGCGCCTCGCCGGGAGTGAAGCCGCCGCCTGCCCGCGGGCACGCCCATCGCTCGATTGCTATCACACGGGGAGGGACGAAGGGGGCTCCTCGCCCCCTCGAGAGGGAGAGCGCCGTGGCGCTCAGCGGGGCCGGTAGGCCCAGGCCTCCACCTCGACCAGGGCTCCGAGGGGGAGCCCTCCCGTGGCGAAGGCGCTGCGTGCCGGCCGGTGCTCGCCGAAGGCCTCGACGTAGGCCTCGTTCACCGCCGTGTAGTCGTCGATGCTCGCCAGCAGCACCGTCGTCTTCACGACATCTGTGAGCCCGGCTCCCTCGCTCTCGAGGAGCGAGGCGACGTTCTCGATGGCGGCCTTGGTCTGGCCACCGACGCCGCCGGGGACGAAGTCGCCGTCGGGCGTCCGGCCGAGCTGGCCGGAGACGACGAGGAAGTCACCGGCGCGGACGATCGGGGTGTAGGGGCCTGCCGCCGGCATCGTCGGAGGGGTCGATCAGCTGAACGACGAGCCGCAGCCGCAGGTGCGGGTGGCGTTCGGGTTCGAGATGTGGAAGCCGGCGCCCTGGAGGCCGTCCTTGTAGTCGAGGGTCGAGCCCTTCAACAGCTCGGCGCTCTCGGGGTCCACGACGACCTTCACGTCGCCGAAGGAGCGCACGATGTCGTCGTCGGCGATCTCGGAGTCGAAGAACATCTCGTAGCTGTATCCGGAGCAGCCGCCGGCGCGTACCGCCACGCGCAGGGCCAGCTCGGGGTTGCCCTCCTGGGTCAGCAGCTCACCGACCTTGACCGTGGCGACGTCGGACAGGGTGACCGGGCTCGGCCGATGGCCGATCTGGACGGACGTGGTTGCGATGCTCACGGACTGCTGCCTCCTCGAATCCCGCGCCCGGAGGCGCGGCTCCATGGTACCTGTCAATGTTGAACGGACCTGTCCCCCTCAACATTCCCGGTCGACGCCGCCTGCCATGCGCGCCTGCCCGCTCGGGGGCCTCCGAAGTGGTGCGACGGTAGCCTTGGGTCATCGTGGCCCGACCCGAAGAGCTGAACGACCTGGTCCTCGAAGCGTTGCGGGGCGTCGTCGACCCGGAGCTCGGCGACGACGTCGTGAGCCTCGGCATGGTGCGGGGGGTGGAGGCGTCGCCCGACGGCTCGGTTCGCGCGGAGATCGCACTGACGGTGGCGAGCTGCCCGCTGCGGAGCCAGCTGAGCCAGGACGTCGAGCGGAGCGTGCGCTCGGTCCCCGGTGTGACGGCGGTCGAGGTGACGACCGGCGTCATGACCCAACAGGAGCGGAGCGAGCTCATGTCCCGAGCCCGCCGTCGCGCCCAGGAGCACAGCGGGGTCATGGCGGACCTGCCGGCTCAGACGAGGGTACTGGCCATCGCCTCGGGCAAGGGCGGCGTCGGCAAGTCGTCGGTCACCGTCAACCTGGCCGCCGCCCTGGCCCTCGAGGGCTACCGGGTCGGCCTGCTCGACGCCGACGTCTGGGGCCACTCCGTCCCGCGGCTGCTCGGCATGGACGGCGAGATCGCCGCCCGGGGAAAGAAGATGGTGCCGGTCGAGCGGCCGCTCCCGGGGGCGCCGGCCCCCCTCAAGGTCATCTCGATGGGCTTCCTCGCCGACGAGGACACGGCCATCATGTGGCGGGGCCTCGTCCTCAACCGGGCGGTGCAGCACTTCCTCGAGGACGTCGCCTGGGGCGAGCTCGACTACCTCCTGGTCGACCTGCCGCCGGGCACCGGCGACATCCAGATGGGTCTCGCCCGCATGCTGCCGCGGACCGAGGTCGTCATCGTCACGACGCCGCCCCTCGCCGCCGCCAAGGTCGCCGGGCGAGCGGCGGACATGGCCCGCAAGGGTCACCTCAGGGTCGCCGGCGTCATCGAGAACATGTCGCCGTTCGTCTGCGACCACGGAGAGGAGTACGCCCTGTTCGGTCGCGGCGGAGGCGCACGCCTGGCGGCCGCCGTCGGGGTCCCGCTCATCGGCGAGATCCCGCTGCACCCCGACGCGGCAGCTGCCGGCGACGCCGGAGAGCCGGTCGCCCTCGGCGACGGACCGCTCGCCGAGCGCTTCCGCACCATCGCCGCCCGGCTGCTCGCCGAGGTGGCACCTCCGGTCGAGATGTCCGGTTGCACAGCCCGCCTTCTCGAGGCCGTCGAGCGGGCACTCGGTTAGCCGAGCCGCCCGGGCGACAACGCCTCGCGGTCCCGGCGGGGCTCTGTCGGCGGACCGGTCCGAGGTAGGTTGCGGGTATGGCCGACCGTGCCCTCGAGGCCAGGGTGGCGCTCGTCACCGGGGCGAGCCGGGGGGCGGGCAAGGGCATCGCTCTCGTCGCCGGGGAGCGGGGCGCCACGGTCTAGCTCACCGGTCGCAGCGTGCGTGGCGGGCCGACGACCCTCTGACGGCCGGGCACCATCGAGCAGACGGTCGACGAGATCTCCGCCCGCGGTGGCAACGGCGCCGCGCTCCGCTGCGACCACACCGACGACCGGCAGGTCGAGGGGGTCTTCGATCGGATCCGCCACGAGTAGGGAGGCCCGACCTGATCGTCGACAACGCATGGAGCGGGTACGAGTTCTCGCCCTCGAGCGACCTCTCCTTGTGGGAGATCGAGTGGTGCCATTGGGATCTCATGTTCGGCGGCGGCCTTCGGGCGACGGCATACGCCTCGGTCCTCGCCGCCCCGATGATGGTCGGTGCCGGACGCGGGCTGATCGTGACCTCACCTCGATCCCCTCACGCGCATGCCTTCTACGAGGTCGTGAAGAACGGCACCAACAAGCTGACCGAGAGATGGCAGACGACCTCCGGCCGCACCGTGTCGCCTGCGTCGCCGTCTCACCGGGCTTCATGCCCTTCGAGCGGATTGCAGCTGAGCGAGGAGGAGATTTCCAGGACCGAGTCGGCCGAGTTCCCCGGAAGGGCCGTCGCCACCCCCGCCAGGGACCCGCACGTCCGACCAGTCCGTGCGGTTGCCCACCACGCCCGCCCTCGCCAGCGAGCACGGCCTGAGCGACGTCGACGGCAGCCAGCAGCCCAGGTTCTGGGGCGAGCACTGGGCAGGCACCTCGGAGCCTGACCCGGCCGGCTGATCGAAGGCGCCGGAACGACCCTCGGTTCGGGCGGGCCGCCGGGCGGCCTCGGCCGGCTAGCCGGTTGCCTCCCAGGTCGCCCCGAGGCGGTCGGGTGCGGTGCTCCTCGCGAGGCCCTCGTCCCGGAACTTGAGCAGGTGGGCCCAGACCGAGTAGCGGGCGACCGGGTGGAGTGCCTCGGCTACGTCGGTGTAGACGTCGGCGACGAGCTCCTCGACGCTCGCCCGCCTGCGCCGCGCCAAAGCGGCGAGCACGGCGGCCTCCCGTGCGAGCCGGTGGGCCCGGTAGCCGATCAGGACGGCCCGGGCGTCGGACATGAGCGGGCCGTGGCCGGGGACGATCCTCTCGACGGGAGGGCGCTCACCGAGCAGGCGGTCGAGGGAGTCGAGATACGAAGCCATGTCGCCGTCGGGCGGTGCGATGACCACCGTGGATCCCCCCATCACGTGGTCCCCGGAGAAGAGCAGCCGGTCCGGCGTCTCGGTGAGGAAGCAGAGATGGTCCGATGCGTGCCCCGGCGTGTGGACCGCCCGGAGCGCCACGTCGCCGAGCTCGACGAGATCGCCCTCCCGGACGAGCCGGTCCGGCGAGTAGGTCTCCCGCTCCTCGTAGCCGAGCACCTCGGCGCCGGTCCTGTCGGCCAGGCCGCGGGCTCCCGGGGCATGGTCGGCGTGGTGGTGGGTCACGAGGACCGCCCGGAGCCGGCCGCGCCCGGCGGCGGCCGCCGCGACGGCATCGAGGTGACCGTCGTCGGCCGGGCCGGGGTCGATGGCGAGGAGGTCGCGCTCCCCGACGAGATAGGTGTTGGTCCCCGGCCCCGTCATGAGCGACGGGTTGGGGGCGGTGATGCGTAGCACCCGAGGCGCGAGCTCGACGAGCTCGCCGGGGACCGGCACCTCGAAGGCGCGCTGCGAAAGGCTCACTCCGGGGCCTTCTCGGGACCGTGCGAGCGGTCGGGGAAGGCGACGTTCTCGCCGACGCCGATCGTCGTCTCGTAGCCCTCGTCGCCGGGGAGCAGGAACCGGACGGCATGCTCGGCCACGACGACCTTCGGGAGGATGGTCGGCACCGTGCTCGCATCCGAGGCCGCGATCAGCTCGCCGGTCGTCTCGAAGCGGGCGATCGCCTCCAGGTTCTTCATGGTTGGGAAGAGCACGTCGATCTCCCCGGCGTGGTGGCGCTCGAGCGCATCCTCCGGCCGGATGAAGACCGAGTCGATGACCTCTATGTCGTCCTGCAACGGGCTCTGGCCCTCGGGCATGGCGGCCACGAAGAACCGGGTGTCGTAGCGCCGCGGGGAGCCCTCCGGGGTGATCCAGTGGCTGAAGTAGTGGACGTCGCCGGTGTCGAGCCGGAGGTCCTCCTCGCCACAGAGCTCGGTGAAGCTCTTCTCGCTGGCGTTGAGGGCCCGCCGGTGCTCGAGGAACCGCTTGGCGGTGGCCGGGTCGGAGAAGTCGATCAGGCCGCCGTCGCGGCGGGAGGCGAGCAGGACGCCGGCCTCCTCGAAGCACTCCCGGATGGCGGCGACGTGGTAGGCGAGGCCGCCGGCCTCGAGCCCGAGCAACCGGCTCGCCTCCCTGTCGCTGCGGGCGAGGGACCGCTCGGCGATCGCCTCCAGGGCGTCGTCCTCGTCGACGGCCCCTCCGGGGAAGAGATGGACGCCGCCGAGCCAGCTCGAGGCGAGGTTGCGGCGCAGCATGAGGACCTCCATGCCCACCCGGGTGTCCCGGACGAGCATGATCGTCGACGCCGGGAGCGGGGCGATCGAGTCCGTCAGCTTGCCTCCGCCCGCTCCGCCGGAGTCTGCACGCCACGAATGATGTCACCCACGGTGGCGGCGAACGAGTCGGGCTCGGTGAGGGGCCACCCGTGGCCGCCCTGGACGACCCTCCCGTCGATCCCGAGCGCCTCGCACTGGTCGTCGAAGCAGGCCCGGGTGATGACCCGGTCGTCGGCGGCCCAGATGACCGCAGCAGGAACGCCGCCCTCGCGCACCCGGGCCAGCTCCTCGCGCAGGTCGCTCCTCAAGATAATGGCGGCGACGACGCTCATGTTGGGGAAGTGCCAGACGAGGTTGTGCGAGAGGTCCCGGAGGACCCCCATGGCGGCGACGGGGAAGCGCTTGGTCGTGGGGAACTCCCGGGCGAGGTGGAGGCCCCAGTCCCAGAGCGGTCGCTCGGCGAGAAGGCGCTCTCCCTGCTCGCCCCGCTCCCAGGTGACCCCGGCGACGGAGGAGACGAGGGTCAGCGTCCGGACGAGCTCCGGGGCGTCGTGGGCGAGCTGGGCCGCCACGGCGCCCCCGAAGGAGTGCCCGACGAGGTGCACGGGCTCACCGGCGACGTCGTCGCACCCCTCGAGGAAGCGCCGCATCGCCTGTGCGTAGGCAGGGAGCGAGGCCGGGAAGAGCGGAAGCTCCGAGCTGATGCCGAAGCCGGGCAGATCCGGAACGACCACCCGGAAGCCCTTGGCGGCGATGGCCTCGGCGGCCGCCCGGTAGGAGTGGTGTGAGAGGCCCCATCCGTGCACGAGCACCACCGTCTCGCCGCAGCCCTCCACGACGCCGTAGCCGTAGGAACGGCGTGCGATTCGGCACACCTCGTCCCGCATGGCAGTCCTGAGCGGGGTCACCGAGCTGAGGCGGCTCCAGACGGCCAGGATCGACGGGAGTCGAAACACGACGGAAACGTACCCAACGCGCCGGAGAGATACCGGTTTATCCGCAGCCCAATGGCGCGATCGGAGCCGGCTGTTCAGTGTGCTCGACGGGCCAGACGCACCCGGGAGCTGACGCCGCGCTCGAGCAGTTGGCGCCGTTCGGTCTCGTTGAGGCCCCCCCAGACGCCGTGTGGTTCCCTGATCCGGAGCGCGTAGGCGAGGCAGTCCTCGCGGACTGGGCAGAGGGCGCAGATCTCCTTCGCCTCCCGCTCCCGGCTGACACGCTCGTCCTTGCGCTCGACGTACGACGGCGGGAAGAAGACGATGGCCTGCGGCCCCCGGCAGGCAGCCCGTACCTGCCACTCTTCCTCGTGGTGATTGGCGACCACTGCCCCTCCTCTTCGGTCACCTGGTGTTCAGCCGCCTGAGACCGTCGGCGCTCCCGCTTCGGTCCGCGCCGGACCAATGCGGACGCACCCGCGGGCAGACGGCGCTCGTCACTCCTGCTAGCAGGAGCGCTGCCGCGACGATACTGCTGGTGTTCGAGCGGCACAAGGGGTCGGTGAAGAAACGAGGGCGGTGCACGAGGGCCGGTAGTGTCGCCTCGGAATGGACAGGGAGACGTTCTGCCGGCAGAGCAAGGTCCTGGTCGTGGCTGGGAAGGGCGGAGTCGGCAAGACGACGGTGGCGGCCGCGCTCGCCCGCATGGCCGCCGACGTCGGCCTCGACGTCCTTGTCGTCGCGCTCGACAGCGGCGGAGCCCTTCCTGCCCTCCTCGGAGCCGGGAGCGGCCTCTCCTATGAGGAGCAGACGCTCTACGCCGCCCCGGAGGAGGGCGACCGGGGCCGGGGGTCGATCCGGGCGCGCGTGATCACCCCCGACGACGCCCTCCTCGAGTACCTGATGGACCATGGGTTGAGGCGGGTGGCGAAGCGCCTCGTCTCGACTGGCGTGCTCGACGTCGTTGCGACGGCAATCCCCGGCATCCGTGAGATCCTCGTGCTCGGGAAGGTGAAGCAGATCGAGCGCGCCGGCGCGGCCGACCTCGTCGTCCTCGACGCACCGGCCACCGGGCATGCCGTCCGGTTCCTCACCAGCGCGAGCGGCCTCATGGACGCGGCGAGGGGCGGTCCCCTGCGCTCTCAGGCCTCCGACGTCGTCGAGATGCTGCACGACCCGAAGCGCTGCCAGGTGATGCTCGTCACCCTGCCGGAGGAGACACCGGTGAACGAGCTCATCGAGACCGCCTACCGGTTCGAGGACGAGGTCGGCGTCCTGCTCACCCCTGTCGTGGTGAACGCCTGCTACGACCCGATCGACGGGATCGGAGCGGAAGTGGGGGAGGTGGCGAGGAAGGCAGGGGTCGAGCTCGGTCCGGACGAGCTGGCGGCGCTCTCGGGCGCGGCCGCCTTCCGCCGCGGCCGCCAGCTCCTGCAATACGAGCAGCTCCAGCGGCTCGTGGAGGGCCTCCCGCTGCCCGAGCTGAAGCTCCCCTACGTCTTCAAGGCGGAGATCGGGCCCGAGGACGTCGGCCCGCTCGCCGAGGCTCTCGGTCGAGCGATCGACGAACTCCCCGAGACGACGCGCGAACGGGAGGCCGGCTGATGACCGGGCGGGCATCGGAGCCACAGCGACCAGCCGGGCTCCCCAGCCTCGTGAGGGAGCGATCGATCATCATCTGCTCCGGCTCGGGGGGAGCGGGCAAGACGACCACCTCTGCCGCCGTCGCTCTCGCCGGCGCCAGGGAGGGCCGCCGGAGCTGTGTCGTCACGATCGACCCGGCCCGCCGTCTCGCCGACGCCCTCGGCATCGGCGAGCTCGAGAACTCGCCGCGAAGGATCGAAGGGGACTGGCCCGGAGAGCTCTTCGCTCTGATGCTGGACGCCAAGGGGACCTTCGACGAGCTCGTCGAGCGGTACTCGGAGTCGCCCGAGCAGGCGGCGCGCATCCTGTCGAACCGGCTGTACCGCAACCTGACCTCGGCGCTGTCGGGGACCCAGGAGTACATGGCCGCCGAGAAGCTCTACGAGCTGCACGAGTCGGGCGACTTCGACCTCGTCGTGGTCGACACCCCGCCGACTCGCAACGCCCTCGACTTCCTCGACGCACCGGGCCGGCTCACCCGGTTCCTCGAGAACCGGGTCTTCCGACTCCTCCTCATGCCGGGCCGCGCCTCGCTCAAGGCGCTCTCGGTGGCGTCCCAGGCGCTGCTCCGGACCATCTCCCGGGTGGCCGGAGGCGAGATCGTCGAGGACTCGGTCGCCTTCTTCCGTGCCTTCGAGGGCATGGAGCAGGGCTTTCGCGATCGTGCGAATCGGGTCGAGCAACTTCTGGCCGATCCCGGCACGGCCTTCGTCCTCGTCGCCGCACCGCGACGGGACTCGATCAGCGAGGCCCACTACTTCTCCGCACGCCTCGCCGAGGCGAACAGGCCGGTCGCCGGTCTCATCATGAACCGGGTACACCCGGACTTCACGGCCGGAGAGCTCGGTCCGGGCATCGTCGGGGGGCCCGCAACCGAGGCGGGCCCGGTCCCCGAGGGAGAGGCGGAGGCCACCCGTTTGCTCGCACAGCTGCGGGAGAACCTCCGGGACCTCGAGCAGATGGCCGACCAGGAACGTGGCTACCTCGCCCAGCTCGAGGACGGGGTCGAGGGAGCGATCGTCGAGATCCCGTACCTGCGCGACGACGTCCACGACCTGGATGGGCTCTCGCTCGTGGCCGAGTACATCCTCGGCCAGGTAGCCTCCGGTCGTGCCTGACATCATCGTCGTCAGCGACGCTCCGTCGGTCCTCGCGGATGTGCGGTCGGCTCTCGAGGACAACGACACCGTCGTCCACGAAGTCCACTCCGGCGAGCTGGTCCGTGAGGAGGTCGCTGCCGACCCGCCGGATCTCGTCGTGACGGACATGCAGGTCGGAAGCATGGGCGGAATCGCCATCTGCCTCGACCTGCGACTGGAGGAGTCGGGTGGTCGCCTGCCCCACGTCCCGGTCCTCATCTTGATGGACCGGAGGGCCGATGTCTTCCTCGCCCGTCGCTCGGACGCCGAGGGTTGGATCGTGAAGCCCTTCGACTCGATCAGGCTCCGCCGCGCGGCGAAGGCTCTGATCGACGGCGGGACCTACTACGACGAGTCCTACAAACCGCTCCCGCTCCCGGCCGAGCTCGCGCAGTAGGAGGCGGCGGAGCCGGGAGGCACCTCGTGTTGCGACGACGACGTCGTCGGCGGGCAGCAGAGCCGGAGGCGGTCGCCCGTCGCTCTGAGCTCGAGCTCGAGATCCAGCGCCGGCTCGTCGCCCTCAGGGACACCACCGCCCGCGAGGTGATGACGCCCCGGGTCGACGTGGTGGCGCTGGACGAGCCGATCTCCTACCAGGACGTCGCCAGCGCCGTCCGCCGGTCCGGTCACTCGCACCTGCCCGTCTACCGGGAGGACCTCGACCGGCTGGTCGGGGTGCTGTACGTGAAGGACGTCTTCCACCTCGGGCCGCTCGGAAGCCGCCAGGTGCCGAGCGACCTCGAGGTCACAAAGCGCCTGCGAGAGCCATACGTGGTGCCCGAGAGCCGCCTCGTCCTCGAGCTGCTCGCCGAGATGCGCAAGGCGCGGAGGAGCTTCGCCGTCGTCGTCGACGAACACGGTGGGGTGTCCGGGGTCCTCACGATCAATGACCTCGTGAGCGAGCTCGTGGGCGACATCCAGGACGAGTACGGCGGTACCCATCAGCCCGAGATCGAGCGGGTGGACCAGACGCGTTGGCTGGTCGACGGGTCGGCCTCCGTCGACGACGTGAGGGAGCAGACCGGCGCGCCGATCCCGGAGGGCGAGTACGTGACCCTCGGAGGCTTCCTGTTCGAGCTCCTCGGCCGGATCCCGGAGGAGGGAGACGCGGCCGAGCACGAAGGCTGGGTCTACCGCGTGACGGAGATGGACCGCCGACGGATCGACAAGGTCATCGTGCACGCCCCGCCCGACGGCTTGTTCTCCGAGGAAGACGCCTGAGACTCAACGCCGGTGACTGGAGTGGGACGGCGGCACAGCGAGTACGATGGCGCTTCGCGGGTCACACCGCGGACGGGAAGTGGCGCAGCTTGGTTAGCGCGCAGCGTTCGGGACGCTGAGGTCGCGGGTTCGAATCCCGCCTTCCCGACTTGGACGTCTTCACAGAAGTGTCGACGTCATCTTCACATATGCCTGTGACAGTGGCCCCGTAGGCGAAAGTCTCGGGGCGGTGTCGCGAGAAGGGCGCGGTGAAGCCCGACAGCGCCGCTCCTCTGCATCGGTGCAGGCGGCTCAGGGCGGTGCCTGCGCGAGCACGGCGAGGCTGACGCGGCGGCGTGAGCGTCGGGCCGGTGGTCCGGGGCGACGTTGGGACCCCTCGAAGGAGTCGATCACGCGCAGGTTCCGAACGACGACGAGGCAGGCGAGCATGAGCGTCATCGCCGGCAGGCCCATGAGCCGGCACCAGCCCCGCTCGACCGAGACGCGCGACGGGTCCTTCAAGGTGGCGTTCGCCCGCTCGGCCGCCGAGCGGCGGTCGTAGCTGCGCCGCCACTCGGGTCCGGGGTAGGGGTGGCGCTGGGCCGTCTTCTCGGCCACCTGGGGCGGGATCGTCATCGTCTGGCGTTCGCAGCACGTCGGCGGGTGGTCGGGCGGCGAGGTCACCTCGGGGCGGTCGTAGGGAAGCGACATCGAGGAGGCCCGCAGCGGGCAGCGCAGCTTCGAGGCGACCGCTGGACAGATGACGCGGTGGTAGCCGTCCCCGTCATCTGATGAGATCCGCCCGAGGCGGTACCGGGACAGCTCGGAGAAGGAGCGGTCGTGAGCGGCCTGCTCGTCGCCCGAGGCGCCGCGTGCGAGCGGTCCGAGGTCGAAGAGGGCTCTCGGGGTCGCCGGGCAGTAGAGCTCCCCGTTCCAGATCACCGCACCGCCGTAGGTGCCCTTCGTGCCGCGGTCGTGGGGATGGAGGTCCTGGACGAGGCGGGCGCCCATCTGTCGCAGCGGGAGGGCCCACTGCTCGGGTCGTCTGTGGGAGTAGCCGCAGTCGGCGAGCACGTCGCCCGGCGCCGCGCCCGACGACCACAGCCGCGAGAGGACGGGCACGAAGGCAGGTGGCGGGTCGAGGTGACAGGAGGTGACGAGCATGCGCCGCACGAGCTCGGGCACCGGTGGCCCTCCCACCTCTGAGACGGTGGTGGCGAACTGGGCGTAGTAGCCGAAGAAGAGCTCGTGCTGCTGGCCAGGTGCATCCCCCCTTCGATGCCCGAAGGAGGCGTCGGGGTCGGCCGAGGCGCGTCCGGCCGAGGCCGGCCGGGCGAAGGTCTCGACGTCGGTCCAGTCGACGGCGAGGTCTCGTCCTGTGACCGGGCTCGCTCGGATGCTCGCCTCACAGAGGGCGTCGGTGACAGCTACGAGGAGTGGCCCGGGCCCTCCCTCGCAGCACTCGGCCCCGAACAGGCCGAGCAGCCTCCTCGTCGTGTGCTCGAGCTGGCGGTAGGTGAGCTCGTGGGGGCCCGAGCGCCACACGACGCTCACCTGGAGGCGCTCGCGATCAGGAGGAGGAAGCGAGCAGAGCGCCCGGTGGGCGCGGGTGAGGTGGGCCGGCCGGTCGTCAGCAGCTGCGAGCATCAAGCCGAGCAGGAGGCTGCGCACGGGAAGCTGGCGAGGGCGGCCGCCTGCCGGCATGGCCGACTCGAGGCGCTCGGCCACCCCCGAGGCATCGAGGAGCGCCTCGAGCTCAGGAAGGCTTCGTCCCACCGAGGGCCCTGAGGACCGACACGACCTCGTCCGGGCCCGGGACGGGCAGGTAGGAGACGAGGTCGAACAGCGCCTTTGAGTCCGACAGCCCGGCCGCTGCGAGCAGCTCGGGCAGCCCGGCCGCCACAGCGAGGCCCGACAGCCAGCTCGCGCGAAGGCGCGGGACCGAGAGGCGGCCGAGGTCGGACCCGCGAGAGAGGGAGTCGACGAGGCGGTGGGTGACGTTGTGGCGCTCCGGGCTCACCCCGCCGATCAGAAAGCCGTCGCCGGCGTAGTGAGCCGACTCGGCCAGTCGCTCCTCGTAGGCGTTGAGTACCGGAACGGTCCGCTGGCGGCGGCCGACGACCCGCACGCACAGCACACCGGACACCGAGACGACGTCTGAGCCCCGGACCTGGCGCAGGTCCGCCCCGAGCAGGCCCGCCCCCGCCCCGAGGCAGACGAGCCCGGCCGCCCGCATCCTGCGTGCGAGCGTCGGCTGGGCCGCCGCGAGGCCGAGGTAGGAGGCGATCTCCTGTGGCGAGTAGGGCTGAGGCGACCGGAGGCGCTCCACTGGCACCACGTCGGGCGGGAACTGCTCGGGCACGACACGACGGCCGACAAAGCGCAGGTTGGCCCGCACGGTGCGCCGCCGAGACCCCGACGCCGAGCCGAGACCGACGAGCACGAAGCGCTCGATCACGCCTTCTCTCAAGAGAGCGGACTCGTCTGCCTCGAGACCCGCCCACGCGCCGAAGGCGGCAAGTCGCGACGTCGCCCACAACAGCGAGCGCGCCCGGGCGGCACTTGTCGGGCCGCAGGCCGACACGACACGTCGGGCGAAGTCCGCCTCGGCCTCGCCGACGAGCCGCGGCCGCCATGTCGACACCACCTGCGAGACGACTGGCGCCTCCATAGTCAGTATGTATACCGTAGGACATGGCCGAGCCGGTGGATCCCCGATGGGAAGCTTCGGAGATGGCCCCTACACGGACGCATCTCGCCGAGGCCCGCCGCATCGCCGACGAGCTGGCTGCGATCGTGCGTACGGGCTCGGTGCTGCCGGGATCGATCGTCGAGCGCCACATGGTCTGCGGGCGGCCCAACTGCGCCTGCCACGCCGAGCGCGACCGGCGGCATGGCCCCTACTACCAGTGGACGCGAAAGCTGGCGTCAAAGACGGTCGGGCGCTTCCTCTCGCCCGAGCAGCACGAGGACTACGAGGCCTGGATCTCCAACGACCGCCGGATCCACGAGCTGATCCGCCGCATCGAGCAGCTCGGCATCGAAGCGCTCGAGGCCGACCCGCGCACGAGACGCCAGCAGCGGGGTGCGCCGTGAGCCTGTGGAGGAGGCGTGGTCGAGCCCGCTCGAACCCGCGCGTGCCGCCGCCTGGGCCTGCGAGCGGGCCTGCTCACTGGCTTATGTGAAGGCCTCACTTGAACGGTCGTGGTAGCGAAACTGTCGTTCTTGCCGTCGGGCGCCCTGCCGGAGTTCATGGCACATCGTGATCGTGCACTGCAGAGGGTCGGCGCCTTTGCCAAGGAGTGGCGGCGGCAGCTGAGAACACTGATCGACTCGCGGTTTCCTCGTGGCTAAGGGCTCACCGAGAGTTTGCGTGAGCAATCGTGTAGTTCCAGTCGCCATGGAAGGCGTGGCGGGTTAGCGGAACGGTTGCAAGCTCTTCGTCGGTCAACGCGTACTAAATATCGGGGGACCCTGCACGTCTCAGCACCGCGTGGGTGACGAGCTCAAGCACTTCGAACAAGAGGTGCGCCCACAGCGGGAGTCCGAGGGGAGGCATGACGATCTCGACCGCGATCGTTGTGGACGATCACCAGAACTCGCGATCGGCGATCAACAGAATTCGCGTTGCTGACCTGATCCGGTAGCGCTCCTCCAAGGGATCCACCACCGGCGGTGGAAGACCCTCCAGCCTCGGTAGCGCCAAGCAACCGAGGACCGGAGGGACCACCGTCATGTTGACCCAGGAGGAGTACGTGAACCGAGTACTGGAGCTCCAGCGACAAGGCTGGAGCATCAAGGAGATCGCCGCCGAGGTGGAGTACCACCCGGCCACGGTCTCCAAGTGGCTGAAGGCGGGTGGGCCACCGCCCAAGCGACAGGTGAACCCGGCCGAACGGGCGGTCGGCGACCGCTGGGCCAAGCGCATCGACCAGTTGATCGCTCCGCCGTCGAAGCTGCTGGCCACGAGTGTCTACGAGATCGTCTCGGCCGAGGGGTACACGGGCTCCTACCCGAGCGTGGTGCGCCACGTCCGGGCCCGGCGCGGCCCCCGGTTCCGGGTGGCTCCCCAGGTGTCGGTCCCGATCGAGACCGGGCCGGCCGAGGAGTGCCAGTTCGACTTCTCGGACTGCTCCGAGCGGGGTCGGGCCTTCGGGATCGCCGACACCTTGTGGTGCTTCGGGCTGGTGCTCTGCTGGAGCCGGCACCTGTTCTGGTGGTTCACCACCTCGGTCGACCGGGAGCACACGATGGAGGGCCTCGTCCGGGGGTTCGAGCAGGCCGGCGGCGTGCCCAAGGTTGCCCGCACCGATCGGATGGGGGCGCTCGGCACCTCACAGGGGAGGCGATTCGTCCTCCATCCCCCGACGATCGACTTCGCCGCCCACCATCAGGTCGAGGTCAAGGCCTGCCAGGCCCGGGACGCCAAGCGCAAAGGTTGTGTTTCACACTGCGCCTCCTTGGTCGGTTCCGGGAGTAGAGCTCTCCTTCGGTCGATTCTTGCTGCCTGGGGGACGTCCGATCGGCTTGCGGGGCGTCTCCGCAGGAACGACGAAGTAGCACTCGCCCTTGTGGTTGACCCGCTCGCCGACGAGACGGCCCTCTCGGTGCCAGACCTTCACCGTGGTCGTGCACACACCGAGCGCCGCTGCGGTCTCCGTCACGCTGAGCAAGCCTCGGCGTCGAAGGCGGTCTTCGCGCGCTGCAAGCCGATAGCGCACGCGGATGTGGTGGACGATGGGTGCGCTGAAGGGCTGTCCCGTGCCCGACCGGAGACCCCGC